>CAZSJU010000222.1:0-6049 GCA_964607235.1 uncultured Anaerolineae bacterium | reverse complement strand
ATGCTGCGGCCCGCGATATCACTGCGCGCAAGCAGGCAGAAGAAACGCTGCTCAAATATCGAGATCATCTGGAAGAGTTGGTGCAAGAGCGCACCGCCGAGTTGCAAGCGCAGTATGCCCAACTGGACGCGATCTTTGGCAGCGTCGGCGATGCGATCTGTATGACCGATCCTGAGCAGCGCATCCGCTACGTCAACCCGGCCTTTACCACGCTGACCGGCTATCCTGAGGACGAGGTGTTGGGTCAGGAGGTGGGCGCGTTGGAAGTGCTGGCGGATTTCGTGCCGCGTTTGCCGTCCATCATTCCCACTCTGATGCAGGGAAAGCCCTGGCAGGGGGACGTGCGCGCGCGGCGCAAAGACGGCCGGCGTTATGACGCGGCCTTGACCATCGCGCCGGTCCATGATGACGGCGGGCAGGTCACCGGCTATGTCTTTACCCACCGGGACGTCAGCCAGGCCAAGGACCTGGCGCGCGCGCGCGCCCAGTTTATCACCAACGTCTCCCATCAATTCCGTACCCCCCTCACACTGCTCAAGACCAGCATCTATTTGCTGCTGCACGCGGATCCAACGGAAAAACAGCGGCGGCAGTTGCAAGCGATGGAAGCTTCTATCAACTGGCTCATCCAACTGGTCCAAGACACCCTGGAAATCTCGGATTTGGACAGCGGCAAAGGAGCCATGGTCTGGGAGCCGGTTTCCCTGTCGGACATTGTTAGGATGGTTCTGGAGCGTTACCAAAGCCAGGCCCAGGCGGCCGGTTTGACCCTGGTCGCCGCGCCTGTCCCCCCGGATTTGCCGTTCGTGACAGGCGATGCGGGGCGCCTGGCCCAGGCGTTGGGTGAGTTGGTAGAAAATGCGCTTGTTTTCACACCTGCCGGGGGACAGGTGAACGTCGCGCTGCAAGCCAGCGTCGCCCAGGGCGAAAACTGGATCAAGGTCGCGGTGCAGGACACCGGCCCCGGCATTGCGCCTGAGGAGCAACCGCAGTTATTTGAGCGTTTTTTTCGGGGCCGTCTGGCCGCATCGGGACACACGGCTGGCGTCGGGTTGGGCCTGAGCATCGCTCAAAAGATCGCCCAGGCGCACGGCGGGCGCATCACCGTGGAGAGCGCGGTGGGGCAAGGCAGCACTTTTACGCTATGGTTACGGTCTGTTTTACGAGAGGGAGGGAGCCTATGATGGGGTCAGGGACGGCAAGAGCCGACAATGGGGCACAATGGCGTGAGGAACGTGACGCGCTGCGGCAGCGCGTGGCCGAGCTGGAAGCGCAACTGCACCAGGCTAACGCCAGTGTGGGACGGCAGCTCCGGTTCACCAAAGCGCTCCTGGCAGCGATACCCACCCCGGTATTTTTCAAAGACGCGCAGGGGTATTACATAGGCTGCAACGATGCCTTTACTGAGCAGATGGGCGTGAGCGCAGAGGAGATCAAGGGCAAAACGACCCATGACCTCTGGCCCAGCGCGTATGCCGAGGCGTATCACCAAAAAGACATGGAATTGATGCAGCACCCGGAACGCCAGGTTTACGAATCTAGGGTGTATGACAAGACCGGGCAAGACCGCCATGTCATCTTGACCAAGGGCGTCTTTTATGACGAAAGCGATCAGGTAGCTGGACTAGTCGGCGCGTACGTCGACATCACCGAGCGCAAGCGGGCGGAGGCGGCGCTGCGCGAGAGTCAGGCGCTGTTTCAATCGCTGGTCGAAAGCATGCCGCAAAACGTGTTTAGCAAGGACCTGCAAGGGCGCTTTACGTTCGCCAATCGACAGTATTGCAAGACGATCGGCAGATCGCTGGATGATATCCTGGGGAAAACAGATGTCGACTTGCATCCTCTTCCATTGGCGCATAAATACCGCCAAGATGACCGGCAGGTGATGCAACAGCGCCGCGTTTTCCAGACGATAGAAGAACACCAAGTGCTAGAGGGCGAAATGCGCTATGTACAGGTGGTCAAGGCGCCGCTCTTTGACGCCGCCGGGCAGGTCAGTGGGGTGCTGGGCATATTCTGGGACGTTACGGAGAGCGTGCGGATGCAAGAGGCGCTGCGCCAGAGCGAAGAAAATCTCGCCACCACGCTGCACGCCATCGGCGACGGGGTGATCGCCACCGATGAGAACGGGCGGGTGGTCAATATGAACCCGGTGGCCGAAAAGCTGTGCGGTTGGACGCTGGCCGATGCCCAAGGCCGGCCGTTGGCCGAGGTGTTCCAGATCGTCAACGCTGAAACCCGCGCCACGGCGCAAGACCCGGTGAGACAAGTGTTTGAATCCGGCAAGGTGATCGGGCTGGCCAACCACACTTTGCTGCTGGCGCGAGATGGCGCCGAGTACCAGATCGCCGACAGCGCCGCGCCCATCCGCAACCGCGCGGGTGAGGTCACGGGCGTGGTGCTGGTCTTTCGGGACGTGACGCAAGAGTACGCCACAGCGCTCAGGCTGCGAGAGAGTGAAGCGCGGCTCGATCTGGCTATGGCAGTCAAGAATGAGGGCATTTGGGACTGGAATCTTGTCACGAATGAAACCTATTTTGATGACCGCTATTACACGATGGCGGGCTATACACCGAATGCGTTCCCGCAGAATTTCAACGCCTGGGCGGAGCATGTGCATCCAGAGGACCTGCCTAGAGCCCAAGAGGCGATCGAAGCCCATTTGACCGGCAAGTCGAATGTGTTCGATATTGAATTCCGCTTTAAACACAAGGACAACTCGTGGATTTGGATACAGGGGAGAGGCAAAATCGTTGAACGGGACGCCGATGGCTCACCTTTGCGTATGATAGGCACTCATACTGACATCACGACGCGCAAACAGGCAGAGGAGGCGTTGCGCGAGAGTGAAGCGCACAATCGTGCCATTATCGCCGCGCTGCCGGATTTTCTTTTTCGAATTGACGCTGATAGCTATTTTGTTGACTGCCGTGCGAACAACCCCGACGACCTACTCTTGCCGCCGGAGCAGGTCATTGGACGGCGCGCGGACGAGATCCTCCCGCCGGCATTGGCCGAGTTGACGATCAAAAAAGTCCGGCAAACCCTGACCAAAGGCGCTATGCAAGTTTACGAATACGTGTTACCTGTCCAGGATGAGGAGCGACACTTTGAAGCGCGCATGACGGTCAGCGGGCCGCGCAGCGTGCTGGCGTTGGTGCGCGATGTAACCGATCGCAAGCGGGCGGAAAAGGCGCTGCAAGAGAGCGAGGAAAAGTACCGAACGCTGGTCAAGAACATCCCGATCGGCGTCTATCGCAACACCGCCGGTCCAAAGGGACGCTTTCTCATGGCCAATCCCGCTTTTCTAGCGACGTTTGGATTCGAGTCGGTCACGGAATTGGCGCAGGTCAACGTGGCGGACTTTTACCACGATCCGAGCAAGCGTGCAGAATTCTCAGAACGGCTCCTGACCCAGGGCTATCTAACTGGGGTCGAATTGTTGCTGCAGCGCAAGGACGGAACCCCAATCTGGGGCTCGGTCACGGCTCGGGTCACCTATGATGCCGAGGGCAAGGCGGCCTGGTTTGACTGTACGATAGAGAACATCACCGAACGCAAGCAAGCCGAAGAGGCGCTGCGCGCCAGCGAAGCCAGGTACCGCTCTTTGATCGAACAATCGAACGACGCCATTTATGTGCTCTATGGCGATCAATTCGAACTGATCAACCCGCGCTTTGAAGCGCTGTTTGGCGTGACGGCGGATCAGGTCCGCGCACCGGGCTTTGATTTTATGTCGTTGGTAGCCCCTTCAAGTCGCCTGTTGGTCAAAGAGCGGCAAAAAAAACTGGCGGCGGGACAGAAATTGCCGCCGCGCTACGAATTCACTGCCCTGAACTGTGATGGTGACGAGATCGAGGTCGAAGTAACCGTCTCGTATATCGCCTACCGCGGCGGCTTGGCCACCCAGGGCATTTTGCGCGATGTCACCGAGCGCAAACAAGCGGAGGAGGCGCTGCGCCAGGAGCGTGACTTTTCCAGGGCCTTGGCCGACGCGGCCGCGCTGATCAGCCGCACGTTGGACCCAGATGAGGTGCTGGATCAGCTTTTAGAACAGGTCAGCCGCGTGGTGCCCAATGATGCAACCAACATCATGCTTATCGAACAAGGGGGCGCCCAGGTGCGCATCGCCCGCTGGCGCGGCTATGAACGTTTCGGTGCAGAGGAATTTATCTCGACCGCCGTTTTCGACCTCGACGCAGTGCCCAACTTGCAACAGATGATTGAGGCTGATAAAGCAATGATTATCTCCGACACCCGGGTCTACCCCGGCTGGGTATCGGCGCCGGAGCAGGCCTGGGTGCGTTCGTACGCCGGCGCGCCCATCCGCGTGCGCGGCGTGGTGGTCGGCCTTCTCAACGTGGACAGCGCGACGCCGGACTTTTTCACGTCGCAGCATGCCGACATCTTGTGCGCCTTTGCCGGACACGCCGCCGTCGCGCTGGAAAACGCGCGGCTGTATCGCGCGACGCAACAAGAACTTGTCGAACGTAAGCGGACAGAGCGCGCGCTGCGCGCCAGTGAGGAACGCTACCGGCGATTGTTTGAGCGTTCGAATGACGCGATCTTTGTGGTCGACCGGCGCACGGGCCGGTACCGGGATGCGAATGCGGCGGCTGAAAAACTCACCGGGCGATCGTGCGCCGAATTGCAAGGGTTGACCACGCTGGATGTGACTCCGGAAGGCGCTCAGGAGCGGCTGATGCAAGCCGCGATGGTGCAACAGACGCTTGAAATGGGAGAGGTGTATTATCTGCAGCCGGATGGCGTCACCCGCACGGCGTCACTGCACATAGTGCCCCTGAATGAGCAGACGGTATTTGGCATCGCGCGCGACATCACCGGGCGCAAAGAGATGGAGGAGCGCCTGCAACGGCAAGAGCGGCTGGCTGCCATCGGGCAACTGGCGGCCGGCATTGCCCACGATTTCCGCAATCTGCTCACCACCGTCATCCTTTACGCGCGATTGGGACAGCGCCATCCCGACCTGCCCCCGGCCGTGTCGCAGCGCCTGGATGTGATCGTCGGGGAAGCGCACAAGGCTACGGACCTGGTGCGGCAAATTCTCGATTTTGGCCGCCGCACCGAGATTGACCGCCGCCCCCTGGACCTGGTCGCTTTGGTGGGGGACGTGGTCACCGTCTTGGCGCGCACGCTCCCGGAAAACATTCACATAACGTTTGATAACGAGCCCTCTGAAGCGTGTATCGTCGAGGGCGACGCCGGGCGTTTGCAACAGGTGTTGACGAATCTGGCGCTCAACGCGCGCGACGCGATGCCCGGTGGCGGCGACTTGTACATCGGGGTGACGCGGATGGCGGTCAAGCCGGGCGCCGCGCCGCCCCTGCCGGAAATGGAACAAGCCGGCGCGCTGCCGGCCTGGATCTGCCTGAGCGTTGTGGACACTGGCATGGGGATGAGTGAGGAGGTGCGCGCGCATCTATTCGAACCGTTTTTCACCACCAAAGAGGCGGGCCAGGGGACCGGTTTGGGGCTGGCGCAGGTATACGGCATCGTCCAACTCCACGCCGGCTATATCGATGTGGAAACCGCCGTAGGCCAAGGCGTCGCCTTTCGCATTTACCTGCCGGCGGCGGCTTGGGTGACAGAGGAGGCGGCAAAAGATGCAGCGATCGTCCCGCCAGGGCAGGGGGAAACGTTGTTGCTCGTAGAAGACAACGCGTACCTGCGAGAGGCGGGGCAGAGCCTCTTGACGGATTTGGGTTACCGGGTGCTCACGGCGGCCAACGGGCGCGAAGCGCTGGCGCTGGACCAGGCAAAAGGCCCGATCGCGTTGCTCATCACCGACCTGGTGATGCCGGAAATGGGCGGCAAGGCGCTGCTGCAGGCGCTACACAGCCGCGCGCCCGACCTAAAGGCGCTGGCGATGACGGGCTATATGGCCGAAGAAAGCGTGGAAACCCTGCGCGCGGCCGGTTTTCTGGAGGTCATCCGCAAGCCCTTTGACGCCGATCGCCTGGCGCGCGCCGTGCGCCGCGCGCTGGATGAGGGGTGAGCAAAGGAACAGATGAGATGAATGGGCAACATA
>CAZSJU010000221.1:4906-6079 GCA_964607235.1 uncultured Anaerolineae bacterium | reverse complement strand
GCGATCCAGCCCTGCGCGCAGATAATCCGGCGGCAACCCGTAACTGATGCGCAGATGATGGTCCAGGCCAAAGTGATCACCGGGCACGAGCAACACGCTCTTTTCGCGCATCAACCGGTCCACAAACGCGGTCGAGTTGACGTCCAGGTTATAGCGCACAAAGGCGATGGCCGCTGCCTGGGGCGGCACCAGTGTAAAGAGCCCCTCGTGCGCCGCCATCCAATCCTCCAACATCGCAAAACCATTGCGAATATAATCTCGTGCGCGCTGGATCAGGCGCGGCCGTACCTGGGGCGACAGCGCGTGGGCCGCCAGGTGATTGGACAACATGGTGGCGCTCAACGTGATATACTCGTGGCGCGCCCACATTTGATCGATCATCTCGACCGGTCCCACCGCCCAGCCGACCCGCAACCCCGGCAGACCATAGGCCTTGCTCAGGCTGTTCATCGCCAACACCCGCTCGTAACGCCCCCAAAAGGAAGGCGTCTGGGTGTCCGTCAGCCGCTCCGCCCCGCTGTACACCTCGTCGGCCAACAGCCACGCCCCCACCCGTTCGGCGGTGGCCACAATGGCGTCCATCTCTTCTGGGGTCAGAATATAGCCGGAGGGATTGTTGGGATTACACACGGCGATCAGCTTTGTTTTTTCCGAGACGGCTTGGGTCAATTCGTCCAGGTCCGGCGCCCAGCCCTGCGCCTCTTGCAGGTTGAACGACTTGACCTGCACGCCATAATTATGCGCGATGCCCCAGATCTGCATATAGTTGGGCAACATTATGACCATTTCGTCTCCCGGTTCCAGGACCGTCTGCAGCGCGATGAAATTCGCCTCCGCGCAGCCCACCGTGACCAGCACGTTATCGGGCGTCGCGCCCGGATAAAGCGCCGCGATCCGCTCCCGCAGCTCGGGGAAACCGTTGGCCTGCGCGTAATTCAACTCGGTGTCTAATAATGCCTCCACCCTTTCCGAATCACCCAGTAGTTCTCGCAACGTGACCGGGTGCACACCACTCTCTGACAGATTATAGTCGACCGCGTACTCCCACTTGGACATCATGCGTTCCATCTCGAACGGTTGAAATTTCGTCATGTCATTCTCTCTCTTTCAAATATGCGGCTAGCGGATTAGATAACTGGATTATACTCTGAAGGGGACGTTGAGACAAAAAAC
>CAZSJU010000221.1:1296-4806 GCA_964607235.1 uncultured Anaerolineae bacterium | reverse complement strand
TTTGGTTAATTTTGTGTCAGAAACGGCGCCGGGGCATTGACAGCCCTGCCGCGCTATGGTATAGTGGGGCCAGCTTGTGGGGGTGACCCAAACCCCCGTCTCACAATCTGATATCCTTTTTGGGCCATGAAGCCCTCAGGCACGACGAGCTCGTCGCGCCGGAGGGCTTTTGCTGTTAAAAGGGGAACAACCGACCGCTAGCACCGGCGTGGAGGGCGAACGGCATCCCCTCAACCAGGTCTATCGCAAAGTCGAGATATGCACGGAGGAAATATGAAAAGATTGCGGGTGGCGCTGGCACAGATCAATCCGACGGTGGGCGACGTGAGCGGCAATGCCCACAAGATCATCACCTTTATCGAGCGGGCCAAGGCAGCCGGCGCGACGCTGCTCGTCTTGCCCGAGTTGGCGGTCTCTGGGTACCCACCGGAGGACCTGTTGCTCAAATCCAGCTTTATCGCCGCCAACCGCGCCGCTTTGGACGACGTCACCGCCGCGACGGTGGGACTGACCGCCGTCGTCGGTTTCGCCCACGCCGAGAACGATCTCTATAACGCCGCCGCGGTGCTGCACGACGGCGCGCTGGCCGGGATCTATCGCAAGCACTATTTGCCCACCTATGGCGTGTTTGACGAGGATCGCTATTTTGGCGCCGGTGACGAGAATCCGCTCTTTGCACTCGATGACACGCTGGTCGGCATCAGCGTGTGTGAGGACATCTGGTACCCCAATGGGCCACCCGAGGCGCAAGCTCAGGCCGGCGCGCAATTGCTGATCAACATCTCGGCCTCGCCCTACCACGCCGAAAAAGGCGCCGCCCGCGAGCGCATGCTGGCCACTCGCGCCGCCGATAACGTCGCCATCGTCGCCTTTTGCAACATGGTCGGCGGGCAAGACGAACTGGTCTTTGACGGCGGCAGCGTCATCTTTGACGCGCGTGGGGAACTGGTCGCCCGGGGCGCTCAATTCCGCGAGGACCTGGTGGTGGTCGACCTGGACATGGCGGACGTGTTTCGCCGGCGACTCCACGACCCGCGCCTGCGCAAAGGGTCTGAGGCTGGCGCTTTTTCCCAAGGTAGATCCACTATCATACACCTCTCGCCTCTCACACCACCGCGTTCCCATCCCAATACGTTGCCCCCACCTGTGATGAGCTTGTCGAATCCACCTGTGGTGAGCTTGTCGAATCCACACCGTGCCACCCCGCTCCCGCGCCTGGCCGAAATCTACCAGGCACTAGTGTTGGGCACGCGCGACTATGCCCACAAGAACGGCTTTACAGAGGCCGTCATCGGCCTCTCGGGCGGGGTCGACTCGTCGTTGGTGGCCTGCGTCGCCGCCGACGCGCTGGGACCGGAAAACGTGAGCGGCGTGGCAATGCCCTCGCGCTATTCGGCCGAGATGAGCCGGACTGACGCCGCGCGCCTGGCTGACAACCTGGGGATGCACTTTATGTCAATCCCCATCGAACGCGCGTTTCAGGCCTACCTGGAAATGCTGTCAGACTCTTTTGCCGGTCAAGAACCCGACGTGACCGAGGAGAACATCCAGGCCCGCGTGCGGGGCAACATCCTGATGGCCCTGTCCAACAAATTCGGCTGGCTCGTGCTGACCACCGGCAACAAGAGCGAGATGAGCGTCGGTTATGCGACGCTGTACGGTGACATGGCCGGAGGCTTTGCCGTCATCAAGGACGTGCCCAAGGTGCTGGTCTACGAGTTGTCCCGCTGGCGCAACGCCCACGTCCCCCCGCCGCTTGACCAGAGCGCAGCCGGAGAGAAAGCGACGGCGCCCAGCCCGCGGCCGGTCATCCCAGAGCGAGTCCTGACGCGCCCCCCTTCGGCCGAACTGCGCCCCGACCAAAAAGACACCGACAGCCTGCCGCCCTACGAGGTGTTGGACCCCATCCTGGAGGCCTATGTCGAACAGGACCGCTCAATGTCCGAGATTGTCGCTATGGGCTACAAAGAACCGCTGGTCCACAGGGTCATCCGCATGGTGGACCGCAGCGAGTACAAACGCCGTCAGGCGCCGCCCGGCGTCAAGATCACGCCGCGCGCCTTTGGCAAAGACCGGCGCTTGCCAATCACCAACCGCTTCCACATTCATTAGTGTTGCCGGAAACATAAATACACAAGTCATCTAAAATCAGGAGGAACATCAAATGGAACATAACGACATTCTAAAACAAGCACAAGCGGACGACATTCAGTTCGTGAGCCTACAGTTCACCGACATCCTGGGCACCATCAAGAGCGTCACCATCCCCCTCGGGCGGCTGGAAGAGGCGCTGGAGCGCGGGGTGTGGTTTGACGGCTCTTCCATCCAGGGCTTTGCGCGCATCTATGAGAGCGACATGGTGCTCATGCCCGATCCTGAAACTTATCGCGTCCTGCCCTGGAGCGCCCCAGAACGCCGGCGCGCGCGCCTGATCTGCGACCTGCGCCGGCCCGACGGTACCCCCTTTGCCGGCGACCCGCGCACGGTGCTGCGTCGCGTTATGCAACGCGCCCAGGACCAGGGCTATATGTTCAACACTGGTCCCGAACTCGAGTTTTTCCTCTTTAAAAAGAACGGCGAGTTCCCCACCCAGCCCGTCCCGCACGACGTCGGCGGCTATTTTGACTTTTCGCCGCGTGACGAGGCGCAACAGGTGCGCAGCGACATCATCCTGGCACTGGAAAAGATGGGCATGGAGGTCGAGGCCAGCCATCACGAGGTGGCGTCCGGCCAGCACGAAATAGACTTTCGCTACGCCGACGCGCTGACCAGCGCCGACAATGCCATGACGTTCAAATACGTCGTCAAGGCCATCGCAGCCACCTATAGCCTGTATGCCACCTTTATGCCCAAACCTATCTTTGGCATCAATGGCTCTGGCATGCACGCGCACCAGAGCATGTTTGACCCGCAGGGGAACAACCTGTTCTACGACGCTGAGGATGAGTACAAGTTGTCCAAGCTGGCTTATCACTTTATCGCCGGCCAGTTAACTCACGCGCGCGCGTTGGCCGCCATCGTCGCCCCCACGGTCAACTCGTACAAACGGCTAGTGCCAGGCTATGAAGCGCCGGTGTACATCTGCTGGGCGCAAATCAACCGCTCGGCGCTGATCCGCATCCCGCACTATGCCCCTGGTCGTGAGAACGGCACTCGGGCCGAGCTGCGCTGCCCCGACCCGAGCTGCAATCCCTATCTGGCCTTCGCCGTGATGTTGGCAGCCGGGCTGGACGGCATTGAGAAAGAGTTGATGCCCCCGCCGCCGGTCAATGAAGACGTGTATGGCCTGAACGAACAAGATCTTCAGCAAAGGTCCATCGGCGTGTTGCCGGGCACCTTGGGCGAGGCGCTTAAAGAGCTTTCCGCCGACCCGGTGATTTGTGATGCGCTGGGCGAGCACGTTTACCAGGCCTTTAGCCGGGCCAAGCGGGTCGAATGGGACGACTATCGCATCCGCGTCAGCGAGTGGGAGCTGGATCGCTATCTGGAGACGCTCTAGCCACCAGGCAT
>CAZSJU010000221.1:0-1196 GCA_964607235.1 uncultured Anaerolineae bacterium | reverse complement strand
GTCAATCGCGTGCGATCGCCCCACACCGTGGGCAAATCGTCGACGTCATCCAGTTTCAGCGCCAGCTCTTTGTCTTGAATCGCCCCGCGCAGCGCGTCCACCGCTTCGTCAATGACGCTAGATAGGGCGAGCGCTTCCATATCCAGCTTGAGCCGCCCCGTCTCGATGCGCGAGATGTCGAGCAAGTCTGACACCATCTTGTTCATGCGATCCACGTTGGACGAAATAGTCTTGATGAACCCGCGCTTGGTCTCATCGATAGGGCCCTGGCTCAATTCTAGCAAACGCGCATAGCCCTTGATGGACGTCATCGGGATTTTGAGTTCGTGCGCCACGACCGAGACAAACTGCGACTTGGCGTCGTTCGCCTTTTTAATCTGCTCATACAGCAGGGCGTTTTCGATGGGCACCACGGCGCGGTCGGCCAGACGGGTGGCAAAATGCAGGTCGTCTTGGGAAAAACCTGCTGTCTCGGGGCTCTCTAGGTTAATGACGCCGACAACGTCATCCCCCATACAGATCGGCACCGACAGCTGAGAGCGGGTCTCGGGAACAGCCATCACGTAATCTGGGTCTTCCCGTACGTCATCCATGACCACCGGCTTGGCGGTTCGGACCACGCGCCCTACAATACCCTGGCTCACCGACCAGGGTTTTTCACGGTAGCGCTCATACTCGGGCGGATAGCCCCAACTGGCGACGAGCAACAACCCGCCGGTCTCCTCGTCCAGCGTCGCCACGCTCCCCGTTTGCGCATCTGTCATGCGCATCGCCCAGTCTAGGGTCAGCTCGATGACACGCTGATAGTCCAGGGTGGCGTTCAAAGCGTGGTCGATTTCCTGAAACATGGAAAGCTCGCTGACGCGCGCCGCCAGGGCCTGATCGGTCTGGGTAAACAAGCGCGCGTTCTCGATGGCCACGGCCGCTTGTGCAGCAAAGGTGAGGATCAGTTGCTCGTCTTGCTGGTCAAAGGGGGTGCCATCTTGCTTGTTGATGACTTCTAGCACGCCGATGCTCTTGTCCTGGCTGATCAAGGGCGCGGCCAACAAGGCGCGCGTGACAAAACCGGCCGTCTTGTCCGTTCCAGAAAACCAGCGCTGGTCTTGCTGCGCATTGTTGACAATGATTGTCTCTTGTGTCTGTGCCACCGCGCCCACGATTCCCGTGCCCGATGGCAACCGCAACCCGAGCAGATC
>CAZSJU010000220.1:0-6094 GCA_964607235.1 uncultured Anaerolineae bacterium | reverse complement strand
TTATCTTTCTCATTCGCGACAAGGAGACCGGCGCCATTTTGTTCATAGGGCGGGTAGTGAACCCCAGCGCATAAGACAGTATCCGCAGTGCCCTAGGTACGGGGCCTGCCCATTAAACGAGAGGAAATATGGAATATCAAGCGTTTATCAAAAAGGTGCAAACTCGTGCTGGGCTCGATACGCTGGAGATGGCCCGACGCACGACCCAAGTGATTTTGGGGACGTTGGGCGAACGACTTTATAGGACAGAGCGGGGACACCTGGCCGCGCAGTTGCCGGACGAGTTGGCCGCTTATTTGAACCAACACGTCGTGCCCCAGACTACTGAGCGACAGGTCGATCAGTTTTCGTTGGAGGAATTCTACAATCGTGTCAGTGCGCGACTGGATCGACTCGCGTACGTTGATGCTGTCGAGCGGTCGCAAGCGACTGTGGCCGTGTTGCGCCAGGCGGTCACCGCCGGCGAATGGGATCACATCACGTCCGAGTTGCCTTGGGAATACAAACCCCTCGTCCAGGGTGAGAGATAGACAGTTGACCGGCTTTTGCCTGGCTAGACCAACGTAATTCCAACTTTGCCAACGCAATGCAAAAGGGAGGCCAACCTGCTCCGTCCGTTGTCAGACGCTATCTCCCTTTATAATAAAAGAGACGTTACAAGATTTTACAAAGGAGGCACACCATGTTTTTTATAGACTTGTTAGTTGCTCTGGTTGTCGCGCTGTTGATGACGGCGATCTTTGTGGCAGGTTTGCGCAGCCGAGGGCCATGGGGCGTCTGGTGGATATTTTTGTTGGTGGTCTTTATGGCTGCCTGGGCCGGCGGCGCATGGATTACGCCCTTTGGCCCGACGCTGTTCGATGCCTACTGGCTCCCGGTTTTAATGGCGGGATTTTTCTTTGCGCTTTTGCTGGTTGCTGCAACACCGGTCCGTCCTCCCAGGACACGGGCTGAGACGATTGCCGAGGCCCGCGCGGAAGAAGAGACTGCTGTCGTCTTTGGCGTGTTTCTGTGGGTTTTGCTCATCGGCCTGGCACTGACTATCGTCCTGGCTTATGTCTAACGAACCTGTTTGATTCATGTGGGAGGTCGGGCGTCGGGTGAAATCGGCAAAGGAGGGGGAAGCGATAGATGAATGCGAAAAATGTAATCGTCGTGGATGGCGCGAACGTGGCTTACGTCGAGACCTCCGAAGAAGGCCAGCCGCAAGTTTCCAACTTGATGGCCGTTCGGCGCACGCTGGAGCAAAAGGGATACACGCCGCTCATCATCGTAGACGCCAGCTTGAGGCACAGTATTGATAAACCGGAGCGATTGGAGCAGTTGATTGATGAGCAGGTGGTGCGGCAAGCGCCGGCCGGCACCGATGCCGATTACTTTATTTTGGAAACGGCCGACCGTCAAGACGCGCACATTGTCTCTAACGATGATTTTGAACAGTACCAGGACCAGTATCCCTGGCTTGAACACCGCCGGGTGCCGCTGATGATCATTAACGGTCAAGTGGAATTGTATCAGCGCGGACCAAGATCAATTTGATGGTTTAGTGATCTTGTTAAATCCCATTGAATATAGCTTGACCCCGAAACAGGTCGAGCCGGGTCGGCGCTGGCGGCAACATTGGGACTGTAAGTGCACGAGATTCGCCATAGCGGCAAGACGCGTGCCGAGCAAACGGTGACGGTTTTGGGCGAGGTCCTTGAACCTACCGCCGGCGTTGTGGCGGCGTCGGGTCTGGGTCCCCTGGATGACGTCGCGTCTGTGGCGGAAGCGTTGGCCCAGGCGTCGCAGCCGCTCATGTTGGTAGGGCACCTGCCGTTTATGGAGCGGTTGGCGGGGCACATGCTCGCGGGTGATGCAGAACAGCCGGTGATCAAGTTTCACAACGCCGGTCTCGTCTGCCTGACGCGAGAAAAAGAGCGCTGGCAGGTGACGTGGATTATCACGCCGAGCATCGCTCGCGCGTAATGTGAGATTGTACAAGCAAGATTATAGGAAAGGAGTACGATGATGGAGTTTAAAGAAGGCGCTAACGTTTTTACGGCTGAGGAGGACAAGGTAGGAGAGATCGTGCGCGTCGTGATCGACCCAATGTCAGCCAAGGTCACGCACATAGTTGTTCAAAAGGGGTTCTTGTTTACGACGGACAAGGTGGTGCCGATTGACCTGATCGCTGACGCCACCGGCGGGCGCGTCATATTGCACCAAGGTGTAAAGGATCTGGAAGCGCTGCCCGACTTTCAAGAGCGGCACTATGTTCCCGCCAGGCGGGATAAAGCGTATCCGCCCGGTTACGTCCCACCGCTACATTGGTACCCGCCTGTCGGTTCGCGTTGGTGGGGTTATTCGGCAAGCGTGCCTTATCCTTATACGATGGGCTACCCTGCACCGCCGTTCGTCATCCAGACCGAGCGAAACATCCCCGAGGGAACGGTCCCTTTAAAAGAGGGCGCCAAGGTCATCGGGCATGATGGGGAACACGTGGGAGACGTGGAGCGCGTGTTTACTGACTCTCAATCAGAGCGTGTCACGCACTTTGTGATCTCGGAGGGGTTGCTCCTGAAAGAGCGAACGCTTGTGCCTGCCACATGGGTGATCCGCGTGGTAGAGGACGAGGTGCGTCTGGCGGTGGACGCCGATTTTTTGGACGCGCTACCCGAGTACGAGCCGGCCTAAGTCCTCCGGCTCTCCTTTTATCAAGGTGTGGACATTCCCTCACTGCGAGGGGTGTCCACACCTGTATCTCATCAAACCCACGAGGTCAGTCGGGCGGTCGTTTGCCAACGCCCATCGCCTGACCGATATGACCAAAATTGAGTTTCATTACTTGCTGGGTGAGCGACAGATACCGCGGCAATACGACGCGGAAGACTATGAGAAAGACCTGGAGTATCTGGCACAATGGCGGTCCTCGCAATGATTGTATCGAATTCGACGCCCCTGATTAACTTTGCCGCCATAGGTCGTCTGGATATTCTGGAAGCCTTGTTTACCAAGCTGACTATACCCCCGGCTGTTGAGCATGAACTACTTGAACGCGGCGCTTATCCTGCGCGAGGCCCGCACCTGGGGGTGCTCACTCCTCGATCGAGGGGAGCGCCGTCCATTGCGCCAGCCCGCATCCGCGCCGCTCTTAATCCGCGGTTCTCATCCGGCGCGCCGTGGGCTAGCTGTGAAACTCCCACATCTGACGATGTGGGTTTCGAGAGCGCGTGAACGATCCGCGCCGCCCTTAATCCGCGGTTCTCATCCTGCGCGAGGCCCGCTTTTTACGAGCTGGACGCCGGCAGCGTAAAGTAAAAGATTGAGCCTTGCCCCGGATATTCCTCACCTGCGAAATTTCCAACAAGCCCTGGATCATCTCTTGCATCTGGGCGCCGGCACCACGTACCCGTCATTTGGAATTGCTGGGCAGCTTTTGCCCGCCTTGATATTCTTCCGGTCTTGGTATATTATTTTTGTACAGTTGTAACATGCAAGCATGGAGGAAAGTGAGGCACGCTATGGCGACACCTAAAATTGAATCGTACCGCTTTGGGCGGATCGTGATCGACGGGGAGGCTCACGACAAGGATGTCATCATTTTGCCGGACCGCGTCATTGGGGGCTGGTGGCGCAAGTCGGGTCATGTCTTGCATCCCGAGGACCTGGCGACCGTTTTTGCGGCTGACCCTGAGACGCTGCTGGTAGGGCAGGGGGCCAACGGTCGCATGCGCATCACGCGCGAGACCGAGGAGGCGTTAGCGGTGGCGGGCATCGCGCTGGTCGCCCTGGACACTGACGCGGCCGTGGAACGGTACAATGCTCTGCGTGAACAAGGAAACATAGCTGCTGCGCTGCATTTGACCTGTTAACCCAGCAATCCCTCCCGATGTATGTGTTCCAAAAAGGCCGCTTGCAGGCGTTCGGCCATCGGGGCAAAGTCAAAGTAGCGCTAACCGCCGCTGGATGTAAAGTCTCGGTGGATCCAGAATGCTCCAAGGGGATTGCCACACTTGCCGTGGCGCGTCAGTGCCAGGGAATCCCCACCGTAGGTAGGTGTGTCGTTCCGAGATCTGGAAGTTTAAGGTGCGAAAAAGGGGCTTTTTACATATGAAATATGTGCAGAGATGTGGTACAATCAAGTAGGAAACCTCGAACGACGAGCGCACTAGCTTGGCCAAGGAAAGGCTAGATCAATGGGACGTAGCGAGCGAATTGATACTGCTGGCGGCGCCTATGTCGGCGCTGGCGTCCATATGGGCGGCGGCGATTTTATCGGGCGCGACAGGATCCTTTATGGCGATGAGGTGTACGGTGACAAGATCACCGTCAAGCTTTATGCGCCAACCGTGACGGACCCCCAGGCCCTGATGGACCGTGAGGCTGAAGCGTGGCGTGAGTTTTTGATGCGCAGCACACGGCCCTATCGTGGCCTGGCGCCTTTTACCTACGAGGACCGTTTTCTCTTTACCGGACGCGACGCGGACATTGAGCGGGTGGTGCAGTACGTTGGCCAGAATCAACTGCTGGTTCTGTATGGCGTGGCCGACGTGGGCAAGACCTCGCTGCTGTCCGCCGGCGTCCTCCCCCGCTTGCGCCAACAGGGCGCGCTGTTTGTCTTGGTCGCGGATTATGCGCGGGCGGCGGCGGACATTCGCGCCAAGTTGGTCCAATACGCCGACGAGGTTGAGCTCGTGTTGCCCCCTAATCCCTCGCTGCCAGAGCTGGCCCGCACTCTGGTCACCACGCGTCAGCAGGGGCTGGTCTTGATCCTGGATCAATTTGAGCGCTTTTTCGAGCCGGACCCCGAGGCGCGAGGGCGGATGAGCTTGACGGAGGATTTGCAGCAAATGCTGACGACGCTCCCACCCGGCCTGATGCGCGCCGTGATCGTCATCCGCGAGGACGCGCGCGGGCGCCTGGACGAGTTGGCGCCTTATTTGCCGGGCTTGTGGCAGGCCTCGGTCTCCCTGTTACCCCTGGACCGCGAGGGGGCGCGCCAGGCGATCGAACATCCGTTGGAGGTGTTGAACCACCAGCCCTTTTACGCCGACGACGTGGTCGCGTCGCGCTTGTTGCCTGACCTGGCGGCCCTGGACCCCGGTCTGGACGGGCGCATCCTGCCCGCCGAGTTGCAGATCGTGTGCGACCGCCTTTACCAGGCCGCCCGCGACCGGGACACGCGCCGTATCAACGCCCAGTTGTACGAGGCGGTCAGCGACGGCAAGGGGGCCGAGGGCCTGCTGCTCGCTTTTCTGGGGCAAAAGCTCGATACCGTGCTGGCGGGCCAGCATGACCTGGCAGCGCAAATCTTGGGGACGATGGTTGACCCGGCGCTGAGTTTTTGGGTCTCGCCGCAGGATTTGTCCATCCCCGACGTGGACCTGATACAGGTGCAGGGCGCGCTCAACCGCATGGTCAAGGCGGGTCTGTTGATCCTGCGCGTGGTGGACGAGCGGTGGGAGTATGCTTTTGCCAGTCATAGCATCGCCCAGGCCGCCTTGCGCCGGGCTGGACCGCAAGCCCAGGCGCGCTATCGCGCTCAAAGCGAACTGGCGCGCGTTTGGGCGGCCTGGTTGGAGCGCGATGCCTTGGCCGACCGCGCCCAATTGCACCTGTTGGCTGAATCGGGGGCGCACCTCACGCCAGGGCCGGTGCAGGTGCTGCTGTTGTTAGAATCGGCGGTGGCTCGCGATACGCCATGGGAACCCTGGCTCTCCCGCCTGGAGGGGATGGCGGCCGGGGTGGCGTTGGTGCGCCAGCTAGAAACGCCCGAGGATCCTGCGCTGCGTCCCATGGCCAGCCGGACGACGCAGAGCCAGGCGCGCCGCTTGCTGGGCCTGGAAGATCTAGCGCTTCCGTCCCGCGTCGCGTCGGACGATTTTGGCCCTGTGGCGTGGGCGGCGGCGAACCACCCCGACGCCATCCAGCGCCAGACGGCGGCCCTGGTCCTCGCCGCGGCCTATGGCACAGACGCGCTGGCGCGGTTGGATCAGGCCGTGGCGGTCGGCGAGGGGGGCGGGGGGCGACGGGCCGAGTTGCGCGGCGCGCTGGCCGACGCCGGCCCGCAGTTTGCACGCGAGAACGTCCATTTGCCGAGGCGTGACCGCCT
>CAZSJU010000219.1:1832-6126 GCA_964607235.1 uncultured Anaerolineae bacterium | reverse complement strand
CAATTGAACGGGATTGTCATCAAGGCACAAAGCGGTTTTTTCACCGTGCAGACCCCAGAGGGTCGCCAACTGGTCGCCCGGTTGCGTGGCCGATTGAAAAAAGAACGCCAAGACACCGACCTGATCGCCGTCGGCGACCGGGTGACCATCACCGAGCTTAAAGACGGCAAAGCCACCATCGACGCTGTCGCTGAACGAGAACGCGCGCTGTCCCGGCTGGCCCCCTCGGGGCGAGGGCGCGGCGGGCGACGCTGGGACCGCCAGGGCTATCTCAGCGAGCGCGAGCAAATCCTCGTCGCCAATCCCGACGAGGTGGTCTTTTGCTTTGCCTGCACAGACCCCGACCCGCGTCTGCGCATGCTGGATCGTTTTCTGGTCGGCGCCGAAGCGCAAGCGATCCCCACCGTGATCTGTGCCAACAAGATCGATCTGGTGGGCGGCGTGACAGGGGGACGCGAGATCTTTGGGATGTATGAAGAGATTGGCTATCCCGTCCTCTATACCAGCGCCCGCACCGGGGAAGGCGTGGACGTACTGCGCGCACAATTGACGGGCAAGCTGTCCGTGCTGGCCGGGCCGTCGGGTGTGGGCAAGAGCACCCTGCTCAATGCCATGCAATCGGGGCTGGGCCTGGAAGTCAAAAAGGTCAGTCAGGCCACGGGCAAGGGTCGCCACACCACCGTCGTGCCCGAACTGTTGCCGCTGGAGGGCGGGGGCTGGGTGGCCGATACGCCCGGCATCCGCGCCCTGGCCTTGTTTGACACCGACCCGGAAGATCTGGACGCCTATTTTCCCGAGATCGCCCCGCTGGTGGCGCAGTGCCAGTTCTCCGATTGCACCCACACGGTCGAACCGGACTGCGCCGTCATTGCCGCCGTCGAGACGGGCGCGGTGCACCGCGAACGGTACGAGAGCTATGTGACGTTGCGCGAGGAGCACCAGCGCCTGGCCGACACGTATTGGTGGGGGATTAACGAATAAGGCGCTGCGGCGCCTGCGCCAATCCACCCACCTCAGCAATCCGTGCTCTTTTTTTCCCTCTCTATCTGCTGTTTGACTATATTCATATTTACTATATACATTTTAACTATTGACAAATTGCACCTAGTACGCTATAATATGGTCGAGTTAACACGAGAAAGGAAGAACGATGCAAAGGCGAAATCGGGGACGAGGGAGAGGGAGACGCGGACGGGGGCACCGGGCGCTGCACATGTTGCGGCCCGCGTTGCTGCTGCTGCTGCACTATGGTCCCGCTCACGGCTATACCCTCCTGGAGCAATTGGAGGAATTTGGTCTGGAAGACCTGAACTCTAGCAAGGTGTACCGGATGCTGCGCGATATGGAAGAGCAGGGGTGGGTCGTTTCGACTTGGGACGAGGAGCAAACCCAAGGGCCGCCCCGGCGGGTTTATAGCCTCACCGCGCTGGGGGACGAGTCACTGAGTTGGCATACGCAAGAGTTGCAGGAGGCGCGCGGGATGATCGATCATCTCTTGGGCGCCTACAACCGTCACATGAAAGAGGGCGAGGGCGAGCACCATTGAGGTCCAGCTATATCACATACACCAAATAACGTGAAAAGAGGAAAAATATGAGCACAAGTAAAGTATTGAACGCGCTGCGCCAGGTGATGCATCCTGAGATCAAGCGGAATCTGGTCGAACTGGGAATGATCCAAGACGTCGACCTCCAAGACGGCCGCGTGACATTCACGCTGCTGTTGCCTTTTAAAGAGATCCCGATCAAGGATGACCTGGTACAAAATGTCAAGCAGGCTGTGGCAGAGCTGGACGCCAGTTTGGACATCCAGGTGAAACTGGCCGAGATGAACCAGCAACAGCGTGCCGCGTTCATGACGGCGGCTGAGGGTGGCCCCAAGCCAGCCCAGTCGGGGAACGAAATCGACCACGTGATTGCGGTGCTAAGCGGCAAGGGCGGCGTGGGCAAATCATCAATGACCGCGCTGCTGGCGGTGGCTTTGCACCGGCGTGGGGCGCGGGTCGGTGTGCTTGATGCCGACATCACCGGCCCCAGCATCCCCATGATGTTTGGTCTTCATCAAGCGCCACCGGTGGGTCCGGTGGGCATTCTCCCAGCCGAGACGGAAACAGGCATAGCGGTGATGTCTATCAATTTGCTACTGCGCAACGAGGACGAGGCCGTTGTCTGGCGCGGTCCTCTTATCAGCAGCGCCATAAAACAGTTTTGGGGAGAAGTGATGTGGGGCAACTTGGACTATCTGCTCGTGGACCTTCCGCCAGGCACTTCTGACGCTGCACTGACGGTGATGCAATCCATACCGCTCAACGGGGTCGTGCTGGTGACTTCACCGCAGGACCTGGCCGGGATGGTGGTGCGCAAGGCAGCCCGCATGGTTCAACACATGGGCGCGCCAATACTGGGAATCGTGGAGAATATGAGTTACATCAATTGCCCCAAGTGTGGTGAAAGGATCGAGGTTTTTGGTCCGAGCCAGGCATTGCATACGACCAAACAACTGGATCTGCCGCTATTGGGGCGGCTGCCGCTGGATCCCGAGCTGGCCCATCGCTGCGACACGGGCGAGATTGAAAAGTATGGCGCAGAGTTGTTCGAACCGATCGCCCAAGCGGTGGCAGAACGGGTGCCGGCGACCAAGACTGTGCCAATTTTTTAAAAACTGATTTGCAATTTGGAAGGAGGTGAATGATATGCCAAGATTTGATGGGACAGGGCCGGGAGGCCAGGGGCCAATGACGGGCCACGGTCAGGGATACTGTGCAAAAGTCCCCGCGTCCGGGCAGGCGCCCTATGGTTATGCCGGATGGCAGGGTACGCCCGTGCGCTGGGGCGCGCTCGGCGCGCGTTTCGCGCGCTGGCTGCGCCCGGCGACGCGGCTAGGACGTGCGTCCCCAGGTGGGCGCGGCCGAGGTGCAGGTCGAGGCCGAGGATTTGGCCGACGATAATCGATAATATTGTGTCTAACGTGTCTAACGAACGAGATCAAATAGAAAAGGAGATGAATAAAAATGCCAGCAGGAGATAGAACAGGTCCGAGCGGAATGGGACCTATGACCGGACGAGGCGCCGGCTATTGCGCCGGCTATGATGCGCCGGGCTATGCAGGCCCCGTCCCAGGACGTGGCTTTGGCATGGGCTGGGGTCGTGGCTGGGGTGGTGGTTGGGGGCGCGGTGGCGGCCGGGGATGGCGGCACATGTACTATGCCACCGGAGTGCCAGGCTGGGCCCGCGGCGGGTATGCACCCGCCTGGGGTGTCCCACCGGCCGGGGCGTATGGCCCTTATGCCACACCGCCCACCCGCCAGCAAGAGACCGAAGCGCTCAAGTCGCAGGCCGAATGGTTAAAGGGACAACTGGACGCCATCAGCCAACGCATTGCAGCGCTCGATCAAGACGAATAGTCCCGCAACGCAGCGTAATACAGCATGACGCCGCGGGACGCGTCGGAGCGGGTGACGTTGCCGTTACACCACGTCACCCGCCCCAGAGCCCTCACGTGTGAGGAGCCTCGATACTTTATCACTTTATCCTTGGCTCCTCACACACTGGACCAATCAAATTATACACTTTATCAGGAGGAATACAAATGAAACTCGTTGTCACAGCCAACGGCGCAAACCTTGACGCGCCGGTCAGCCCTGTCTTTGGGCGCTGCCCCACGTATGTCTTGGTCGATACAGAGACGATGACGTTTGAGGCTCTGGAGAATCCGTCCATCGCCACGCCCAGCGGGGCCGGCATCCAGGCCGCCCAGTTTGTCATCGAACGCGGCGCGCAGGCGGTGGTCGCCGGCAATGTGGGCCCTAATGCCTTTAGCGTCTTTCAGGCGGCGAATGTGCCCACTTATCTCTTTAGCGGTGGGACCGTACGGCAGGCCGTAGAGGCGTACAAGACCGGTGCCCTTGAATCCAACGCCGGCGCCAACGTTCAAGCCGGGATGGGCATGGGCCAGGGGGCGGGCACAGGTCAAGGGATAGGTATGGGACGCGGTATGGGACGTGGCATGGGTATGGGACGTGGCATGGGACGCGGTATGGGGATGGGGCGCGGCATGGGTCGCGGCATGGGGATGGGCGCCCTCCCACCAACGCCACCGCCGGCCCCGGAGGGTCCCACTGATCCTGCCGCTTCCTCGGAGAAAGAGATCGCGTCCCTGAAGGACATGGCCAGTGACTTGCAGGCGCAGTTGGCCCAGGTGATGGAGCGACTCAACCAACTGGAAAAGGGAGAGTGAGTCACCTGGGCGGATAAAATCACACGAGAAAGAAGGTGATATTGATGATATATGTCGA
>CAZSJU010000219.1:0-1732 GCA_964607235.1 uncultured Anaerolineae bacterium | reverse complement strand
GGCGTGTGGCCCTGGCTAGGGGTAGCGTTGAGCTTTGTCGGGCGGGAGATTGTGCCCCGCGTGCTGACGCTTTTAAGCGAGCGAGAACAAACGCAACCAACACCAACGGGTTCTGCATCTTTATCACGTGCCATCAGCCCCTCCGGCCGTCCGAACGATGGCGGTCGGGGCCGTGGACAGGGCCGCGGTCGGCACGCGCGCCAACGGCGCCGGGGACGCTGGTAAACTAGACGGAGGAGTTTCCCTTGGTGGATCAAGGACGATCATCTGGTTTTGACGACATGGTCGCAGAACTACAAAAGCAAATCACACAACAAGAACGGGCGATCTATTCGGACAGGGTCATCCAAGAAGCGCACCATCCCAGCAACCTGGGCCGGATGTCCGCGCCGGATGCATACGCGGTCGTGCGCGGTGGGTGCGGCGACACGATGGAGATTTACCTGCGGCTGGAGGGGCAGAGAGTCCAGGCGGCCACTTTTATGACCGACGGCTGTGGGCCGTCGGTGGCTTGCGGTAGCGCGCTCACGCAGATGGTGCAGGGGCTATCGCTGGAGCAAGCCGGTCAGGTCCGTCCGGAAGACCTGCTGGAAACGCTGGGCGGCTTGCCCGAAGACAGCCTGCATTGTGCCGAGCTGACGGTGAACACGTTGCAGGAGGCGATCGCCAACCGGCCCTAGTGTGACGTGTCATGTGCACATTGAGTCAAGTCAAGTCAAATGAAAGACGTTTGCACGATCGGCGACTGTGTGGCGCCGCGTGAGGCGATGGATGCCGTCCGGGAAGGGTTTGAGGTGGGACGAACGGTTTAAATGTACCGGGTATTGGAGGTTAAAAATGAACCACTCCACGTTTAAGGATTGCTGTATCATCTCTTGCGGGATGTTGCATCCAGAAATGACCCACTTGATGGAGACGGGTTTTCTCGATCCGCACCGAATTCTGTTCACGCCGCCAGGCCTGCATGCCTTGCCGGACAAGCTGGAGGAGCATCTGCGCAATAGACTGACGCAGGCCCGCGAATCGTGCCCCAATCACAAGATCGTCGTCGTGTATGGCAAGAAATGCTATGTCAGCACGGATGAGCCGCTCAAACGGGTGGACGCGATTTTGCAGACTGCAAGCCAGGGAATCGGCAGGGTACAGGGAGAGTATGGCTATGACATGCTGGCAAGCCTGGAGGATCGGCAGCGCATCAGCGGTGGCCGGCAGGACAAGATCCTGTGGTTCACGCCGGGCTGGCTCAAGAGCTGGAAGACGGTCTATCAGACGTATTTTGGATGGGACGACGCCGATGCTAACGCCAACTTTCCGGGGTTCTATGACAAGATCATCGTGCTGGACGGCCTGGGGCTGGCCGATGCGTACATGATTCAACACGCCGAAGAGATTTTGGAACTGTTCGACTGGACCGGTTTGGAGGTAGAATTTCACCCGATCACCCTCGACCGCTTCAAAGGATTGCTGGCAGACAGCCTGTCATCCTCAGCGGATGCGGAATTGGAACGCTCATGATCTCTGCCCAGGTCAGCCTCTACCCGCTGCGGCAAGCCTCAATAGGGCCAGCCATCCGCAAAGCGATACGCATCTTGCGCCAACGTGGGCTGGGAACCCGTATGGGCGAGATGAGCACCCTGGTGTGGGGCGAAGAAGAGCAAGTCTTTGGCGCCCTGCAGGCGGCGTTTCACCAGGCCGCCGCGCGCGGGGATACGGTCATGACCGTCACCTTTTC
>CAZSJU010000218.1:0-6130 GCA_964607235.1 uncultured Anaerolineae bacterium | reverse complement strand
GAGCTGTCAAGGACCACACGACTGACGTCGTGGGTTTGAATGTTTGCTCTTGCCAATCCGCCAGAGACGGATATAATCCCCTTGTCGCCCCACACATCTATCAAACACACTTGAGGAGACCGGACATGTTATGGACCCGCGTGAGTGGTATCTTGTTGCATCCCACCTCGTTCCCCGGACGCCTGGGTATCGGCGATCTGGGCGGTGAGGCTTACCGTTTCGTTGACTGGCTGGCCGGGGCCGAACAAAGACTATGGCAGACATTGGCCATCGGCCCCACGGGTTACGCCGACTCGCCCTATGCCTCCTTTTCCGCCTTTGCCGGCAACCCCATGCTCATCAGCCCGGACCGGCTGGTGGCCGAGGGCGACCTGCCCGCCGAGGCCGTGGCCGACCCGCCACCCTTTCCCCAGGATCACGTCGATTTTGGTTGGGTGATTCAATACAAAACCGACCTGCTGCGCCAGGCGGCCAACCACTTTTTTGAGACGGCCGCGCCGGCGCGCCGCGCGGCGTTCGACCAGTTCTGCCACCAACGGGACGAATGGTTGGACGACTTTGCGCTATTTATGGCCGTCAAGGCCAAACACGATATGGTGAGCTGGACCGAGTGGGCCCCCGAGATCGCGTTGCGCGAACCTGAGGCGGTAAGACGCTGGCGCGAAAGACTGGCCGACGACGTGCGCTTTTACAAATACCTGCAGTTCCAGTTCTTCCGCCAGTGGGACGCGCTGCACCACTATGCCAACGAACGCGGGATCAAAATTATGGGCGACATTCCTATCTTTGTCGCCCACGATAGCGCTGACGTGTGGGCCAACCCCGACCTGTTCTACCTGGACGAGAGCGGGCAACCCACCAGCGTGGCCGGCGTCCCACCCGACTATTTCAGCGAGACCGGTCAACGTTGGGGCAACCCGCTCTATCGCTGGGATCTGATGGCAGAGCAAGGTTACCAATGGTGGATCAAGCGGGTCCAGCAGTCCTTCTCCCTGGTCGACATCCTGCGCATTGATCACTTTCGCGGCTTCCAGGCCTATTGGGAAATTCCCGCTTCCGAACCGACCGCCGTCAACGGTGAGTGGGTAAAAGGTCCCGGCGCCGAACTATTCCGCGCCCTGGAAGACGCGCTGGGCGAGCTGCCCATTGTGGCCGAGGACCTGGGCGTCATCACGCCCGAGGTGCTCGCGCTGCGTCAAGAGTTCAGCTTTCCCGGTATGAAAGTGCTCCAGTTTGCCTTTGACAGCGACGCCAGCAATCCCTATCTGCCCTTCAACTTTGATTTTAACAGCGTCGTCTATACCGGCACGCACGACAATGACACCACGCGCGGCTGGTACCACGCCCAGCCCGAACGGATCAAGGACAAAGTGCGGCTCTATCTGGGCGAGGACGGCCATGACATCAGTTGGGACTTTATCCGCATGGCACTCTCCTCCGTGGCCGACATGGCCATCGTGCCGCTGCAGGACGTGCTGAGTCTGGGCAGCGAGGCGCGCATGAACCGGCCCGGCAAAACCAGCGGCAACTGGCAATGGCGCTACCAGCCTGACGCGCTGACGGATTTCTTACAGGGCCGGCTGCGCACGCTAACCGAGATCTATGGCCGTCAGGGACTCGAGCGCGAGGGCGTCGGCAACATCGGCGACTGGCTAGAGCATACCGTGATGCCCGGACAAGAACATTGACCCAGGATACACAGCCGTGACCGATTCAGAGAACCAACCCACCTATCAAAACCCCGACGACGACATCGCCTTGCTGTTCGCACCGTGGGGGCCCGTATCCAAGCTGTTGGGCGCCGGTTACCGCCCTCGCCGCGGCCAGGCACGTATGGCACGGCTGGTCAAGCGCGCGCTGGACGAGGGCAAACACGCCCTGATCGAGGCGGGCACCGGCAGCGGCAAGTCCTTTGCCTACCTGATTCCCATCATCTGGACCCGGCGCCAGGCCTTTATCTCCACCGCCAACAAGACACTACAGACCCAATTGTGGGAAAAAGACCTCCCGGCGCTGCGCCGCATCGCGCCCCAGCCCTTTACCGCCGCCCTGCTCAAGGGCCGCTCTAATTACGTCTGCCTGCTCAAACTGAGCGAGTTGAGCCGCCAGCCCGAGCTGCTGGACATAGACCAAGGGACCAGCATCGCAACGCTCATGGAACATCTGGAAACGGCGCCCTCGGGCGACACCGAGTCCCTGCGGCTGTACGGCGATTTGAAAACGCGCCTCGTCGCCGGGCGCCACGACTGCGCCGGCTACCAATGCCCCTTTTATTACAACTGTTACTATGAACGGGCCAAGGCCGAGGCCGAAGAGGCCGACATTGTCGTGCTAAACCACGCGCTGCTGGCCTACAACCTGGCGCTGGAGCGTCCCGTGCTCTCGCCGCGCGACATCATTGTGGTCGACGAAGCCCACGAGTTAGAGCCATACGTGATTAACGCGCTGCGCGTCAGCCTGGAATACACCGCCGTACCCGGCCTGATCAACGACCCGGTCGTCATGCGCCACGCCGACGAGCGGCTGCGCGGCAAGGCCACCCAGTCGAACCACGAGTTGTTCCAGGTGCTGAGCCAGGACGCCGCCAGCATCGGAGAACGCCGCTGGGTGCCCGAGGGCGAGATCCAACCTGCTATGGCCGTGGTGGGCCACCTGCAGGCCATCCATAGCCGACTACAAAAAGCCTACCCGCCGGTCAAAGGGGACGAGGAAAACGAAGAGAACGCCCGCCACCAGGCGACGTTAGAGTGGACCGCCCAACTGGTCAACGAGATCATCACGCTGGCCCAACCCGCGCCCGAGAACCAGGTGCGCTATTGTGAGAGCTGGACCGGTGAGGCGCGGCCCGACGATCTGACGCTGCAAAGCGAACCGCTGGACGTGGCCCAATTCGTCCACGACAAGCTGTTCGACAAAGCCAAGACCGTCGTCTGCACCAGCGCCACGCTGACGGTGAACCGCCGCTTTGACTATTTCCGGCAACAGATCGGCGCGCCCGACCCGTCAGAAGACAAAATTATAGAACGGCGCATCGACAGCCCCTTTGACTTTCCAACCCAGGCGCTGCTCTACACCCCCCACGGGCTCAAACCTGCCTACGGTGACGGGGAAGCGGCCTATATGGAAAAGTTGACCGCCGAAGTGGCGCGACTGTTGGAGGCCAGCCGAGGCCGCGCCCTGGTATTGTGCACCAGCACGCGCCGCATGTATCAATTGTATGACGCGCTATGGCACCGTCTGCCCTACACCTGCCTGCGGCAGGGACTGGCCTCGCGCGCCGAGCTGCTGGAACAACTCAAAAACGACCCCGACGGCGCGGTGCTGTTTGCCACCCGCAGCTTTTGGGAGGGCATCGACGTGCCAGGCGAAGCGCTGTCGCTGGTCATCATTGACAAACTACCCTTTGCTCCCCACCGCGACCCGGTCTACCAACGACGCGAGGAACGCGTGCGCGCCAGCGGTGGTAACCCCTTTATGGAAATCTCGTTGCCCGAAGCGACGCTGACGCTCAAGCAAGGCGTGGGGCGCCTGATCCGCGCCGAGACCGACCGTGGCGTGATGGCCATCCTGGACTCGCGGGTCAACACGGCCCGCTATGGCCCTCAGATGGTCGCCAGCCTGCCCCCCGCGCGGCGCACGACCCGCTTTGAGGACGTGGTGGCGTTCTTTGCGGACGACGCCCCCGCTACCGAAGGCTAGATCAGGGCACGACGGTTTCCCACGTGCTGGCAAACGCCACCAGACGGTAAATCGGGCCTGCGATGCCTTGCACAAACCTGTAAATGTTGTGCATCCCCGGGCCCTGGTAGCCCTGGATCCAGGTCGAGAATCCCATTTCGGGCGCCGTGGCCCACCCCAGGCCCTCCCGCACATCGGGTTGCGTGCGCCACACCAGGCCAAAGCCACGGATGGGCTGTTCCAACCCCTCGGGCGGGACAAGGTCCGGGTCGCGCTCGGGGTCCCCTTCTTGAAACTCGTCGGGGTAGACGCGATAATTGCCATCCTCATAGAACACATAAATGGCGTCCAAAGGTTCCAGCCACATCATAAAGCCGCGCTCAAAGGGTTGCTGCGCCGCCTGCCCAACGTCAGCCTCCCAAGGGCAAGCGCCGGGGAGCGGGTAGCCGGATTTTTCGAGCGCGGGCATCCATTCGTGGGCGCACTCGATGAAAAGATGTACGTGTGCCTCGACGGCGCCGGCGCTGTTCCTGACAAACAAGCGGATGTCGCCCTGGCCCGTGGGGCTAATCGTCACCGTGCCGCCATCCGGGTTCAGGGGGCCAGGCGCGCCGACCAATATCGCGTTCGGGGCCACCCACTCGATAAAAGCCTCATCGCCGCCTTCCGCCTGCCAGGTCAACGTCACCTCTTCACCCTCGACGATGCGCGTGCGGTCGGCAGTGAAAGAGAGAATCTGCGGCGCGGCCGGGGGCAGGGGCGTGCGCGTCGCGCATTCGGTGCCACAGCCACCGGGGCAATCCCCTGGGCAATAGTACACCTCATCCGCACTACATGCCGGCGGCGTGCACATAATCATCGGCGTGTCCGTCGGCGCTGGCACAGGCAGCGGGCTGGGCGTCGCAGAGGGCGCCAACGTCGGCGTGACGACCGTGACCGTAGGTGTAGGCGCGTCTGTCCCTTTGGTGACGGCCGGTATCCCCGTCACCGCGCTGTCCGGCGCTTTGCTCGGTGCACCCGCCGTCTGCGTCGCAAAGATCGAGGCCGCGACCTCGGTCTTTTGCGCATCAGACGCCTCGTCCGACGAGTCACAGGCCACAAACAAGACGCCGAGCAACAGGCACATCCCCATCAACGTCAAGCTTTTTTTAAGCTTCATCTCGCAACTCCTCCAACGCTCTACATGCGGTTCCAAATCAAGATCAATCCCACCGCCGCGCCGAACCACGCCAGCGTCCCGCCCAGCAACGACACCGTCAACCGGCAGCGGTCGACCAGGAAATACAGGACGAGCAGGTAGCACAAATAGGGGATCAGGGAAAACATGCTAAACAAGATGGTGCTTTTCAACTCATTGCTCGTCTTTTCGCTGCCTACGATATAGTGCGAGATTAACGCAAACGTGGGAAAAAGCGGGGCTAAACCGGCGATGTAATAGCGCTCGGTCTGTGCCAGCAGTTGGATGACCACGACCATGACGGCGCCGACCAGCGCCTTGACCAACAACTCGAACATGCGTCGCTCCATCACTCCCCAATGATCTTGACCAACACGCGCTTGCGGCGCCGCCCATCAAACTCGCCGTAAAAGATCTGCTCCCACGGGCCAAAATCCAGCCGCCCGTCCGTGATCGCGACCACCACCTCGCGCCCCATGACCTGCCGCTTCAGATGCGCGTCCCCGTTGTCTTCGCCGGTGCGGTTGTGCTGGTACCGGCTGATGGGCGCATGTGGCGCCAGCTTTTCCAGCCACTCTTCATAGTCCTGGTGCAACCCGCTCTCGTCGTCGTTGATGAACACGCTGGCCGTGATGTGCATCGCGTTCACCAGGCACAGCCCCTCCCGCACGCCGCTCTCGTGCAGACAGGATTGGACCTGAGGCGTGATGTTGATGAACGCGCGCCGCGTTGGCACACTGAACCACAGTTCTTTACGATAACTCTTCATGGGGGGATAGCCTCCTTTTTGCTTTCTGTATACACACATTTGCCCGTGGCCCCAACTATATCACAACGCCCTCAGAGCGCCAGCCCGCGCCACGACGCGTCTTTACCTTCACCTTGCATAGACAAGCACGGCAGGGTAGAATGGGCCAACGAGGGAGGACCACCCGCGCAATGGATAGATGGACCGTCCAGCGACGAGTGACGAGGTGAGCAGAAATGAACTTTTTTCAAGTTTGGCTCACGGGCTATATCCACCCGGCACGGATGGTGGAACAGCTCAGAGACAAGCCGGCGCCGCAGTGGGGACTGGGCGGCCAACTCGGGCGGGGACTGTTAGACGCGCTACTGCCGTACCTCCCGCTGTGGCTGCTGGGCAGACAGCCTACCACGCCCTCGTATTTGACGTTCCTGCCTACAGAACAGTACTATGGCGCATTGGTGCTGCTGGCACCGGTCGTGTTGCTTGTGGCCGTCGTCCACGTGATTCTGGAGTTGAGTGGCCGGGAG
>CAZSJU010000217.1:3169-6154 GCA_964607235.1 uncultured Anaerolineae bacterium | reverse complement strand
ACCGACTACTATTACGATAGACGGCCCGGCGGCGTCGGGCAAGAGCACCATCGGCTATGAACTGGCCCAGCAGTTGGGTTATTTGTATTTCGACACCGGCGTGATGTACCGGGCGGTGACCTGGGTGGCGCTGCAGCAGGACGTCGATATACTGGACAAAGCCGCGATCACCGCGCTGGCCCGGCGGGTGCGCATCGACGTCGTGCCGCCGACCGTCGACGACGGGCGGCAGTACACCGTGTTTACAGACGGCCAGGACGTCACCTGGGCGATCCGCAGCGCCGAGATCGATGCCAACGTGTCGCCGGTGTCGGCCTATGCCGGCGTGCGCGAGGCGCTGGTGGCGCAGCAGCGGCGCATCAGCGCACAGGGCCGGGTCGTGATGGTCGGGCGTGATATTGGCACCGTGGTGCTGCCCGACGCCGATCTCAAGCTATATCTGGACGCCCGGGTGGAAGCGCGGGCGATGCGGCGCTATCGCGAGCTGGTGGCGCGCGGCCAGCACGCCGATTATGATAGCGTGTTGGCCGCGATGCAACGGCGCGACAAGATTGACAGTGGCCGCAAGGTGTCACCCTTGCGCCCGGCCAAGGACGCCATCATTATCGACACCTCGGACCTTGCGGTCCAAGAGGTGTTGGAACTGGTCACGGGATTGATCCAGGAACACGGGCATGGCTAAACGCTTTTTTAACGGGTTGCTGCGCCTGGCCTATTGGGCCGTGCTGCGCCTAAAGGTGGAGGGCCGCGAGCGGGTCCCGGCCGAGGGGCCGGTGGTCTTGATGATCAACCACGTCAACTTTTTGGACCCCTTTGTGGTGCTGGCCTCAATGCCGCGCCCGGTGACGGTGCTTTCCAAGATTGAGAATTTTTCCATCCCCTTTTGGGGCTGGATCTTTAAATGCTATGGCGCGATCCCGGTGCGGCGGGGCCAGGTCGACCGGCGCGCGTTGCGCGCGGCGTTGGCGGCCTTGAAAGCGGGCACGTTGTTGATCGTGGCGCCCGAGGGCACGCGCAGCCCGGACGGGACGCTGCAACAGGCGCTCAACGGCATGGCTTATCTGGCGCACCGGGGTGAGGCGACTATTGTGCCGCTGGCCATCACCGGCCAGACAGCCTTTGGGCGCAACCTGAAGCGTTTGCGCCGCACGCCGGTGCGTTTGCAAGTGGGGCGACCTTTTCGCCTGCAGGCCGGCGGGCGCCGGCTAGAGCGCGACGTGTTGCACGCCGTCACGACCGAGGCGATGTATCAATTGGCGGCCTTGTTGCCCCCGGAGCAGCGCGGCGCGTACGCCGACCTGCACCGGGCCACGACGCGTCACCTGCACTTTGTCGACGATGGGACGCCGGACCGCCCGGACGAGGCTGATAACGATGGCCGCCGCACCCCCGTCGCCGGTGCGCTGAGAGGCGGCTGAGGAAGGTTATGTTGACAGACCAGGCCAGGGAATTGGAACTGCTCATCAAGGCGCGTTACCCGCTGCTGTATATCGTCTCGTGGGACGAGCGGCGCGTCGAAGAGATGCTGCGCGACGTGGCGGCGCAGCGCCAGAAACGCCTGTTCGCCTGGACCGTCACCCAGGGCATTTTTGCCCTGGACACGCTGCAGCCCACGCCGGTCGATCCGGCGGCGGTGAATCCCATGCGCGCGCTGGCTTGTGTGAGCGAGTCGCGCGAACCGGCCATCTATTTGTTCAAGGATTTCCACCCGTTCCTGTTGCAGAACTTTATAGGCGATGGGCCGACTGAGGCCATACAGATCGTGCGCAAGCTGCGCGACCTGGCGCGCGAGCTCAAGCGCAGCGAAAAGACGCTGGTGTTCCTGTCGCCGTTGCTGCGCTTGCCGCCCGAGCTGGAAAAAGAGGTGAGCGTGCTCGATTTCCAGTTGCCCACGTTGGACGAGTTGGACGAGACGCTGGCGCGCATCATCCGCTCGGTGCAGGTGCGGGGCGCGTTGCGCCTGGACGTGCAGGGGGAGGAGCGGGAGCGCGTGCTCAAGGCGGCCCAGGGCTTGACCATCAGCGAGGCGGAGAATGTGTTCGCCAAGACGGTGGTGATGAAGGGGCGCTTTGACCTGGACGTCATTGTCGCCGAAAAGAAGCAACTGATTCGCAAATCCGGGATTTTAGAGTATACTGAGCCTGGCGAACACATTGGTCAAGTCGGGGGGCTGGCCGAATTAAAGGGGTGGTTGAAAAAGCGACAGATGGCCTTTGGCGCGCGGGCGCGCCAGTTTGGCTTGCCTGAACCGCGCGGTTTGTTATTGTTGGGCGTGCCGGGCGGCGGCAAATCGCTGGTGGCCAAAGCCACGGCCCATTTGTGGCAGTTGCCCTTGTTGCGCCTGGACATGGGCAAGGTCTTTAGCCAGATGGTCGGCTCGTCCGAGGAGAATATCCGCTCGGCGTTGCGGCTGGCCGAGACGGTCAGCCCGGCGGTGTTGTGGCTGGACGAGATCGAAAAGGGGCTGGCGGGCACGGCCAGCTCGCACCTGTCGGACGCGGGCACTTCGGCGCGCGTGTTTAGCAGCTTTTTGGTGTGGTTGCAGGAAAAGACGGTGCCGGTCTTTGTCATCGCCACCAGCAACAACATCCAGTTGCTGCCGCCAGAGCTCTTGCGCAAGGGGCGTTTTGACGAGATCTTTTTCGTGGACCTGCCCACGCTGGACGAGCGGGCCGAGATTTTTGGCATTCACCTGGCCAAGCGGCGGCGCAACCCGCGCCAGTATGACCTGGCCGAGTTGGCCCGCGCCAGCGAGGGCTTTAGCGGCGCCGAGATCGAGCAGGTGATCATTGCGGCATTGTACGACGCCTTTGACGAGGGTGAGCGCACACTGACGGATCAGGACCTGCTGCACGCCATCGCCGAGACGATGCCGCTGTCGCGCACGCGGCGCGAAGAGGTGACGGCCCTGCGCAACTGGGCGCACACCCACGCCCGCCAGGCGTCGCGCCAGCCCGACGCCCAGGTCACCTGGGCTACAGCGTC
>CAZSJU010000217.1:0-3069 GCA_964607235.1 uncultured Anaerolineae bacterium | reverse complement strand
AAGTTTATCAGCGCTGGCAGGTCTTTTGGGACCGGGCGGTCCCGGCTGCCGGCCTGGCGCTGTTGCTGTGGGCCAGCTCGCGCGCCACGGGCGCCTATCCGTTCGAGTGGGAGCTGTTTTTGACGGCGGCGCTGTTTGTGGTCGGCCTGTTGTGGCCGTGGGTGGCCTATGCCGCCTTTACGTTCCTGGTGGCCTATCCGCTGTACCTTGTCTCGATTTACGTGGCGGCGATCGTGCTGGCGGCCTTGATCTTGACGTCGCGCTGGGCCATGCGCAACCTGGGCGCGGCGGTCCTGGTGTTATTGTGCCCCGCCCTGTTGCCCTGGCACCTGGCGGCGACGGTCCCATTGCTGGCCGGGTTGTGGTGGGGCGAGCTGGCCGGCGCCCTGGCGGGCGGGTTGGCGGCCTTGTGGCTCAAGTTGCTGGCGGGCATGGCGGGGCAACCGTTGAACCTGGCCCAGTTGAGCGGGCAACCGCTGGCCAGCGCGCACATTATCCAGCGCTACAGCGGCTTTAACTCGTTACAGACGTTGGTCGAACTGGTCAACCCCTTTGCCGGCACGTCGCCGGCGCTATTGTTGCACGTGTTGCAAGTGTTGGCCTGGGCGTTGGCCGGTTACCTGGCCGGGTGGATGACGCGACGGACCTGGTCCGAGCGCTGGCGCGGCTGGGCGCCCTTGTTGGGCCTGGTGCCGTCTGGCGCGGCCTTGTGGGGTAGCGTGGTGCTCTTGCCGGCGTTATTGGGGCTTCCGCCGGCCGAGTCCGCCGCGTCGGGCCATGATCTTTTGTTGTGGGTGCTCGCGTCGGCCCTGTTGGGGGCCGCGCTGCGGCGATTCTATTTGTATTTGCGTCGACCGGTACGCCGCCCGTCGCGGCGCGCCGCGCGACTTGATCCGCGCGACCCGCGCCCCCGTCGCGTTCCGGCGGCCGGCCCCTCCGCCGCGAGACGAGGCGAGGCGCAGCAGGCGTTTCAATGGACGGCGTCGCAAGGCGCGTCGCCGGCCTCCGATGCAGACGACGACATTATCATGTTGGAGATAGATTGATGCGCACAAGACAAACGGCCCAAACGCAATCCACCCGACAAACCCAAGGCCGCTCGACGCGGGCTACTTCGGTGTTGATGCTGGTCTCCGCCGGCGCCATCATTGTCGCCCTGTTGGTCTTGTTCCCCCTGGAATGGGTAAAGGTGCCTGCGGTGACCATGAGCGCCGAACGCCGCGCGTTCTCGCCCAACAGCGACGGCAACCTGGACGAGGTGGTGCTGGTGTATGGCCTCTCGCAAGACGCCAACGTGGACGTGCAGGTGCTGGACGCCGGCCAGCAGGTGGTGCGCACCTTGATCGACGCCGAATCTCAGGCGCAGGGTCAGCACTCGGTGCTGTGGGACGGCCGCAGCGACCAGGGCGCCGTGGTGACCGACGGCGAATATACCGTGCGCGTCGAGGCCCAGGGCACCGCGCGCTCGGCGGCCAACAACCTGGCCGTGATGGTAGACAATACGCCGCCCGTCATCCGCCTGGCCAACTTGCCCGATGACCTCAAGGTGGGGAGCGAAGAGTTGCTGATCGAGGGCACGGCCGAGCCGGGCAGCACGATCTGGCTGAATGAGCAGCCGCAGCCGGTCACCGTCGGGCCGGACGGCGGGTTTAGCGTGCGTCATCGCTTGCGCGAGGGGGACAATCGCATCGCCCTGACGGCGGTGGACCCGGCGGGCAACGCGGCCTCGGTCACGCGGGACGTCAGCCTGGTGTTGCGCCCGCCCGAGGTGGTGCTGGACAACCCGCCCGAGGGGGTGTGGGTCCGGCAGCGCATGTTGAGCGTGCAGGGGCGGGCCGCGGCCGACGCGCGCCTGGTGGTGGATGGCAAAGATGTGGCCGCCGACGCCAACGGGCAGTTTAACGTCGACGTCCTGCTGGACGAGGGGGAGAATATCATCCGCGTCGAGGCCACGGACGCGGTGGGCAACGAGACCACCGTCGAGCGGCGGGTGTTCCTCAAGCTGCAGCCGCCTCCCATCTCGCTCTCCTCGGTGCAAGAGGGGATGCAGGTGTATGAGCCGTCGTTGCTGGTTGCCGGCCAGACCGAGGTGGGGGCGACGGTGCGCGTCAACGGTCAGGCCGCGGCCGTGGATACGCAGGGCAATTTCCAGAGCGTGGTCAACCTGGTGAACGGGGTGAACCTGGTGCGCGTCGAGGCCATCGACCGCGCCGGCAACGCTGCGGTGACCACGCGCAGCGTCGCCTATAGCACCGCCACGCCGCAACCGGCCAACGCCACGTTGCGCACGGCGCTCATGGCCGGCGCGGCCGGCGCGGCGCTGGTGTTTGCGCTGTGGATCCTGTTGGGCGGCTTGTACGGCCCCAACGCGCTGAGCCTGTCGACCGACCAACCCTTCATGTCCTCAAGTCCCTTTGAGGGCCGCGACCTGCGCTTCACGCTGGACCTGGCGCGGCCGGCGCGGGTCATGGTGCAAGTGTGGAACCGTTCGGGCGAGCTGGTGACCACGCTGATGCACCGCCGCCGCCAGCGTAGCGGCGTGCACACGCTGGAATGGAATGGGCTGGACGACCACGGGCGCGTGGTGCCCGACGGGCTGTACGAGGTCGAAGCAGCCGCCAGCACGATTTTCACGACGGTCACCAACCGCATGACCGTGATCAAGACCAGCGAGCGCCTGCCGCAGATGGTCGCGCAGCGCGCGGTCGAGGCCTCACAGGCGAACGAGGGACAGGTGGAACAGGGGCTGAGTTTGGATTAAAAGATCAAATTCACTTTACCAACCTTCTGCTTCCTAATCTACAGATTCCTTCTCATCTTTGCGACCTTGTGTGATGACCGCCCCCTGACGTGTGTCATCGGCAGTTGTATAGTTTCCTACAAAGTGGTATACTGGGGGACGTCATCAGGGGCAGGATTCGTCCGGGGGTGTTTCACCACTCCGCTCAGACGTCACACATGGGTCCCACTATGATTGACAGGGCACGACATATGGATACGAGAGGCACGTCGCAGCCGCGACCGGGTTCGGGCCTGTGGGTACAGGTCCGCCGGGGGCGGCTGTTTTGT
>CAZSJU010000216.1:1395-6188 GCA_964607235.1 uncultured Anaerolineae bacterium | reverse complement strand
CATCGTCCGCTTGGGCTGGATCCGCCTCTAACAACCGGATGGCCTGGGGCTGCAGCGACAAGGTCACCGCCTGCCCCGCGTCGGGCACCGCATCCTCACTGCCCTCCAATTCAAACGCCAGCTTGATCCCGCTCGCGTGACGCACCACCAGCCGGTAATACGCGCCACGGAACGAGCGCGTCATTACCTCTCCCCGCAAAAGGTTGACCGCCCCGGCCTTATCTTGCTCGCCGACGAGGCGCGCTGCCTCGGGACGCAGCAACACTGTCACTTTTGCCCCCTCTTGCTGCGAGGGTTTCATCCTGAGCTCGTCGAGGGACGTCAATTTCCCCAGCGCCGTCCTGACGCGACCGGCAGCCACGTCCGTCACCTCTCCCGGTATCAAGTTCTGCATCCCCAAGAAACGCGCCACAAAGACATTGGCAGGCTGGCGGTACACGTCCTCCGGCGGGCCGATTTGCTCAATGTGACCCGCGCGCATGACCGCCACACGATCGCCCAGGGCAAAGGCCTCGCTCTGGTCGTGGGTCACGTACAGCGCCGTCACGCCGACTGCCTTGAGGATCTGGCGCAATTCGTTCATCAGGCGCTCGCGCAAGGCCCGGTCCAGCGAGGCCAACGGCTCATCCAGCATCAACAGGCGCGGCTGTGGGGCCAGGCTGCGCGCCAGCGCCACGCGCTGCTGCTCGCCGCCTGACAGCTCGTGTACCGACCGCCCCTCGAACCCCTGCAGTCCCACCAACGCCAACACGTCTTTGACCCGCTGCGCGATCTCGTCCCGGGACCGTCGCGCCATACGCAAGCCAAAAGCCACGTTGCCATAGACTGTTTTGTGCGGAAAGAGCGCGTACTCTTGGAACATAAAGCCCAACCCGCGCGCGTGGACCGGCTTGTGGCTCAGGTCGACGCCCTCTAGCCGCAACGTCCCGCAGTCCGGGCGCTCCAGCCCGGCGATCACCCGCAGCAATGTGGTCTTGCCACATCCCGACGGCCCCAGCAAGCACAGGATCTCGCCGCGCGCGACGTCAAAACTGGCGTCGCGCAGGACATACGTTCCTTCAAAAGCCTTGCTGATCCCCCGTACCGCCAACATCACCGGCACGTCTAAAACTCTCCGATCTCGCCGACCCGCAAGCGCTCAATGGCCATAAAGGCGACCATGCAAACTCCCATCAACAACGCGCTCATGGCCAACGCCTGGCCCTGGTTGAGCGCGCCCGGCTGGCTCAAAAAGCGACTGATAGCCACCGGCATCGTCGGTCGGTCCGGACGGGCGATGAGAGAAGTCGCGCCAAACTCGCCCATCGACACAGTAAAGGCAAAGGCCGCGGCCACCAGCATGGCCCGCCCGATGATGGCCAAGTCAACCTCCAGCCAAACCCGCCAGGGCGGCGCGCCCAGCACCGCCGCCGCCTCGCGCCAACGGGGATTCATGCCGCGCAAGGCCGGCAACAATGTGCGCACGACAAAGGGCAAAGCCACCAGCGTGTGGGCCAGCGGCGTCAGCCAGGCAGAGGTGCGCAAGTTTAACGGCGGCGTGTCCAGCGCCACGATATAGCCCAAGCCCAACGTCACCGCCGACACCCCCAGCGGCAGCATAAAGATTGGATCGAGCAACGCGCGCAGCCCGCGCACGAGCGTCGCGACGCTGCCCTTGGCCCGCGCACGAGCACCGCCCTGAGACCCCAAAATCTGGGCCGCCAGGGCGCCCAGCGTCAGCGCCAGCGCCACGGTGACCAGTGCAAAGCTGACCGAGTTGCGCACCGCTTCCAGGGGCGGGACGAACAAGACTGATCCACGGCGGTTTACGCTCAACTCGCGATAATAGGCCAGGCTGTACCCGTCCGCGGTCGCCAGAGAGCGCTCGACCAGGGCCAACAAGGGCAGCGCCAACATGAGTACGATCAACCCGACGTTGAACGTCACCATCAGCCGGGCGCGCCAGCCCTGCGCGGGACGTGTCGTCATTGAGCGGGGCCGCAGGTTCAGCGGCACGGTGGTCCTGGCCTGCAACCGGGTATAGAGCCAGATCAGGACGGTGGTGAACAGGATTTGCACCAATGACAGCGCCGCGGCCATCGGCAGGTTGAGAAACGAGACCGTCTGGTAATAAATCTCGACCTCCACCGTGGCGAAACGCGGCCCACCCAACAGCAACACCACGCCAAAGCTGGTAAAGCAAAAGACGAACACCAGGAGCGCCGCGGCCGCCACGGCCGGGGTCAACAAGGGCAGCGTCACCTCTCGAAACAAACGCCAGCGACCGGCGCCCAGCACGGCGCCGGCCTCTTCTAGCCGGGGGTCCAGGTTGGCCCAAAATCCGCTCACCAGTCGCAACACCACGGTATAGTTGTAAAACACGTGGGCGATGAGAATGATGGCCAATGTGTGCTGCAAGTTTAGCGGGGGACGTTCCAACCCCAACGTCTCCATCAAGGCCAGGTTTAAGCGGCCCTGGGGGCCCAGCAACGCGCGAAAGGCCGACGCGACGACGACTGTCGGTAGCACAAAGGGGATGGTCGTCAGGGCGCGCAGCAACTGCTTGCCGGGAAACGCATAGCGCGCAAAGACATAGGCGCCGGGCAGTCCCAACGCCAACGTCAACGCCGTCGACAGCGCCGCCTGCCAGGTTGTGAACCAAATCGTGCGCCGATAATAACCGTTCCGGAGCAACTCGCCCAAGGCAGACAGGTCCAAACGGCCCTGCGGCGCCAGGCTCACGCCCAGGATACTCAACAGCGGATAGAACAAGAAGACGGCCAGGAAAGCCAACGGCAGCCCGTACAAGGCCATGCGGGCCATCCGCCTCCTCCCTGTCCCCCCCGGCGAAATCATCGCAACACGGTCTCAGTCCACTGTTGTACCCAGGTCTCACGCTGAGATCGGATCCTGGCAGCGTCCACCTCGGCCGGTTCGGTGGGCTGCTCGGCCCAACGATAAAAGTCGGGCAGGCCGGCTTGCTCGTTCGCCGGAAAGACAAACATCTGTAGCGGGATATCCTCTTGGAAACGCTGCCCCAGCATAAAGTCGATCAAGCGCTCGGCCAGGTCCCGGTTCTCGGTGCCCGCCAGGATGCCGACAAATTCGATCTGGCGAAAGCACGCGCCCGGTCCCAACACGTTGCCGGTGGGCGGCGCGTCTAACGCGCCCTCGCTAAAATACACCTCGGCCGCCGGGCTGGTGGCATAACTGACGACGAGGGGACGCACGCCGCCGCCGGCCCAGGTGGACTCGCTCCAGTAGGCCTCTTCCCACCCTGAAGTGACCAACACGTCGTTGTCCCGCAGGGCGGCCCAGAAATCCAACCACCCATCCTCGCCAAAATGGCCGACGGTAGCCAGCATAAACGCCAGGCCTGGTGAAGAGGTGGCCGGGTTCTCGACGACCAGCAAGCCTTTGTACTCGGGCTGGATCAAGTCGTCTAGCCCAGAGGGTGGCGCCACCCCGGCTTTTTCAAACCAGGCCTTGTCATAGTTCAGACAGACGTCACCATAGTCCACGGGCAGCAACCGGTGTTGGGGGTCCAGCTCGAGCGCGTCCGGGATATGCGCCAGTTCTGGCGAGGCATACGGCTCAAAAATGTCCGCTTGCAACGCCCGGCCGAGAAAGGTGTTATCCACCCCAAAAAACACGTCGGCCAGAGGGTTGCCCGCGCTCAAAATGGCCTGGTTGAGCGCGGCGCCCGCGTCTCCCGCGGGCAAGAATGCGACCTTGGCGTTGTATTGCGCCTCAAACTCGGCGATGACCTGCTCACTGGCCGCAAAGCTGTCGTGGGACATCAGCGTGACGACGCGGGGCGCCGCCGGCGTCGCGGTGGCCCCCGGCGCTGTGGTCGGGGTTTCAGCCCCGGCGCACGCTGCCAACACCAGGGTCAAGCCCAAGACGAGCATTAAATTTCGCATGTTATACCTCCTGCAAACACTCGCGGGAGAGGTGAACACAGAGCAAAAGGCCTTGACGCAACCTTATGGATACCGGTGTCGCGGTGATTTCGTTGCTGACGCCCAACCCCAAGCCAAAAGGCAACACATCGTCTTCCAACGGGTAAAGCAACCCACCGGTCGTGACCCCGCGCGCATCTCCGCGCAACGGGATAAGAGAGACTGTATCGCCCACCTGGCCCTCTAGCCGGGCCGCATCGCGCACGACAAAGGCGGTCTGTGCGCCATCGACCAACCGCACCTCCCGCTCGGCCAAGGCCGGCATTGTCAGCAGCAAGATGTTGGCCAGCAGTTGGTCGAGCCGGCCGCCCAGCGCGCCCAACACTGTGATGGACGCCGCGCCCTGCTCCAGAGCATAGGACAAGGCCAGCTCCAGGTCCGTCTCGTCCTTGTCCGGTGGGTACACGAGTAACCGCGTGCCCGCCGCGCGCAATCGCGCCTGCTCCTGTTCGTCCAACGAGTCCATGTCGCCGATGACCACGTCCGGGGTCAAGCCCAGCGCCAGCGCGTGACGGGCGCCGCCATCGGCCGCCAACAACAGGTCCGCCGCTTGAGCGTAACGTTGGGCCTCCTCGCGCGCGGGGCGGTCTCCATTAGCGATGATCACACAGTGTGAGGGTTGGCGCGACGATGGGCAAGAGATACGGTCTAGAGACATAAAAAGAGCCACCTCTGTCACGGGGGGGGGTGGCTAGACACTCCCTCCGCTGGCATTACCCAGATCAGGTTCATCGGGTCGGCGCCGGCCATCACGAGACGCCCTCTCAGCTCGGTTCACCCAAGCTCCCCTACAATGGTTTAATTTCTAAAAGTATAACACGCGCATACCGTCCCGTCAAGAAATTGATGGCT
>CAZSJU010000216.1:0-1295 GCA_964607235.1 uncultured Anaerolineae bacterium | reverse complement strand
CCTCTGTGGCAAAGCCAATATTGACTTTCCGGGGTGAAGAGAGTAGAATCGTAGCGACACCGTTTTAATTACCCATCGTCTTCAAATTGAGGAGCGTGAAGCGTGGTCCAAGTCATTACCGACAGTTGTGCCAGCATCCCCGAAACGCTGGTGAAAAAGTTAAATATCGAGATCGTGCCCTATTATATTCACCGGCGCCTCTCGGGGGAGGGATGGAGCATGCCCCAGATGCCTACCCTCCAAGACGTCAGGCAAAGGGTGCCCAACTTGCAAGACATTCGGGATAAAATGCCCAACTTGCAAGACATCCGGGACAAAGTGCCTAATTTGGAAGGCATCAGGCAGAGCCTGCGTGGCCGCACCGATGCGGCGCCCCCACCCGTGCCGCAAGCCCAAGCGGACAATGTCGAGACCTTGCGCGACCTGGTGGACATTGACCGTGAAGCGTTTTTTGAATGGTTGCCCACGGCCGAGCATTTGCCCAAGACGGCCAACCCTGGCCCTGGCGACTATATCAATGCCTTTCGGGCGGTGGCAGAACGGGGCAAAGAGATCGTCAGCATTCATATGACTTCCAAAGGCAGCGGCGCCTATCAATCAGCGCTGGCCGCCAAAGACATAGCCCGAGAGATACTGCCCGACCTTCACATCGAGGTGGTGGACACGTTACAGGTCGCGATGGTCCACGGTTGGTCCGCTATAGAGGCCGCGCGCGGCGCCCTGGAGGGCTTGAGCTTGCAAGAGGTCGCCCGCACCGCCCGGCGTGTCGCCAGCCGGGGGATGATGCTCCAGACCGCCGACACCCTGCATTACCTTTACAAGGGCGGACGGATCGGCCGGGCGCAACATCTGATGGGGTCTTTGCTGCGCATCAAGCCGCTCATCGGGATGGAAGACGGCGTCATTGTCGCCCTGGGCAAAGCGCGCAGCCGCCTCAAGGCCTATCACGAGATGATCGACCTGATGAAACGACGCATCCAGCCCGGCGAACGGATCAAGGTCGCGCTGACCCACGTGACCGCGCTCCAGGACGCCGAGCGTCTGCGGGACCTGGTATGTGAAAACTTTGACTGCGCAGAAACGCTGATCACCGAGTTGTCACCGGCGCTGGGCGTCCACACCGGGCCGGGGACGGTGGGGATTTGCTTTTACGTGACTTGAAATAATTCCAAGTTGTGGTATAATTTCTCCCACAGCAAAGGCTTGCCCTCGTAGCTCAGCGGATAGAGTGTCTGGTTGCGGACCAGAAGGTCGCGTGTTCGAATCACGCCGAGGGTGCCAGTGCACCGCCCACC
>CAZSJU010000215.1:0-6209 GCA_964607235.1 uncultured Anaerolineae bacterium | reverse complement strand
TGCCAGGCCGGAGGGTGGCCGGGCATAGCCTTTATCGGGCACGAGAGTGAGCAACCGGCCCACATAGAAATTACAGCCGTGGATTCGGCGAGCTCACCACAGGCGACCCTTGCCGGTCATGACCCAGAAAACGCGCCCACTTTGTACCTGGCGAACCGTTGGTCCGCGCTGGCTGACCTGGACCATTTTTGTGCAGACCGAGGGCTCCCCATCGACGCCCAAACGGCCATCGTCGTGGACCTGGACAAGACGGCCCTGGGCGCGCGGGGACGCAACGCGCACGTGATCGACCAGGTGCGCGTCCTGGCCGTGCGTCACACCGTCGCCGATCTGCTGGGCGATGCTTTTGACGAAAGCGCCTTTCGGGACGCCTATGCGCAACTCAACCAGTCGGAATTTCATCCCTTTACGACCGACAACCAGGATTACCTGGCCTATATCTGCCTGATCTTGGGCAGTGGGCTGTACGACCTCGGGGATATCGTGCGCGACGTGCGCGACGGACGGCTGACGCACTTGACCCAATTCATCGCTCAGGTCGAGGGACGCGCGGACGCGATGTCTCCCGCCCTCTCGTCCGTTCACAGCGAGATCTATGCCAACGTGCGCGCCGGTGACCGCACGCCATTTAAATCGTTCCGCTTGAACGAATATCGGGCGACGGTGGGCCACATGGGACAGTTGGGAAACGACGCCTCGGCTAAAGAACTGCTGGCCCAAGAGATCGTCATCACGCAAGAAGTACGTGCGCAAGCGCTGGAATGGCGGGCACGCGGGGCACTGCTGTTTGGCCTGTCAGACAAACCCGATGAAGCTTCTGTGCCCGGTGACGCGCTGGCCGCACAAGGGTACGCAGCAATTCACCGCACAGAGACGCACGCAGTAGGACAAGCATAATTCCGGGCAACGCCTGGAACGAAAGAGTTTATGGAGCATCCCATGGGATATGATTCTTGGCTAGAGTGTGGGCGCGGCTGTGGACGGCGCTATTCAATCTATGACGTGATTTATCGCTGTGAGGACTGTGGCGGGCTGTTAGAAGTAGCGCACGACATGGACGCACTTGCAGATGCCGCCAAATGGAAAAGCCTGTTTGAGGAACGGACGCGCAGCCGTGCACAACCTTGGGGCAGCGGCGTATGGGGAAAGAAAGAGTGGGTTTGTCCCCAAATAGAGAACCAGAACATTGTCTCGCTCGGTGAAGGCCACACCCACTGCTTTCGGGCCAAACAATTGGGGCGCGAAATCGGCGTGCCTGATCTATGGGTCAAACTGTGCGGCAATAGCCACACCGGCTCCTTCAAAGACCTGGGGATGACGGTGCTGGTCTCGGTGGTCAAGCAGATGATCAACGACGGCCAACCCATTCGAGCGGTCGCCTGCGCCTCCACCGGTGACACTTCGGCAGCATTGGCGGCCTATGGCGCTGCCGCGGGCATCCCCACCATCGTGTTCCTGCCCCAGGGCCGAGTCTCTACCGCCCAACTGGTCCAACCGCTGGCCAACGGGGCGCTGGTATTGGCACTGGACACCGACTTTGACGGGTGCATGCAAATCGTCCAGGAGGTGACGGCCGAGCGGACGATTTACCTGGCCAACTCGATGAACTCACTGCGCATGGAAGGCCAAAAGACGGTAGGCATTGAAATCATCCAGGAATTTGGCTGGCAAGTCCCGGATTGGTTCATCATCCCCGCCGGCAACCTGGGCAACGTCAGCGCGCTGGGCCGGGGTTTGTTGATGATGAAAACGTTGGGCTTGATCGACAAATTACCCCGCATCGCTTGCGCCCAGTCTGCGCGAGCCAATCCACTATACCTGAGCTTTCAAACCGACTTTCAAGAATACCATCCGGTGAACGCCGGCAAGACGCTGGCCAGCGCGATCCAGATCGGGGCGCCGGTCAGCTATGAACGGGCGGTCAAAGTGCTGCGCCATTTTGACGGGGTAGTGGAGCAAGCCAGCGAGGAAGAACTGGCCAACGCTGCGGCCCGCGCGGACCGCACGGGCCTATATTGCTGCCCCCAGACGGGCGTGGCGTTAGCGGTCCTGTTCAAGCTCGTCGAACGCGGGGAGATCAGACCTTCTGAGCGTGCAGTGGTCATCTCGACCGCCCACGGCCTCAAATTCACGGGGTTCAAGGTCGCCTATCACGAGCGGTCTCTAAAAGACCTTATCCCACGCTACGACAACCCGCCGGTCAAACTGCCGGCGGATACCCAAAAGGTACGAAATGCTATCGCCCGCGAGTTGGAACGGCGCTGGCAATAACCGGTCACCACCCTCTCATTCTGGCGATGGCCCACTCGTAGACCTGCTGGTATCCGCGCGCCGAGCGCTGCCAGGAAAAATCGGCCACCATACCCGCCTGTTGCATCGCGCGCCAGACGTCTCGATCTAAATTGTAAACATTGATGGCCCGTTGCAGCGCTTGCCAACAGGCCTCACTGCTGTAATCGCTAAACAAAAAACCAGTGATGCCATCTTGGACCGTGTCGACCAACCCGCCAGTCGCGCGCACGACGGGCACGCTGCCGTAACGCATCGCGATCAATTGCCCCAAACCGCAAGGTTCAAAGCGGGAAGGCATGATAAAAATATCGCTCCCCGCATAAATCAGCGGCGCCAGGTCGGGGTCATAAAATAAAAAGGCCGTCATTTTTTCATGATAGTCGGCTAGGTGCGCCAACATATGCTCGTACTCGGGCATACCGGTGCCCAGCACAACAAACTGGGCCTCACCGGCATAGCTATTTAACAACAAGTGAATGACGTGCCCCAGGATATCCAATCCTTTTTGCCAGTCGAGGCGACTGACAATGGCCACCAGTGGCACGTCATCGCGCTGAGGCAAATTTGCCCTGGCTTGTAACGCGCACTTGTTCTGTATGCGCGCATCGAGATGGTCTGCGTCAAAGCGCTGGGCCAGGCGCGTATCAGTGGACGGGTCCCAAACCTCATAATCCAGGCCATTAAGGATGCCGTGCACGTCAAAGTGACGATAGCGCAACAAGCCATCCAGGCCCGCCCCCCCCGCAGGCGTCATAATTTCCCGAGCATAAGTGGGACTGACAGTGTTGATGAGGGTGGCGTGATAGATACCACGGGCCATAAAATTGACCCGACCATAGGCCTCTTCTTGCAGTGAATGGGTCGAAACGCCCAAATAGTCCAAGAGCCCCCAATCGGCATGGCCCTGGTGAGACAAGTTGTGGATGGTAAAAAGTGAGGGGATGCCGCGATAGCGGTCATCCGCCTGACCGGTCGTCGCCAACCACGTCACGGCCGGCGCCGTCTGCCAGTCGTGGGTATGCACCACGTCGGGCCGCCAGCCCAAAGCCGGGATCAAATCTAGCGCTGCGCGGCTGAAAAAGCTGAAACGATCGACGTCGTCCCAGTAACTATAAAGCTGTGGCCGGTCAAACATGTGCTTTTCAGCGATAAAGTAAACGGGGACATCACTGCCCGGCAGTTCGGCCTTAAAAACCCCGGCCGGCGTCAGGCCGGTGCCCATCGGCACCTGTAGTTCCAGGGGCATCGCACGCAACCCGTAACGACCCGCGTGCAGACCCTGTTCAATAGAGCGATAAGCAGGCATCACAACGCGCACGTCGTGGCCCAAAGCCCGTAAAGCCTTGGGCAGCGAACCACCCACGTCGGCCAGACCGCCCGTTTTAGCAAAAGGCGCAACTTCTGAAACAAGGCACAGAACTTTTAACATTGATTCCACCCTCGGACACGCCTTGCAAGACCAAGCGCGGCCGTGCCCGCCACATAAAAAAGTACTCGAACGACGCTGTCAAGCTTGCAGTATATAGTCACACGCTAGAAAATGTCAAATAGGAGGAAACACATGCTTACAGATATCACATTGTCCTTCATCGGCAGCGGCATGATGGCCGAGGCCATGATCTCGGGGCTGCTCAACCAAAACTTGATCGCGCCGGAGCAAATCATCGCTGCGGGGCCGCGCGCGGAGCGAGGCGAACAACTGGCCGCACGCTACGGTGTGCACTGGACGACCGACAATAAAGAGGCCGCCGAAAAAAGTCAGATTGTCGTACTCTCGGTCAAGCCCCAGGTATTAGAGACTGTCATTCCCCAAGTGCGGGGGCACCTGCGCCGGCAGAACCTGGGTGTGTCCATCGTCGCTGGCACGCCACTGCGGGCGCTGGCAGACGGAATCGCCCACGCCAGTTTCGTCCGGGCCATGCCCAATACGCCGGGACAAATCGGCCAGGGCATCACTGTTTGGACGGCGACCCAAAAAGTCGCCCCCCCAAGCCTGGAGCAAGCCCGGGCAATCCTGGGCGCATTGGGCGAGGAGATATTTGTGGAAGACGAGACATACCTGGACATGGCCACCGCCCTGAGTGGCACAGGCCCGGCCTATGTCTTGCTGTTTATGGAAGCCATGATCGACGCAGGCGTACACATGGGCTTTTCACGCCGGGTGGCAACCAAACTGGTGTTGCAAACCATGCAAGGCACAGTCGCCTATGCGCGCCAGAGTGATAAACACGTAGCAGCGCTGCGCAACCAAGTCACCTCCCCCGGAGGTACATCGGCCGAAGCGCTCTACCATATGGAAAAAGGGGGCTTGAGGACGGTCGTCTCGCGGGCGATCTGGGCCGCCTACCAGCGTTCAATCGCTTTAGGCCAGGGCAAAGCACGCCACGCACCGTCAGAAGCGGAAGAATAAACCCTTTTGGCGTCCCCCCAACAAAAAAAAGCGTGCGGTGCAACACCGCGCGCAAGTCATGCTAGTTTTTGATACGGAATTTAAGCACCAACCGACCCAACTGTATCTCGTCCCCATCGCGCAACCCTTGAGGCACATAGGGCGGTATGCGCTGCTTGTTGATGTACGTGCCGTTGGTGCTCAATAAATCTTCGATATAAAACCCTGTCGGCTGGCGGTGAATGCGGGCGTGGAAACGCGAGACTCCCCCTTTATAAGCCCCATGCAGCGTCAGGTCCAGCATAGGCGTGGTGCCATCAGGGATCTGCCCGCGGCCCAAGTTTAGCGTCGTGACCTGAGGCAAAACGATCTCCTGGTCATCTTGACAAACGAGGACGAGCTCGGCGTCCAGTGGCGCTCCCTTGGGACGTGTGGGTTCACGCGTCTCGAAAGGGCTGCGCTTCTCCGACGGTAGATCTTGCTCTGGAACCTCATCGGTGGACAAGCGCTTGCCCGTGGGCAAGTGAACGCCACACTTGGCACAAAAAAGCGATCCAGGCAAATTCTCATGGTCACACGCTGGACATTTAATCATCTTGATCCCCTTTGGATAGTTCACTATATGATTGCCTGGGGCATTTCCTCCACTGACCTTCACAGGCCCCCCCCAAGCAAATTATAGCCCGCTAGGGCATATCTGGCAAGTGATGCTCATTAAAACGTATCACCAACCGGTCGTCCTGATCATAACTGTAATGGGCGAAAAAGAATGGCGCATCTTTAGGCAACGCCAACACGCGCGGCAACACGACAGGCAAATCCTCGACCAAATCATAATTCAACAACTCATCGCGGTGCACCCACTCGGGTACACCTTCAGCCGACGCCCAGACCCGCCGCTGGCGCGCCTCGGCGGTAAACGCAAACAACATGATACCCGTATGAGGATCTCTTGCATCCACGTTGATGAGCCCGCACAGTTGTAAATCCTTCACGTCACCGGCCTGCCAACCCGTCTCTTCACAAATCTCACGCAGCGCCGCCGCCCGTACATCCTCCCCGCGCTCCACGTGGCCGCCAAGTCCGTTATAACGATTGGCCCACAACCGCTTGTCAGAGGCGCCTTTGAGCAACAACACGTCCTCACCGTGCGTGACAAAACAAAGCACGCGCGGCACGACCTGGTAGCGCTCAGCACTTTCCGAAACACCCTGGTCCTTGTGCGGCATCGCCTCGTTATTGCGTCCCGTCCGCTGACCGGGTCTCTAGCTCGGACAGCTTGACCTGGTGGCAGCGAATGCTTTCTTTGGTCTCCTCAATGGCGCTCTCTTGCTGCAGCACCATCCCCATATACGCATCACTCTGGACGTGCCATTGCTCGCGCTCTTCTTCGTTGCGCGCTTTGCGGCGCAGACGCTTGGCGATGCTCCACTCATACTTGAGTCGGGCTAACGTCTGCTCCTGTTCTCTCAATTCACGGCGGGCCTCGGTCAGCTTTTCAGCTATCTCGTGCCGTGTCGCGCGTTTC
>CAZSJU010000214.1:0-6243 GCA_964607235.1 uncultured Anaerolineae bacterium | reverse complement strand
ACCAGACAGGTGATGCAAGAAGTTGGCATCGACCTCAGCGACCAGTATGCCAAAAGCCTCAAGCATTACATGGGCAAAAAGCATTTCGGCTACTTGATCACAGTTTGCGCCAACGCGGACAAGAATTGCCCCAGCGTTTTCCCCGGTTTGGGGCAGCGTTTGCACTGGGACCTCGAAGACCCGGTGACGTTTGAGGGTTCGGACGAGGAAAAACTGCTAAAGTTCCGCGAGGTGCGTGACCAAATAGACCAACGCTTGCAGGCCTGGCTGGCAGAGCAAGGCATTGCAGTGGATGCTCGAGTGCCAAAGCGCTCCTAAAACGCAATTCGACCGTTTCTAATGAAACGTTAATCCCATATATAGGGCTGCATGCCCCTATGAACCCCCATGTGTGGGGGAGGGGCGCGATGCAGGGTTGACTTTTTTCCCCTTTTTCCCTATAATCGTACTGCAGTTGAACGGGACCAAGAATAAGCAAGTCGTTCTGGCCTCGGAGAGTTTATGGTCGAAAGCGTTGAACAATTAGCTATAAAAGCGGTCAAAGAGACTGCCGTCAAGGCTGACAAGCCACGGCGGTCGCTTTGGCAACAAGGCCAGTGGTTGTTGGCCCGGGGCGTAGCCTGGGGCACGACAACCAATTGGCGCATTACGACGGATTGGAGTGCCGTACGTCCGGTGCTGATGCGCTATACGTCTCATATGGCGATATTGGCCTTGGCTGTCGTCGCTTTGCTCCTTGCTGGTGTCCAACTTCCCAGCGGCGCTGATGCCATATCGCTGGCCGCTTTTCCGTCAAACAGCTCTGTGCGTACACTTTCAAGTCGCCAGGGCGGCTTGAATGCATTTTCCCCACCGGCAAGCCCAACTTTTACCCCACCTGATGATGGCACCATCACCCGCGTGGTTTTACCCCAGACTACTATTCCCGAGCGGGCCAGGGCGACCGTCATCACTTATACGGTGCAATCCGGCGATACCGTCTTTGGCATCGCTGGAAAGTTTGGGTTGACGCCTTATACCATCTATTGGGCCAACACGGAAACGCTAGAAGACAATCCCCACCGACTGGGTGTGAATATGGTCCTGAACATCCTGCCGGTGGATGGCGTCTATCATACAGTGTCGGCCGGGGAGACGGTGGCGGCGCTGGCAAAAGAGTACAGCGTGGAACCGGGAGCGCTGTATAACGAGTGGAACGCGCTACAAGAGGGATCCTCGTTGGTCGCCGGCACGCACCTGGTGATTCCAGGAGGTGAACGCGAGTTTATCGCCTGGCAGTTGCCCCAAACCGTTTCCAGCAGCGGTGCTGGCGCCATCAATCAGGGACGGCAGGGCATATGCACGGGCAGCTATAGCGGGCTCCCGGGCCGTGGATGGTTTACCTGGCCCACCGCCGGACGTCGTATCTCGGGGTGGTATTTCCGCGACCCGCGCAACCCGGCGCACAATGGCATCGACATTGGGCTTAAAACAGGCGACCTTTTATATGCTGCTGATGGCGGGATCGTCATATTTGCCGGCTGGTGGGGGGCCAACGGCTATGGGAATCTGGTCGTCATAGACCATCTAAATGGCTGGCAGAGCTGGTACGCCCACCTGAGCCAGGTCAACGTCATCTGCGGACAGCAGGTGAGCGCGGGCCAGGTCATCGGGCTGGGTGGCAGCACGGGCTGGTCTACCGGTCCTCACTTGCACTTTGAGATTCGTCTAGAGGGTGTACCTTACGATCCTCTGGCTTATTTGCCCTAGTTTGCATCTCAGTCCAGGTAAGCCCTGTGGGTTTAGAAAGGGTCTGTTTGCTCCAGGCAGCACGTGATGCTATAATGCGTTCTCGCTTTGAGTGGGGTGGGTAGCATTCACTATATCATTGCTGTGAGGGTGAAAAATTTGAACGTTGAACTTGATGGGCATAGCGACAAGGGGGGGGGCATGACATTGGCGTCTCTGCGCGGCCATGTGGCCGAGTGGGGAGAGGCCAAGGTTGCCCATCTAGAGCATCTATTCGCCCGTGCCGTCGCCTGGGCAGCCACCCGTGGCTGGCAAGTCACGGCGGACTGGCGATCCGTGCGGCCGTTCCTGAGCCGCGCTTCAGCCCACCTGGCGATCCTCGCCCTGGCTGTGGCAGCGATCATCCTTAGCGGCCTCAACCTTCCCACCCAGAATGTCCTGACGGCAATTGGGGCGCCACAAATGGACAACACCAACGCGGGTCTAACCTTTTCCGGCGCCTCTCAAAACGTAACGCCCACACCGCTGGTGAATGTGTCAAATGGTGAGGCGGTCACCTATGCCGTCACAAATCGGCTCGACAACAACACAACCATCGTGCCATTGGCCCAACCCCACACTGAAATTCCGGCGCGCCCGCGACGCGGCATTATCACCTACACAGTCCAGCCTGGCGACACGGTGCAGAGCATCGCCGAAGGGTTTGGCCTGCAGCCCACGACGATTTTATGGTCCAACCCTGATGTAGAAAATGCGCCCGATATGCTGGGCATCGGACAAGGCGTCTTTATCTTGCCTGTGGATGGTGTCTACCACACAGTCGTTGAGGACGACACGCTGGAGAGTATCGCCGAAAAGTACAAAGTCGAGGTCGAGGATATCACAGGCCTGTCTTTTAATGAATTGCAACCGCCCCTCTTTGTCATCCAAGAAGGAGACAAGTTGATCGTCCCGGGCGGCGCCAAGCCTTATGTGCCCCGCCGGGTGACCAGTTACAGCGGCCCTGTACCTACCAATGTAACCGGCAGTGGTGCGTTTGGCTGGCCGGTCTTGGGCACGATTACCCAGGGGTATTGGTGGGGGCACCGGGCGATCGACATTGGCGCACCGACCGGCAGTGCCACGTTGGCTTCAGACGGCGGCTATGTCAGCTTTGTGGGCTGGACCGATATTGGCTATGGTTATTTGGTCATCTTGGACCATGCCAACGGCTATGTCAGCTATTATGCGCACCTGAGCCAGATGTATGTGACGTTGGGACAGCAAGTCAATCGGGGACAAGTGATCGGCGCAGTGGGCAGCACCGGCAACTCGACGGGCCCTCACCTGCACTTTGAGATTCGCTACAACGACGTGCAACAGAACCCCTTTGTCTATCTGCCCTAGTCATCACCGATAAAAAAAAGGCGCGCTCGCGAGCGCGCCTTTTTTTTCATGACAACTGCCGGTGTTCATTTTGCAAACTCGACCGACCGCGTCTCGCGAATGACGGTCACCTTGATCTGCCCCGGATACTGCATAGTCTCTTCGATCTTTTGCGCGATTTCTTTCGAGAGCTGGATGGTCGCCAAGTCGTCGATCTCTTCCGGCCTGACAATGATGCGCACTTCTCGTCCAGCCTGGATGGCATAGGACTCGGACACGCCCTTGAAAGAGGAGGTCATGTCTTCCAACTCGGTGACGCGCTTTAAATAGTTCTCCATACTCTCGCGCCGCGCGCCCGGGCGTGCGCCCGAGATCGCGTCGGATACTTCGACCAGGACAGCTTCTACCGTTTCCGGCTCTATCTCGTGATGATGGGCCACAATACAGTGGATGACTTGGGGGGAGACACGGTAGCGCCGGCACAAATCGGCGCCGATTTGCGCGTGGGTCCCTTCGTGCTCGTGGTCCAACGCTTTGCCAATGTCGTGCAGCAACGCGCCCGCCTTGGCTATTTTGACATCAGCGCCCAACTGGGCCGCCAACATGCCGGCCAGGTGCGCGCTTTCGATGGCATGCCCGAGCTGATTTTGACCATAGCTGGTGCGAAAATGCAGCCGCCCGAGGGTCTTGACGATCTCGGAATGCAGACCGGGCACGCCAGCTTCATACACGGCCCGTTCTCCCTCTTCGCGGATGATCGCCTCTACTTCCTTGCGCGCATCGCCCACTACCTTTTCAATGCGCGCTGGGTGAATGCGGCCATCGAGAATCAGCTTGTTCATCGCCACGCGCGCGATCTCGCGCCGCACGGGGTCAAAGCTAGAGATGACGACCGCCTCGGGTGTATCGTCCACGACCACGTCCACGTTGGCGGTTTGCTCAAAGGCGCGAATGTTGCGCCCTCCCCGGCCGATGATACGGCCCTTCATTTCATCGTTGGGCAATGGCACCGTCGAGACCGCGATTTCGGCCACGTGCTCGCTGGCCAGGCGTTGCATCGAGTCGGCGATCAATTCACGGGCGATCACGTCGGCCTTTTCCTTGGTCTCGGCTTCCACCTCGCGAATGACCCGCGCCATATCGCGACGCGTTTCCTCCTCGACCGCCTGGAGCAACTGCTCCTGGGCTTCTTGGCGGCTCATCGCTGCAATTCTTTCGAGCTCGGTCAGGCGCTGTTTTTGTAGGTCTTGGAGATCGCTCTCGAGTTTATCCAGCCGGCTTTGACGTTGATTTTGCCGCCGCTCTCTATTTTCGAGCTTTTCGGTCCTTTGGTCTATCGTCTCACGCCGGTTGTGCAAGCGCTCCTCCTCGCGCTGCAGATTTTCACGCTTGCGTTTAATGTCAGCCTCGGCCTTTTCACGTATGCGCAGATCCTCATCTTTGGCCGCTAGAACAATCTCGCGTGCCTTTGCTTGTGCCTCTTTGACGAGTCGCTTGACCTCGACTTGGGCAGATTTGCCCATCGCTACAGTCTGATAGTGGTGCACCCAGTATCCTGCTGCCGCACCTAATATCAGTGTCACTATGGGGATGATAATATTCATTTTCCAATTCCTCTCCACTAATTATCAACGTCCGCTCCTTCCTCGCCCAGCTCTTCCATAAAGCTATCCACTGTGTCGCGGGCGACGTAAAAAGGAAAACCTCTACGGTTCAAGTAGGCGAGCAACTTGGTGCGGAACGTATCAGCATCGTGCCTTTTAGCTAACGCTCGTGCTTTGGGGAGCGCGGCACGGTAAGCCGCATCACTTTCGTCATAATCAGATACAAATTCGTCAATGATCGAATCCGCGACTCCCTTTTGGCGCAGCTCGTAGCGCAAGGCCCGTATACCACGCGGTTTAAATGTGTCTCGGTTCTCTATCCAAAACTTTGTAAAGGCTCGGTCATCCAACAGGCCAACTCGACTCAGGCGCTCGATAGCTTGTTCGACAGCCGACGCGCCAAACTCTTTTTTCGCAAGGTAACGGCGTACTTCGGCAGTGCTGCGCGGTCGGTATGACAAAAATCTCAACGCCCGCTCCCGTGCGACCTCAACATTGTCTTTTTGTTTCAACTGGGCAATTTCAGCGTCACTTAGGTGCTGGCCGACCTTTAGCTGGAGAGCCTCAACCAGCGCCAGCCCAAAGGCAAAGTGCTCGTCAATGTACACATTGACGCGTTCACGATTGCGCTTTTGGACCTTTAGTGCCGTAATCTGACCACCCATTTTTAAATTTTTGACCGCGTCCTAAAAACTCTTGCTGGCCCGAATGCCCCAGGCTAGACGATCCTCAAATTCGTCGAGCGCTGCATGTTACAATCAACAAACAAAAAACGGCCATGGCAAAATCTAGCCACAGCCGTTATGTAACGAGTGCTTCACGCAGCCTTAACGGTCGAGATGAGCGAGGATTGACCCAGTCGTCCAGATACAGATCTGACCGGCAACAGTATGACGTTATGCCGTTCTGAATTGCCTCAACTGACGACCTCGTCTATAGAACCGTGGTGCCCTATAACAGAATAGATGATAAACAGCGCTCAGGAAGCTCATTGGTCCAAGACACTAGCCTCTCCCGAGGATGCCAGTCACAATCCATAGGACATTAACTTGTCCGTAGGACAACAATCCAACGGTCCAACTCGCCTAAACAAACAATGTGCCCGTTAGAGCAATCTGGCCGGCGGTTGCGCCGAGGTTCAAGCCCTCGACTGCATTAAAAACACCGGACAGGCAAAACTCAAGTTACACTTTTTCTGCTGCAGCTTGTTCAAGGTTCTCCCTTGAACCACGCCAATTATGTCTCGCCCTGCGTTGAATCTTTGTCAGACTCGCCGGCGGCAAGCGACTGGGACGAAGGTAAACCGATCGCCTCCCGAATGCGCTGCTCTATTTCACCCGCTATTTCAGGATTTTCCCACAAAAAGTCCTTGACATTTTCTCGTCCCTGGGCCAATTGGTCCTCTTGATAGTAGTAATAAGAGCCGCGCTTGTCAATCACGTCCAGCTCCACGCCGATGTCCAAGACGTCGCCCACGCGGCTGATGCCTTTGTTGTACATGATGTCAAATTCGGCCTTGCGGAACGGCGGCGCGACCTTGTTCTTG
>CAZSJU010000213.1:2380-6266 GCA_964607235.1 uncultured Anaerolineae bacterium | reverse complement strand
GGCAGAGCAACGGTCTCCAAAACCGTAGGTTCCGGGTTCGATTCCTGGCTCGCCTGCCTAATCCGTGCTGACCGTAGGGTCAGTACAAAAAGTGTTAGGTCTCTGGTCCCCGTAAGGGGGCAAGGGTAACCGATTGATTGAATCCAAGACACCGTCGAATGTGTGGCGGTGTCTTGAAGTGTAGGCCAAGTTAGGGAGCCCAGATATGGCCAAAGCTGAAAGCAGGGTCAAAAAAGACAACTTTATAGTCCGGTATTTCAAAGAAACCCGGTCAGAATTGCGCAAAGTGAACTGGCCCAGTCGACAAGAAGCGCGTACCCTGACCCTGGTGGTGCTGGCTGTCACGGTCGCAATGGCAGCCCTATTGGGCGTATTGGACTTTGTGTTTAGCCAGTTATTGAGTGGTATTATTGGCCTGAACCCGTTAGCAATTCTCATAACAGTGTTGATGATAGCGGGACTATTTGGTGCAGGCATCCTACTCTCCCGTGGAGAGTGACGAGCTTGAAGAGTGAACACGATGTTTGAGGAACAAGCGTCGGCCTCTGCCGAGTCCGATCTAGAACAGACAACTGACGAGGAGATTGTACGCAAGCTCTCTCCTGTTGTCGACTTTAGCTCCGTGCTCAAAGCGCCTTCAGATGAGGGCGAACAGGAACCTGTGCCGGTCTCAGAGTCAGAAGAAGAGATAATAGAAGATCCGGAAACATCAGAACCTTCTCCCCAAGGGTCGGTCAGCACGGGCAAGGAAGAAGCGGAGGAGGATCATTCTTGGTACGTCATTCACTGTTACTCAGGCTACGAAAACAAGGTCAAGCATAATCTGGAACAACGCATCGAGACGATGCAAATGCAAGATCAGATATTTGCCGTCGAGGTGCCGACTGAAGATGAGATTGAAGTCAGGGAAGGCAAGCGTCGCACTGTTCAGCGCCGCATCTTTCCCGGCTATATCCTGGTTCAGATGAAGATGAACGACGACTCTTGGTACGTCGTTCGCAACACGCCGGGCGTTACTGGCTTTGTGGGGATGGGTAATAAACCCACACCGCTGCGCAGCAAAGAAGTCACAGGCATCATGAAGCGGATGGAAGCCGAAGCGCCCAAGATCAAGGTCACTTTCGGACAAGGTCAAAAGGTACGCATCATTGACGGACCCTTTAACGACTTTATGGGCATTGTCGACGAAATCGATATGGATAAAGCCAAAGTCCGGGTGCTGGTCTCGTTCTTTGGACGAGAAACACCGGTCGAGTTGGACTTTTTACAAGTAGAGAAAATGTAGATACTGACCCTCACTTGCCCGCCCCCTCACTTGCCCTGGCGGGCAGTGCCAGGGGGCGGGCAGTGCCAGGGGCAGTCAGCATGGGTAACGGTCGATTGTCAATCTCTTGGCAGAGCTGACAAGTGACCGGTTCAAATTGAGTGTTCGAAGCGAGGCATCATGAAAAAAATAAAAGCAGTCGTCAAGTTGCAAATCCCCGCCGGCAAGGCAAACCCTTCACCACCCGTTGGCCCGGCGTTGGCTCAGCACGGTCTCAACCTGATGCAATTCTGCAAAGAGTACAATGACCGCACGATGAGCCAGATCGGGAACATTATTCCGGCCGAGATCACCATCTATCGTGATGGTTCTTTCAAGTTCATACTCAAAACCCCACCGACGCCCGACCTGCTGCGCAAGGCGGCCGGCGTAGAAAAGGGCTCGGCTGATGCTCAGCGGGACAAGGTAGGGAAAATCACGCGCGATCAGTTGCGCGAGATTGCCGAGACAAAGATGAAGGACTTGAATGCCCTTGATATCAAAGGAGCCATGCAGCAGATCGAGGGAACCGCCCGCAGTATGGGGATTGTCGTCATAGATTAGTTTAGGATCAGTGGGAGGGTTACTCCCCGTTCGTACCACTGAGGAGGAAAAAATGCCGAAACGAGGCAAAAAGTATCAAGACGCATTAGCCAAAGTAGATCGCAACAAGCTATACCAGCCGCGCGAGGCGATTGAACTACTCAAAGATATCAGCTATACCAACTTTGATTCCACAGTCGAGTTGCACCTGCGCCTGGGTGTAGACCCGCGTCACGCGGACCAGCAGGTGCGGAGTGTCGTGTTGTTCCCGCACGGGTTGGGAAAAACTGTCCGTGTGTTGGTTTTCGCCCAAGGCGAAGCCGCTCACGCCGCAGAGCAAGCCGGCGCCGATTATGTGGCGGACGATGACGAATGGATCAAAAAGATCCAGGATGGCTGGGTAGAGTTTGACGTGGCCTTGGCCGTGCCGGAGATGATGGGCAAGGTCGGGCGGTTGGGGCGCATTTTGGGACCCCGGGGCCTGATGCCTAGCCCCAAGGCCGGCACCATCGCGCCGGCTGAGGACCTGCCTCGGCTGATCGAAGAAGCCAAAGCGGGTCGCGTCGAGTTCCGTGTGGACAAGACGTCCAACCTGCACGTGCCGATTGGCAAAGTTGGCTTTGAGGTCGACAAGTTGATGGACAACATGGCCGCATTTTTCGAAGTGGTCAAAAGAGCCCGACCGCCGGCCGTCAAGGGAATCTATATCCGCAAGGTGACCGTTGCAGGCACGATGAGCCCTGGCATCAAGATCGACCCCATCGCTGCACAAGCGATGGAGGTTGTCTAGTCACAATTATATATCGTCGCCCAAGACAGTAGGTGTCCGCCTAGATCAGCGGACTTTATATCCTGCCGAGGCACAAGACGACTGGCCCTGACTTTTAGGGGCCAATTCTGGCATCTTTTTTTTCCCCACTCTGCTGATTTTGGGCAGCATGGGTCAAGTGAGATGATAGAGGTCTTTGCATCGTCAGGTTGATGCAAAGACTTTTTTTTAAAGAGGAGGTGAGACAATTTGGCGATAACTAAGGAACGTAAACGGAATCTATTGGACAAGTACCTCGACCTGTTACAACGCAGCCAGGCCTTGATATTAACAGACTATCAGGGCCTCGACGTGCCTAAAATCACTGAACTGCGCACGCAGGTCCGTCAAGCCAACGGCGTCTATTATGTAACCAAGAATACACTCATCAGTTTAGCATTGAAAAAGGCCAACCTGGAAGTGCCTGAAGAGTGGGTTACAGGACCAACAGCCATCGGCTTTTGTTTAGAAGAGATACCCGGCGTCGCCAAGGCAATAAACGATTTTGCCAAAGAATTCGAGGCGTTGACCATTAAAGGTGGCTTTCTGGGCAATGAGCCCATCAGTGAAGCCAAGGTAAAAGAACTGGCCAGCCTGCCACCATTGGAAATCTTGCAAGCCCAGATGCTGGGTACATTGACCGCTCCAATGTCCGGGTTGGTGAATGTGCTTAACGGCGTCTTGGCGGGCATGGTCAACGTGCTGGAAGCGCGTCGGGACCAGTTGAGCGAAGCTGAACCAGCCTAGATAAAATAAAGAGAACGAGAGGAGTTAGAAATGGCAGATTTGGAAAAATTGGTAGAAGAACTTGGTAGCTTGACCGTATTAGAGGTCGCAGACCTCAAGTCAATGCTCGAGGAAAAGTGGGGCGTGAGCGCTGCGGCGATGCCTGCGATGGCGATGCCCGGCATGATGGCCGCGGCTGCGGCCGAAGAAGAAGAGGAACAGACCGAATTCGACGTCATCCTCAAGGACTTTGGGCCAAAGAAGATCAATGTCATCAAGGCCGTGCGCAAGCTGACGACCTTGGGGTTAAAGGAAGCCAAGGACCTGGTCGAAAGCGCTCCTGCGACCATTCAAGAAGCTGTCTCCAAGGAAGCGGCCGAACAATCCAAAAAGGACCTGGAAGAAGCCGGCGCCACTGTCGAGATCAAGTAAAAAGCGCCAGTGGATTGGCGTTTAGGTAGGGGGCTCAATGTTCAATATTAATTATGTTGAGCCCCTAATCCTTT
>CAZSJU010000213.1:0-2280 GCA_964607235.1 uncultured Anaerolineae bacterium | reverse complement strand
TATCAATATCCGCCGATCTTGCAATCTGCTATTATCCTTCTGGTGTTGGCGTCTGCGGCAAAGCCTCCGGCGGTAAAGGCGTCAAGGGCAGGCTAAAATAAGCCTCGACTACTTGTCGAAAGAGGGGCGCCGCCACACTGCTGCCCTCACCGGCATTCTCAACCATCACCACAACTGCAATTTGCTCCTCACAACCTTGGGGTAACTCGTGACAATTTGCCGGTGCATATCCCGCAAACCAGGAATGGGGCAAAGCGGTCGCGCCAAGCGCCTCGGCGGTACCCGTCTTGCCGGCGACGGGAATGGACAAGTTGTAAAAACGGTGGGTAGCTGTGCCGCTTGACCGCTGCGCGGCCCCTTCCAGGCCCTCACGAATGGCATCCAGGTGTTCTTTACTGAGTGGCAATTCACCGACGACCTGCGATTCAATGACTTTTGCGGCGCTCGAACCGTCCGGCGCTGCACCTATCCGTTCCAGCACGTTGGGACGATAGAGTGTACCGCCGTTGGCCACGGCCGCTATGTACCGGGCCACTTGTAACGGCGTGACCGTGAGGAACCCCTGGCCAATGGAAAGATTCACCGAGTCACCCGCGGTCCACACTTCACCGTGATTTTGTAGTTTCCAGGCCGGGTCGGGTACCAGGCCACCCACCTCAACCACACCCTCGATCCCCGTTGGTTGACCCAGGCCAAAAGCGCGCGCATACTCGGGCAAAATCTCAAAACCGGTATTTGACAGCGTTAACCCCAGGTGGTAGAAATAGATGTTACAAGAACGTTCTAATCCTTGCACCAGTGTGATCGTGCCGTGTCCCCCTTCTAACCAGTCATACTTGATCGCCCCCGGTCCCAACTCTGACCAAACCCCTGTACAGGTATACAGGCTGTCGGGGGCATAGTCTGTTTCCTCTAGCGCCGCAGCCATTGTGACAATCTTGAACACCGAACCGAGGGGATAGGTCCCCTGCGTCGCCCGGTTGAGTAACGGGCGACGCGGATCAAAGAGCAACGCGCTGCGTTCGGCGGCAGCGCTGGGATTGATAAAGACGTTGGGATCAAAGCCGGGACCGCTGGCCATAGCCCGCACCGCGCCATTGTTCGCGTCGAGCACGACGATAGCCCCAGCCCGGTCGCCCAGAATTTCCTGGACTTGCAACTGAAAGTCACGTTGTAGCGTCAAGTAGATTGGCCGGCTGACGGCCAACTCGCGCTCGGCCAGCGTACGGTGGGTCCGGCCGTCAGGGGTCACAACGCGCAAAGTGACGCCAGGTTCCCCGGACAGGATCGGTTCCGCCCAGGCCTCCAACCCGGCCACGCCGACCCACTCATCGCCACGATAACCGGCAGCCCGGTACTCGGCCAACCGTTCTGCAGGGACCAACCCCACATACCCTAGCACGTGGGGAGCGCCCCCTCCCTCTGGATAATAACGGGCATTTTTTTCTTTCAAGACGATACCCGGCATCGTCTCTAACGCTTCGCGGTGAGATTGAGCCACTTGAACCGCAACGTCTCCGATAGGCACGTACCAATCCGGCGATTGGTTGGCATACTTGGCTTGTACTTCAGCGGGCGGCAAGCCAGTGACCGCGCTGAGCGTGTTTAACAACGCTGTCTCGTCGTCCATCTGACCGGGGATCACGCCAATGCTGACCAGTCGTGAATCGGTGGCCAGCCCCAATCCGGCGCGATCGTAAATGTTGGCTCGTGCAGGAGGCCGATAATCCATATACATGTAATAATCCCCAAACAAGTCAGGCCAAATCAGACCCTCGTTCCATTCTACGCTCCAGTGTCCCCCCTCAAAGGACAATTCCAACGTAGCGTCGGCCTCCAGGTCGCCTACCAGAGCGCTATGCCAGACGAGATGATAACTCGCCTGGGCCTGACTCCCCTGCTGCAGGATAGAACGCAACTCAGCCGTGATTGAGATGACACTGGCCGTCGACAGAGCATTCACGTAACGCTGGGTAAAGGCTTCCGGGTTGACCTGCGCCTGGGTCTGGGCGGTGGTCCAGGCATACATTGTGCCATAGTCGCCTATTTCCCAGGCACGCAAAAAAGCATCCACCGTACCCTCAGCACCAGGCAGCTCGGCCGTAGCGGTCGGGGGAGCCAGGGTGGGTGTCATACGGGGGGTGGGTGAAAGATCAGCCGACGAAGCATTGGAGAAAGGGTCCCCACAAGCCGTCACCAGCAGGGACAAAAGGATTACACGCAACAGTCTTTTCTTCATAAAATAAATTCGCTCAACGTGGGATATTGGACAGGACCCTC
>CAZSJU010000212.1:1745-6273 GCA_964607235.1 uncultured Anaerolineae bacterium | reverse complement strand
CACCTCCTTCAGCCCCCCGCTGGTATATGATGGCCGTCCGGTGACTTAAGTCAATGAGGGTGGTGTCTGTCAGGCCTTTCGGTTGGTCTAGCGGTTTGATACCAGGTCAGGTTTTGACCACCTCTTTCAATGCAGGATCTGTGAGGGCCGTTTGAGGCTGGCGATCATGGCGTCGAGCACGATCTTGAGGTACAGAAATACCAGCCCACGATACTCATCCCGTATCGGTGGCCCATCTATTTCCTCATCCCATGGATCCATGATCGCTTCCACGGCATACCGCAGTACCTCGGGTTCCGGATAGGTCTCGATCATGGCGCGGATCGTCTCCTCGGGATCCTCCGTGTCCCTTTGCTCAATCCGCTCCATAAGGGCCAGGCTCGCTTCCTCGGCTTGATCCAGCGTCGCGGGCTCAACGCGGCCCAATTCTCCTGAACTCTGGCGCATGATCTGCCACAGGACGATGCCCACGTAAAACAGTGTCTCGCGCTCATGAAGCAAGAACACCGCATCCCCGACGCCCATCAAGTAGCTCATGACGTAGGGTTGCTCTTGCTGCATCTGGTCGATAATTTGGGATGCCTCGCGCACCGGTGTTTGTGCCATCCTTTGCCACGTTTGTGTGACCGTCCTGACCGAAATACTGCCCATCGTTTTTCTCTCCTCGTCAGTGGCTTAGCGTTCTTTTGGCAAGCACAGGCGAAATACCGTGCCGTCCTTTTGTGACGTCGTAAAATCCACCTTTCCTCCCAGGTAGGTTTCCCCAAACAACTTTATGGCATAGGTGCCCAGTCCCCTGCCTGACTCTGCTTTGGTGCTGAAATTGCGTTGAAAGACCCGCAGCGCGACTTGGTTGGGGATCACCTGGGCATTCCATACCAGGAACGTGACCGTATGGTCCGTCTGCTCAAGCCATAGCTTCACTTTGCCTCCGCTGTCTGTGGCCTCAAAGGCATTGATCAACATATTTGTCAGGACTCTTTGCAGTAACGAGGCATCTGTAATCAGATGCAGGTTGGTGGGAGGCTCTGATAGTTCAAGCGTTTTGTCCCTTGACACCGGATGATGGGTAAATGTCTCCAGTGTCTCTTGTAGCGTCTCTGCCACCGAGATTTTCTCAAGTGCCACTTGATAGGTAAAAGCATCCTTGTGGGAGAGTAATCTTTGGATCTCAACCTCTTTTCCCAGCCGTGACGCCAGTTGTTTGATGCGCTGTGCCAATACAGTCGTGCGCTGCCCGTCCCGTTGAAGGTCTAGCAGTTGGCTGTTCAGTACCAGGGCCGCGATTAGATTGTTGATGTCGTGGAAGAATGTCCGCTCCAGGGCTGCATGTTGCTGCTGGACGGTGGTATCCTGAAGAAACAGCATGAGAAATCGCTGTCCCTCGAAAGTAATGGGCGAACACTGTATCTGGAAGCACAAATCTGCTCGTGCGCCGTTGCGCTCGACGGTGACGATACACTCCCTTTGTTCCGGGGTGTCATTCGTGAGACTGACGACGATAGCAATGGCCGCGCCACAAGTGGCACAGTGTTGGCTCGTCCCACAACCGCCGGGGTGTTCGTGGGCGTGGATACAGTGGATGGCTTCCCCAGGACGGAGGCCCAGCACCTCATTGGCGTCGTCGATCCCCAATGCTTCCAACAGGGTGTTGTTGATGGTCAGGATTTGGCGTTGTTCGTTCAGCACCGCCAACAGGCCGCCGACGGCGTTCAGCAAGGTGTCGATTACGGGGTTGTTGCTGATGTTTTTGATCTCTCGTCGCAGAGTCTCGTTGCTTGCCCGTGCAGCAGGGGCAAAATGAGTTTCAACGCCTGCTGGCCTAGTGTAAGTGTTGTCGTCAATGTTTAGCATGTGTCACTCCTGCTAACGCCTTGTTAAATGTGGTCGTCGGCTGCGCGCTATAAGCGTTTGGCAGTCGCGAATCTTTTTTAAAATAATACACCTAATGCGTGGAAACATCAACCCTTCATGGATGAAAATGTCAACCTTAACGGGGCAATTCCAGCGTCTCGATGGCCGGACCGCGCAAGATGCGTCGACCGGGCAGCCAGGCCGACGCTGCGCTCAGGGGTGGCGCCACGACGAGGCTCAACAGGCCGTTGCACAGCGCGGGACCTACTGCGCGTCCCGCGGCGTGCCACAGGTCGACCTCGGGGTAGCCCCAGACATTGGCGCCGTGGGCCAGCGCGAAAATGGCGCCGATCCCGACCCCGGCGATGATCCCCAGCACGCTGCCTATCAGGCCAATCAGCGCGGCCTCGCCGGTGACCACCGTCAACACCTGGCGCCGCGTCGCACCCACCGCCCGCAACAGCCCCAGTTCCCGCCGCCGCTCGGCCACGCTCATCACCGTGGTGTTGATCAGGCCCAGCGCCGCCGCCACGACTGCCAGCACCAGCAGGCTACTCATCAGCGCGAGCACCCGATCGGCGTTTTCGGCGACCGTGTCCACGCTTTCCTGCCAACTCAGCAACCAGGCGTCGTCGCTATACTTGTCGTCGATGGCCCGCAAATCGGCCTCCAACGTGGCGCGGTCGATCCCCGCCCTTGGGAAAATGATGATCGACGTCGGCGCGCCGGCGTCGAATGCGTCAGCCACTGCCGGGCTGATGAATGACACCGGTACCGTCCCGGCCGCCACGACCCCGGCCACCGTGCAGTCCAGCGGGCCGTGTGGGCTCTGAATGGCGAGCGTGTCCCCCACCCCCACGTTGTTGCGCGCCGCCGCGCCCGGCGCCAGCAGCACGCCGCAGCCGGCCGCCATGATTGGCAACGCCGTTTCCAAATCGCCCTCGATAAACCTGACGTTGCCCGGCACAGCTAACAGGTGCAGGTCGATCATGCTGGAGAAATAGCCAGGCACCCGCACGGCGGCGGTCTCGGGCACCACCACCGGTCGCTCCACGCCCACCGTTGCCCGACCCTCGGCCACGCGATACACCTCGGCGATCACCTCGGGTTTGAGCTGATCGATTATTCCTCCCACGTTCTTTACGCCCTGCGTGAAATCGGCCGCGCCGATGGACCAGCCGGGGACCAGGCCATTCTCAAGGCGGGTCGCCTGGGCGTGGTCGATGAGCACCTTGCCGAAAAAGTTAAACACGCCCGTCATCCCGACGATGGTCATCACGCTCACGGCAAAGGTCAGCGCTGTCACTGTGACCCGGCCCCGTCCACGCCGCAGGTTATCGGCCATCAGGTGGCCGCTGGCCTGGTACAGTCGCGTCAGCGGGGCGCGGGCGGCCCGAGCGACCCCATCGATGAGGGCCGGCGCGAACAGGAACAGCGCACCCAACCAGGGGATCAGTAACAGGAAGGGGATGACATAGTTCCAGGGGTCCAGCACCCACTCACCCGGCGGCGCGACGGCCAGATAGCTCCACAAGATGATGCAAAGCGCCAGAGCCGCCAGCAGCTTTCCCCGTGACATATGTCCCAGGTCCGTCGCCGTCTCGGATCGCAAGGCGGTCAGGGGCGAGATGCGCGCCGCCCGGCGCGCGGGCAGCCAGGCCGAGGCCAGAGTGACCGTCAACCCCATGGTCAGCCCCAGTAGTGCGCTCGACGGCGACGCGTGCCCCGCGCCGACCTCGAAACCTGCCGCCCGCATGCCGGCCAGGATGCCGCGCCCCAACAGCGGCCCGGTCACGAGCCCCAACCCGCTGCCCAGCCCGCCGATGGCCAGCGCTTCTATCAACACCAGCCGCGTGGCTTGACGCCGGGTCATGCCCAGCGCGCGCAGCGCGCCGATCTGCCGTCGCCGCTCGGTGACGGCCATGCCAAAGGCGTTAAAGATCAAAAACCCGGCCGCTGCCAGGATCATGACCCCGGCGATGCCGAGACCGATGCCGACCATGTCGCTCACAAAAGCGACCGATTCACCCAGCGTCTCTTGGATACCGCTTTCGATCCCGGCGCGGATGACGCTGGTGGCGAGGGTGACGGCCACGCCCAGCGCCACGGCCAATGTGCTCAACGTCGTGCGTAAGCGATGCTGCGCCAGGTTGCGCCAGGCGAGGCCGTTCATGGAGCGGATGTTTAATTTCAATGCGCGCATAGGTTTCTTAGCCTGCCTCTCCATCCCCAGACGATTTCCCAAAATGGATCCGTGTCTGGAAAATCCGCTTTGCTGGCCTGACGTGCAGATCGTCGACGTTCTCTATTCTGACATAAATGTCACTAACGTACAACTCGGAGCAGTCACGCTCAGTTTGAGGTGGCATTGCGCGCCTCGGACGTTCTTTATAGGACGACACGTGCACCTGCGTGCCCCCAGGGCAAGTGAGTGCTGGTGAGCAATCCAAGTGACTACAGGGATTGTCTTGTCGCAAAAAGACGCTCCTGCTGCCAAGTCCTGGGCTGGACACTGGGGCCGTTTTAGAATAACATAGTGGAATTATCCGCATAACTGGGACGGCTGCGCATGTCGCCACTGCGGCAAAACGCGCCACGAGTGGCGGCGCGTCGTTGACCCGGATGCAGTCACCGGGCCGGTGAGCAACTTTATGGATGAGATGGCCTACTACCG
>CAZSJU010000212.1:0-1645 GCA_964607235.1 uncultured Anaerolineae bacterium | reverse complement strand
TGATAGAGGGCTGCATATACCGCAACTTGAGCATCGATCCCTTTGAGGATTTCGGAGAAAATATCAGTGTCCAGTAACGCTTTACGCATGAGGCGTCCGCCAGGGTTGGGTGGCGCGTGTTTTTAACGCTGCCGCGACAATGTCATCCAGCAGCTCTGGTTCGTGGGTAAACATACCCCAGAGTGGATCTTTGACCGTTGTGCTCAAGTGCGCTAGAAACTCGCGCACCAGCTCTTCCAGGGTAGTGTTCTTTTGAGCGGCAATTTCCAGCGACCGGGTGTATAAAGCCTCATCGAGTTGTATTTGTAACATGGTCATTGCCTGTACCCTCCTGAGAGTTTGACCTTGTTGCATTTGCGAGCATAAGGGCAGTTTTCTGAGTCAAGATCAGTATACCACGTTCCAGGATGGCTTTCAAGACTTTAATGATCATGCGATTTACGGAGAGACACATGCTGGTACTCCGCTTACGGGCTATGATGAACGGCGATACCCACTATTGGGGTTATCGCAAGTTTGAGCAGGATGCCCCTGCTGTTGATCTCACAGCGCGCGCATCCTGATATGGCGGCCTGACTGTGGGGCTATGGGTTCGGATTCGCTGCCTGTTGGGACGGCACCAGTGGGATGGCTGTGTCTGTCAAATCTGCGCCAAGACGCGCCACGAATGGGAGTATGTCATTGATCCGTCGGCCATCACCGCGCCGGTCTCTAATTTTATGGACGAGATGGCCTACTATCGCCAACGCTGCACCCGCTGCGGTGTGTGGAAGCGTTAGGGACGCTATGAGGACCTGATGATTTTAAGCATTTTTCTCTTGCTGGCGTTGGGCTTGTGCGCCAACTGGTGCTGCGAGCGGCTGCGCTTACCCGGCCTGCTGGGCATGATTGGGGTCGGCGTGCTGTTAGGCCCTTACGGCCTTGATCTTCTTGATCGAGCCTTGCTTCAGAATGCCAGCGATATTCGCATATTGGCGCTGCTCGTTATCTTGTTGCGCGCCGGGTTGGGACTGGAAAAGTCGCTGTTGCAAAGTGTGGGCGTCACTGCCTTTAAAATGAGCGCCTTTCCCTGCCTGTTGGAGGGCTTTGTCGTCATGGCCGCGGCGCACTGGCTGCTGGGGCTTTCTCTGGTCGAGGCCGGAATGCTGGGCTTTATCCTGGCGGCCGTGACCCCTGCAGTGATCGTCCCGGCGATGCTGGATCTGAAGGAGCGGGGATTGGGAATGCAGCGTGGGGTGCCCGTCATCGTCCTGGCGGGCGCTTCGATAGACGATGTCTTTGCCATCACGTTGTTCAGTGTCTTTGTCGGCCTGGCGACGCAGGCCGGGCAGCCTTTGCTCGGTCAGCTCTTGGGGATTCCGGTGCAGATCGTGGGCGGGGCCGCGATTGGAGGCCTCATCGGCTGGGGGCTGGCGGTGCTCTTGCGCCGCGTGGCCCTCACGCCGCTGGAAGAGCTGGGGCTGGTGGTGGCGGGGGCCTTGGGTGCGCTTTTCGTGGGTGAGGCATTCAACGTCGCGGGACTGCTGGGGGTGATGGTTGTGGGTTTCGTGCTGCTGGAGCGGGTCGAGCAGCAGGCGGTGGCTCTGGAGCGGGCGCTGGGACAGGTCTGGTTCTTTGCGCAACTCTTTCTCTTTGTCCTCATCGG
>CAZSJU010000211.1:4366-6278 GCA_964607235.1 uncultured Anaerolineae bacterium | reverse complement strand
CCTTGATCAACGCCTGGCCGGGGTCGGAACACATATAAGTATAGTCGCGCGCGACGGCCACGTTGGGCAAGCCGCCGGCATACTCGGCCACAACCGACGTATCGACGGTGTGCGAAATGTTGACGCCGCAATGACAGACGTACACGCCAATTTTAGGTTTAGGTTTCTCAAATTGCATCACTTTACCTCACACCACCTGCGCGAGCAATTCCATAATATCCAATACTTGCAACTGTTCTTCCAGACCCAGGCTCTTGACCGCATCCTCCAGCGTCAGGAGGCAGAACGGACACGCGGTGGCCAGGATCTCGGCGCCGGTGGCCAGGGCTTCCTGGACGCGCTGATGGGCCAGCCGCTCCTCGATGTTGGTGCCCTCGAGCCACATCCGCCCGCCGCCGCCCTCACAGCACAGGCTGCGCTCGCGGCAACGATCCATCTCGACCAGCTTGAGGCCAGGGATGCTCTCCAGGATAAAGCGTGGCTCGTCAAAGATATGATTTTGCTTGCCCAGATAGCACGGGTCGTGATAAGTGACAGTCTTGTCCAGTTCGCCCTCAAACGCCAACTTGCCGTCCTTGATCAACTGTGCCACCAACTGGGTATAGTGCATAAATTGCACGTCCTCAGCGCGCAATTCCAGTTCCAGCTCTTCGTCCTTGGCCAGTTCGACGGCGACCGCGGCATAATCATTCTTGAACGTGTTGTAACAGTGGGGCGAGGCCGTCACGACCTTTTTGACGTCATAGTCCTGCCACAGCAGCATGTTATCCTCGACCTGCATCTCGAACAAACCCTGCTCGCCCAGGCGGCGCACCTCGCTGCCGCAACACACCTCTTCTTGTCCCAGGATGCCATACGCTACGCCGGCCTTTTCAAATACCTTGACCATCGCCTGGGACACTTTTTGCACGCGCGGGTCGTAAGAAGGGGAGCAACCCACGTAAAACAGATAATCGACCTCGGGGTCCTCGCTCAAGCGCTGGACGGACAGGCCTTCCGTCCAGAGGTCCCGATCCTCGCGCGCCATGGACAGGGTGTTGCCCTTGGTAAAGACCGAATTCAAGGCCACCTTGGCCGTCTTGGGCACCCGGCCACCTTCGACCACCACGCTGCGCAGCCCGATGATAATGTCCATGGGCTTGACGTCCTTGGGACAACGCTCGCTACAGGTGCTACACGTGGTACAGTCCCATAGCACATCGACGCTGTCGGGGTCAAAGTTATTGTCTGCCAACAACAACTCGTAAATCAAACCCCGGATGTTCAAGATGGTCTTGCGGCTCAGCGGGCAGCCCCCGGTGCACTTGCCACACTGGATGCAAGTGAACAAACCATAATCGCGCACAAATTCTCGAGCTTTTATTGCCATCTCTCAACTCCCACTGTCTTGAATGTTCTCGCAAGCCGCAGCGCCGGCCTCGACCCGGGCGGCGCGACGTTTGGCCAATTGTATAATCACCGCCGACGAGGCCGCCTCGGCGTGGGCGACCGCGTCGGGGATGTCCTTGGGACCCTGGCAGCATCCGGCCAGGTACACACCGGGCACCCGCGTGCCCACGGGGTCCATCTTGGGGTCCGCCTCGGTGAAAAAGTGCTCGCTCTCCAGCCCCAACATGTCACCCACGTCGAGGGCGTCGGTGCGCGGCTTGAGGCCCACGGCCAGCACCACCAGGTCGGCCGGGATCTCGACCGGCTCACCCAACAACGTGTCCTCGGCCAACACGATCAACTGGTCTCCGCGCCGGATGATCTCGGAGGGATTGGCGCGCCGGTACAACGCGCCCTCTTGGCGCACGCGGTCGTAAAATTCTTCAAACCCTTTGCCAAAAGCGCGGATGTCCATGTATAATATCGTGACGTCGGCGTCGGGCAAGTGTTCGTGGACCAGGTGCGCCTGTTTGGCAGTGTACAT
>CAZSJU010000211.1:0-4266 GCA_964607235.1 uncultured Anaerolineae bacterium | reverse complement strand
TGTCCAACCTCACAACAACGTCCTGGCCTTTAGCTCCAAATACTGGTTGATCACCGCCACGGTCAACTTTTGTGCCGGCACGTCCAGGGTCAACGCCCCACGCCGTTCCATCTTGTCCAGGACGGTACGGCGCTCGTCCAGCAATTTTTCGGCCACCGCGCGCTGGTAGACGGAGGCCGAATCGACCGGCCGCGCGCGGGCCGCGGCGTGGACAGCCAGGTCGCTGATGGTCACCACCAGCGGCAGGTGCCGTGGCCGCAGGGTCGCTACCTGGGCCGTCAACGACTCGACGCCCATCCCGCCGGTCAAATCGGTGAACAGGATCACCAGCGCGCGTTTCTGGTGGCGGCGCTTTAAATAACCGATCGCGCGCCCATAGTCCGGCTCGACCGGCGCGGTCTGCACCCCATACAGCAGCTCGAGCAAGCGGTAGAACTGCTGGCGCCCCTGGCGCGGCGCCACATAGTGGCGCACCGTGTCGGCAAAGGCCAGGACGCCCACCTGGTCCCCCTTGGCCGCCGCCACGTAACTGAATAACAACACGGCATTGACCACGTAATCCAGCTTGGCCATGTCGCCCACGGGGCTGCCCATCATGCGTCCCACGTCCAACAAGGCCATCACCGTCTGGCTGCGCTCCGTCTCGTATTCGACCGTGATGGGCTTGGCCCGCCGCGCCGTGGCCTTCCAGTTGATGCGGCGGTATTCGTCGTCGGGCAGATATTCGCGCAGGCGCTGAAACTCGGTGCCCTCGCCAAAGATACGGGCGTTCCGCAGGCCCAACTCGTACAGCCGGTTGCGCCGCAGCAGCAGGTCATATTTGCGCACCGCTACCAGGTTGGGATAGACCTTGACGCCGGCCGCGGCCGGATAACGCGCCTGGCGCACGAGCAACCCCAACGGCCCGACCCAGCGCAGGTTCAGGTCGCCAAAGCGATAATCCCCGCGCCGGCGTGGGCGCACGTGGTACGCCAGCGTCACCGTCTCACGCCCCTCCACCGCGCCGCGCAACACGTCCCCATCGCGGACGGCGAACGCCTCGGGCGGCTCGTCGCGCAGTTGCAGCGTGCACCCCTGCCCGGCGCGCTCGCGCACGTGCACCTGGATCAGGTTGTCCGCGCCCAGCGAGAGCCGCCGGTCGTGCTCGCGTTGCAACTCAAAGCGCTCGGCCGGCCGGGCCAGCCGCCAATCAACCCCCGCCAACACCAGCAGCGCCGCCACATAGAACCAGGCGACCGGCGTCAACGGCGCCAGCCAGCCCCCCAGGGCGATGAGCGGCGCCGCCGCCAGCAGCAGGGCCAAAAAGCGCCGGGTCATCATCTACTACGTCCAGCCACACCCATCACCGGGGCACCTCGACCTTGGCCAACACCTGTTCCATCACGGCGTCAGCATCCAACCCTTCAATCTCGGCCTCGGGGCGCAAGATGACCCGGTGGCGGTAGACCGGCGGTACCAGGGCCTTGACGTCATCGGGCACCACGTAATCACGCCCCTGAATGGCCGCATAGGCCTTGCTGGACAGCAACAGCGCGATAGAAGCGCGCGGGCTGCCGCCCAACAACAGTTCCGGCGACTGGCGGCTGGCAAAGGCGATGCGCGTGATATAGTCCACGATGCTCTCTTGGACAGTGACGGCCGTGACGGCCTGACGGGCCTCGGACACTGTCTCCGGCGTGAGCAAGGCGTGCAGGCCGGTCGCGGCGATGTCGTGCGCGTCAAAGCCCTGATGATAGCGTCGCAACACCTCCCGCTCGACCTCGGCCGGAGCATAGTCAACCAACACCTTGAACAAAAAGCGGTCCAACTGGGCCTCGGGCAAGGGATAAGTGCCCTCGTATTCGATGGGATTCTGGGTCGCCAGGACCATAAACGGAAAAGGCAACGCCTCGGTGCGCCCCTCGATGCTGACCTGGCGCTCCTCCATCGCTTCCAACAGCGCGGCCTGGGTCTTGGCCGGCGCCCGGTTGATCTCGTCAGCCAGCAAGATCTGGGTAAAGATGGGGCCACGTTTGAGGTAAAAGCGCCCGCTGTTAAAGTCAAACACGCTGGTGCCAATAATGTCCGAAGGCATCAGGTCGGGCGTAAACTGCACCCGCACGAACTGCGCCTGGATCAAATGCGCCAGCGTGTTGGCCAACAGGGTCTTGGCGGTACCCGGCACCCCTTCCAGCAACACGTGGCCGTTGGCCAACAGGGCCACGAACACCTGTTCCAAGACCCGCTCCTGTCCGACGATGACACGCGCCGCCTCGCGGCGCACCTGTGTGTACAATGTCTGCAAGTCCAAAAATCGCTCCTCCGTCAAAATACCATCATGCCCACTCGGGCGTGCCATAGACGGCCAACATTGGGAGCGGACAATGGCGCACCAGGTAACCCGCAATGTCCGCCAACAATGACGCCATCTCATCATCCGCCGGGCGGCCGCCGACGACCAGCAGATCATAGCCCCCCTTGACGGCGTCCTCAATGATCGCATCGCGCACCAGCCCCTCGCGCAGGTGCGCGTGGGGCACCAGCCCCGCCTCTCTGACCAACTGGCGCGCCGCGGCCAACGTCCTGGCCCCACCTAACCCGCTCTCTAGAAACGTCGCCAAATCGAGATGCGGCGGTTCTAAACCGGTGAACGTCAGCGGCATCTGGGACACCACGTGCAAGAGGGACACCTGGGCGTCAAAGGCCTGAGCCACCTGGATAGCCGTGCGCACGACGGTCAACGAGTGTTCGGCCGTGCCCACGCCGACGAGGATATTGCGGATGGAAGGCGGCGCCGGCCGCGCGACCAGCACCGAAGTATTGACGCTGCGCGTGATCTGCCCGATGCGCGAACCGCGCACCATCCGCCCCAGCCAACCCCGCCCCGCCGGCGCGACGATCAACAGATCATACTCGCAAGCGATGCATTCAACGCCCAAGACGTGCACCGGGTCCTCGTGACTCAGCCTCAACGTCGCGGCCGCGCGCACCGCAGCCGGCAAACGCGCCCGCCCTGCCTCTAACAAGGACTGCCCCCCCTGCGCCAGCGTCGTCATCAACGTGACGTGCCCCGGAATGTGCGACAGCCACAAGGCCGCCATGTCCAACGTGTACTCGGAGGTCGGCAAATCGTCCAGGTAAATGAGCACATTCATACCAGTACTTGTCATATTATCACCCACATTGTCACCCAGCAATTCCAAATCTGTCATTGCGAGGAGCGTTTTTTTGCGACGAAGCAATCTCCTCCGCTGCTTGGAGATTCACTCACTCATATCAACATCAAGATCACCGGCACGATGAAAATCAACGCGAGAAAGGCCCCCAGGGTGCGATTGTCGCGCAAGATCCAGCGCATGCTCCGTTCCAGCAAACGTTCGTACGACGAATAATCGATCCCCAGCGCCAGCAACGAAATGATGCCCACGCTGAGTATCTCGGTCAATACGATGATAAAGGCCGAAGGTTCGCCGGCGCGCGTCGGGATAATCAAAGCCGCCATCAATGTGTCGATAAACGTCGTGATGTTGGCTCCCATGATATACGGGATGATATTCTCGCGACGGATATAGCCCTTGGCCGTCAGCGGCACCAAGAGCGTCAAAGAGACCGACACCGACAAGGTAATAGAGGTGATGCTGGCCCCCAACAAGAACATAAACGCCGGGCGATATACCAGGCTAGAGATTTTGTTAAAGCGCGCCGAATCGGGGTCGATCTCGGGCAGCGCCCGATCCAGGATTTGAAACGCCACCAACAAGGTTCCCACCCCCAGCATAAACAACACCAGGTTGGGCAACTCGAGCTGGTTGGAGAGCAAATGGATGATTGGGTCATAGACCATCTCGATGACCGAGTTGACCTGGCCGATGTCCAATTGCAACGTGTCAAGCCAACGCTGGTTCAGGAACAAGGCCCCTAAAACCATCGCCGGCAAATAGATCGTGGCCGTGACCAGCAAGCACAACACGCCGACGCTGACACTGGCCGCGCGCCGCTGGCCGCGCAACCAATACACAAAGCCCACAAACAACACGATAAAGGACGCCCCCAGCCGCGAGCCGGTGATCATCCCAAACGTCTCTACACTGGACAACACTTGCCCGCCGAACAATGAGAGCGAGATCGCGGCCACCGGCGAACCGCTCAACACCAGATAGGCCATCAGCCAGCCAAACCCCAGCGCGTTGACCAAACCACTCACCTGCAAGCGCATCAGCAGCGGTTGCAAGCCCGAGGCGCCTTCTTTGAGCAAAAACAACGCCAGGATAAAGAGCAACACGCCGG
>CAZSJU010000210.1:2624-6292 GCA_964607235.1 uncultured Anaerolineae bacterium | reverse complement strand
CTGGGTGCCTGATGACATTTGACACCGGCCTGTAGAGCGAGTATAATGTTTGAGACAATTGAATAGGTTGACCCAGTAGTGGTACCCGTAAGCCCGGATGCTCGGGTTCAAAGGCGAAGCCGGTTCAAGTCCGGCGCTGTCCCGCAGCTGTAAGGAAAGTGTCAGTCGCTTTCCAAGCCAGAACGACCGCCATCTGCTGTCCGTCGTGATGACCTTCGAGAGAGAGGAGGGCGGAGTATGGCATAATAGTACAATTAGCTTGACCCCTTTATTTGTGCTAACGCCGCCTGACAATAATGTCAGGCTTTTTTTTTGGACGACTTGGGAGAAATATATGAAGGTTCAACCTAAACTAAGGCGAGCTTGTCTTTTTGCGTTACCCCTGGGTTTGGCACTGTTGTTGCTGGTTTTGATGCAGGGCGCTCTGGTCAGCGCGTCGGCGCCAAATCAGGTTCATGAAGCCGATGTCGTGGTAGATTTGAGCGATGGGCGCGTGATGGTGCGACATATCACCTTCACCGAGCCCATTACCGGCCTGACCGCCCTGCAGTTGACGGGGCTGGACTTGACGATCGCCGACACGGCGTATGGCCCGGCGTTATGCGCCATTGAAGGCGTGGGCTGCCCGGCCGATAATTGTTTCTGCGACGCGAATCTGTTCTGGAATTACTTGCACTGGGATGGTGCATGGGCGTCGTCGATGGAGGGTCTGGGGACCTATAACCTGCCGCTCGATGGCGCTGTCGAGGGATACGTCTGGGGACCGTGGGGCGCTACCCCGCCCGAGGTGACCCCCGAGATCCTGGCGGCCCAGGCCGGCCTGCAATGGCTGCGCGCTCAACAGATGGAAGACGGAGGGTATGGCAGCAACGCCGGCGCTGCGTTGGACACCTTGCTGGCCATTGGCGCGGCTGGAGAGGACGTGCAGGCGTGGCAGAGTGCGGCGGGCAATGGTGTGCTGGATTATCTGCGGATAAACGCCGGTGATTATATCACGGGCAGTGCAGCGCGCGCCGGCAAGTTGGCGCTGGCCCTGGCGGCGGTTGACCTGGACCCCAGAGATTTTGCCGGCATGGACCTGGCGCAGACCCTGCAGGGGTACTATGATCCCATCACCGGATCCATTGGCGTCGCGCTCACCGACCAGATATGGGGGATGTTGGGCTGGCGTGCTGCTGGGGAGCTTGTACCGGTGACTGCCACTCAATATCTGGCCAGCCTGGCGGATCCTGGCGACGGCGGCTGGGGCTTTGGATTTGGCAGTGACCTGGACATGACCGCACTGGGGATCGAGGCGTTGGTCGCTGGCGGCGAACCGCTCACCTCTACGGCCATCATCAGCGCCGTGGACTTTTTGCGGGACGCGCAGGGCGGCGACGGTGGGTTTGTGCCCAGTTGGCTGGGCGAAAGCAACACCAACTCGACCGCCTGGGCGGTGCAAGGGTTGTTAGCAGCCGGTGAGGACCCTCTGGGCACGGCCTGGACGACGGTGACCGGCAGCCAGCCGATCAGTTATCTGTTGGGTATGCAGTTGCCCGAAGGGGTGTTTGCCTGGAAAGATCTTCAAGAGGGGCCAGATTTGCTGGCTACGCAACAATCCATTCCGGCTCTGCTCGGCAAGCCTTTCCCGCTCCTGAGCCGGGAGGTGGCGTTGCGTCGCGCGGTCGAGTGGATCGGTGCGCAACAATTGGCCGATGGCAGCTTCCCGGGCTTTGGCACCGGTGCGACCATCGATGCCATCTTGGCTATCGCCGCGGCGGGCTATGATCCGCAGCGTTTTGTCAGCACAGGCGGCCAAACGCCGCTGGATTACCTGGTGACCCAGGTGCCGACCTATCCCCTCTCATCGGTGGCAGCCGCGGGCAAGTTGGCCGTGGGTGTAGTGGCGGCCGGCGGAGATCCGCAGGACTTGGGCGGTTTTAACCTGGTGATCAGCATGACCGATTACTATGACCCGGCCAGCGGCGCTTTTGGCGCCAGCACCTGGGATCAGGCATGGTCCATGTTGGGCTGGGTGGCCGCGGGACAGACGGTCCCTGTCACAGCCACCCACCATCTGATCGAGATGAGCGCCCTGGACGGCGGTTGGGGCTTTATGTCCCGAAAGGGTAGCCTGGGCGGCGCCGACCCGGATAGCACCGGTTTGGCGTTACAGGCGTTAGCGGCGGCGGGCGTCGGGCACGAGGAGCCGGCCGTACAGGCCGCTTTGGGCTTTTTGCGCAGCGTCCAGAACTACTATGGCGGTTTCCCCGGCTATGCCGGCACCGCGACCAGCCCCAATTCCACGGGCCTGGCCTTGCAAGGATTGGCCGCCTATGGCGAGGATCCGCGCGGTTTGCGCTGGACACGGACGGTGACGGACGGTTCGTCCAGCCGCCTGACGCTTTACAACCCGCTGGATTCGCTCATGGCTTTGCAGACCCCTCAGGGTGGTTTCCCGGGGTATGGTGGGCCTAACGACCTTTTTGCGACGACACAGGCTGTGCCTGGCATCGCGGGCAAGTCTCTCCCGCTGCGTCTATGGCGCGTGTATCTGCCTTTGGCGGTTCGCAACTGACCAGTGACAAGCGGGCCGGGGTAATGGCGACCGAAATAGTGGCATAGGCTTTTGCCCCGGCCCTTTATGTTTTTTGGGGGTGAGTGACGTGACAAAGAAAAATTCTAGATGGACAATCTGGGTGACAGGCGCTTTGTTGCTTTCGCTCACGGTACTGACCTTAAATCTGGTGCGGGCGCAGGACCCTTATCCCCATCATGCGGGGGTCGTCATACGCTTTGGGGATGGTAGCGTGCGCACGGCATGCGTGGACCTGGGAGACGATGGGCAAGCCACGGGTGAGGAGGTGCTCCGCGCGTCTGGGGTGTCGGTGGTCGCCGATTATGGCAGCGGCTTTGGGGCGGGTATTTGTAAGATCAATAACCAAGGTTGTGATTTCCCCGCTGAACCTTGTTTTTGCCAGTGCACCTTGAAACCGGGCGAGGCGTGTGTGTACTGGGCTTATTATTACCTGGACGGCGGCCAGTGGCAGTATTCGAACCTGGGGGCCAGTAGCCATGTTGTTCAACCGGGCGGGGTGCAGGGTTGGGCCTGGGGGGAAGGGAGCCCCGGCAGCGGCGCGCAGCCTCCCCCGATGACCTTTGATCAGATTTGCGTCCCCCCACCGGCTACTGACACGCCTGTTCCGGCATCACCGACGCCGGTGCCACCGACGGCGACGTCCGTCTCTCCGACGCCCACGCCGGCGCCGACCTACACGCCCGAACCGGTGGTCTGGTTTCGTTTGGATCAGAATCCCATCCCGGCCGGGAACTGCACGATGGTGCGCTGGGACGTCAGCGGGGCGATGGTACTCGAGTTGGATGGACAACCGGTGTTGCCTAGTGGCGTATTAGAGGTTTGCCCTACACAAGCTCAATCCTTCGAGCTAAAGGTGGTGACGCTGGGGGCAGACGAGCAGACGTATACTTTGGACCTGGGCGTGACCGGCGAGGGGCCAACCGTTTCTCCCTCGCAAACCCCGGCAGCCGTGGCGCAACAGGCGACCGCCACGCTCGCGCCCCAACCGGCAACGGCTGCGCCGAGCGCTGTGGGCGCGACGGCCACCCTGGCGTCCGCGACTGAGACCCCCGCATCGTCTGCAGCACCGGTGGTTTCTACCGCGACGACG
>CAZSJU010000210.1:0-2524 GCA_964607235.1 uncultured Anaerolineae bacterium | reverse complement strand
GTGATCGCGTTCCTTTATCCCTTTTTGACATTGTCAGCCTCGGGCGAAACTCATGGCGGGATGATGGGCCAGGCCCACACCGGCGACGCGCCTTTGATGCTGAGTGTGTTGGTGGGCCTGTGTTTTGTCGTATTGTTGTTAGAGGTCCAGGGTCAAGCGGTGAACGCCAAGTTTGTGGCTTTGCTGGGCATTCTGGTCTCGATCAATTCGGCCCTGCGTTTTATGGAGGTGGCCGTCCCCGGTCCGGGCGGGGTGAGCCCCATCTTTTTTCTGATCGCGCTGACGGGCTATGTTTACGGGGGGCGCCTGGGGTTTTTGATGGGCGCGCTCACCTTGCTGGTTTCAGCCCTGATCACGGGCACCATTGGCCCGTGGTTGCCGTACCAGATGTTTACGGCGGGGTGGATGGGAATGTCGGCGCCGTTCTGCCGCCTCCTGGTCCGGCTACTACACGGCGAGGGCCGTTGGATAGAGCTGGCGGTGTTGGCCGTGTTTGGGGCGTTGTGGGGCCTGGTCTACGGGGCGATCATGAATGTCTGGTTTTGGCCCTTTGCCGTTGGTCCTTCTGAACAGTACTGGGAACCGGGCACCGGTCTGGTCGAGACGCTGCGCCGCTATGCGGCCTTTTACATGACGACTTCTTTTTTATGGGATGCGATGCGCGCTGCCGGGAATGTGTTGTTGACCCTGGCTTTTGGTTCGGCGACGCTGCACGCCCTGCGTCGCTTTCAGCGGCGCTTTGCTTTCACGCGGGTCAGTTCGCCGCTTCACAAAGATGAACGGCTGCCTGGGGCGCCGGACACGCCGCGCGCTGAGGCGAGGGCGGGATGATCCACCCGTGGGCCTGGGTAGGATGGGTCGGCGCGTCGTTGGTTGCCCTGTCCAAGACGCGCAACCCGTTGCACTTGGTGTTGATGTTGTTGTCTATTGCCATCGTCAACGCGTTGGTTGGCTTTCGATCTGAATTGTCGCTGACGCCAGTGTCTCCGGTGCGCTTTGCTCTGTTTGTCGTCCCGCTCTCTGCGGCCTTTAACGCCTTGACTGTGCATTTTGGCGACACCGTGCTGCTGCGTCTGCCGGCGTGGCTGCCGCTCTTGGGCGGGCCGGTCACCCTGGAGGCTCTGGTCTACGGAGCGCTGAACGGGTTGGTGCTGGCGGGCATCCTGGCAGCGTTTACCACGCTCAACCAGGCTTTGCCGGTGCGCGCGCTGGTGCGGCTGATCCCCCGGGCGTTCTATCCGGTGGCGGTGGTCACGTCCATTGCCGTGACCTTTGTGCCCACCACTATGCGCCAGTTCCAGCAGATCCGCGAGGCGCAGGCGGTGCGCGGGCATCGTATGCGCGGCTTGCGGGACTGGTTGCCGTTGTTTATGCCCTTGCTGGTGGGCGGGTTGGAGCGCGCGCTGGGATTGGCCGAGGCGATGACGGCGCGTGGCTTTGCCAGCGCGGATGACCCGGAACAAGACGTGCGCACCCGGGCCGCCGTCGTGGTGGGGTTGGTCGCGCTGTTGGGGGGCTGGTTGCTGCGGTTGGCCTGGGGACAGGAAGCGCTGGGCCTGGCTTTGATGGTGGCCGGGAGCGGGTTGGTCCTGGTGACATTGTGGGCCGTGGGCCGGCGTGTCCAGCACACGATCTATCGGCACGAGCCCTGGACCGGCGTCGATTGGGCCGTGGCTTTGAGCGCGGCCGCGGTGTTGGCGCTGTTTTTGTTGCCCGGTTTGAACCGGGTGGCGCTGTTTTATTATCCTTATCCGTCGTTGAGTTGGCCCAGCTTTGACCCTGTCATCGCTCTGATCTCGCTAGGGTTGCTGGGACCTGTGCTGGCGTTGGTACGTCGCTGAGGAGAGACCTATGCCCACAATTTTTGAGGATATGATGAATGTTAAATCGAGTCAGCCGGGGGATACCCCGACGGTTGAGGCCTTGAATTACCTGACACAGGCCTGGCAGGCGCTAGAGACGTTGGAGGCCAGCCTGCCGGAAGAGTTGGCGCGGTGGGATGCCGAGAGTCTCATGACCGCGCGCAAGGGCACGCGGCGGGCCTGGCTGGCGCTCTCGAATTTGAATCGCAGTCTCAATGCCCGCTGGGCCGTGGACGGGAAAAAAGGCCGGATATGATCACTTTTGAGCATGTCAGTTACACTTATCCCGAGGCGTCGCGCCCGGCGTTGCAAGACGTGAACCTGCACCTGCCTGAAGGGCTATTCACGCTGATCGTGGGGCCGTCGGGCGCGGGCAAGTCCACCTTGTTGCGCTGCATCAATGGCCTGGTACCCCACTTTAGCGGGGGGACGTTGGCGGGCGAGCTCACGGTGGCTGGTTTGGACCCGGTGGAGGCGACCCCGCAGGTGATGAGTCGCCACGTTGGGTTTGTGTTCCAGGACCCCGAGGCGCAGTTTGTGATGAACCAGGTCGAGGACGAGATCGCCTTTGCCCTGGAGAACGCGGCGTTGCCCCGCCAAGAGATGCGCGTGCGCGTCGAAGAGGCGCTGGACCTGTTGGACCTGGCGCCGTTGCGCGACCG
>CAZSJU010000209.1:0-6355 GCA_964607235.1 uncultured Anaerolineae bacterium | reverse complement strand
CTTAAAATACTATTAACAATCTTGTAACCATCTATTAAACATTCTAAAACGAAGCGTTAATAAAGGCGTGGTATGTTTACTCTTGGCTAGCTGGTGATGGGGAGCCGTACTATTGTCGCCGCGGCCTTTTACTCGGACCAAAAACATGATGGCACGACAAATCCTTTTGTCACTCGCGGTGCGGGTGGGGGTATTGCGTTAAGGAGGTGGAGATCGCTAGATAGCTTTTTTCTTTTCATCCCTGATTTGCGTTTTCCAACTATTAAAAGGAGAAGATAATGCGTAAAAACATATTCGGGTTGGGGGTTGCCCTCATCCTGGTCCTTTCGTTACTCTTTACGGCTTGCCAGGCGGAGCCGGAGATCATTGAGAAAGAAGTTGTCGTCGAAAAGCCAATTGTACAAACTGTCGAAGTTGAGAAGCAGGTTCTCGTTGAAAAAGAAGTTCTGGCGACCGTCGTCGTCGAAAAAGAGGTGCTGGTATCTGTCACGGTCACACCCGAGCCGGCATCCCACGCCAAGTACATCTTTTTGTTCATTGGCGACGGTATGGGTGTCGCGCAGCGTAACGCGGCCGAGCTTTTCCTGGCGGCCACGGCTGGAGCGAACGCGCGACCTGAGGAAACAAAGTTGGTGATGAATACGTTCCCGGTGCAGGGTATGAATACCACCTACGACCTGACCAGTGTCATCCCCGACTCGGCTTCCACGGGCACGGCGCTTTCCACGGGCTACAAGACCAAGTCCGGCGTGGTCGGCATGGACGCTTCGGGCACAAATGTATACAAGAGCATCGCCGAGATGGCCAAGGAACACGGCATGAAGGTCGGTGTCATCTCTTCGGTCTCTATCGACCATGCCACGCCGGCCGCTTTTTACGCCCACCAGCCCTCTCGCGGCAACTATTACGAGATCAGCATGGAACTGGCTAACAGCGATTTCGACTATTTTGCCGGCGGCCCACCCAAGCGCCCGACGGGCAATGACGGGGAACAGCCCGATGCCATCGCGGCGGCCAAGGACAATGGTTTTACCATCGTGAACACCCGTAAAGATTTTGAAAAGCTAGAGCCTGGCGTCGGCTCTGTGTGGGCCATGAGCCCTTATCCTGCGGACGGCAACGCGCTGTACTATGAGCTGGACCGGCCAGCGGACGATATCTCACTGGTCGAGTACGTTGCCAAGGGTATCGAGCTGCTTGATAATCCTGACGGTTTCTTTATGATAGTCGAAGGGGGCAAGATCGACTGGGCGTGCCACGCTAACGACGCTGGCGCGGCCATCCATGACACGTTGGTCTTTGACCAGGCCATCCAGGAAGCGATCGAGTTTTACGAGCAGCATCCCGATGAGACCTTGATTGTGGTCACGGGTGATCACGAGACTGGCGGTATGACGATCGGGTTTGCCGGCACCAAGTACTCTGCTTTCTTTGACAAGATCGAACGCCAGACAATGTCCTACGTCGCGTTCAGCGAACTGCTCAACGAATACAAGGAAACGCACACGGCAGCGGATGCCAAGTTTGAAGACGTGATGCCTTGGATCGAAGAGGCCTTTGGTCTCAAGGTCTTGCCCAGCGAAGAGCGGGAAGCACTCCAAGCCAGGGCTGACGAGGGCGACGAGGAAGCGGCGCGGGAGCTCGGCCTGGTGCTCACCGACCTCGAGTTGGCGGTTCTCCAAGAGGCTTTCATCAGCAGCATGTTGGGTGAGGAGGAACGTTCGCAGGATGACTATACCTATCTGCTGTACGGTGGCTATGAACCGTTGGCGGTCAAGCTCACGACGATCCTGAATCAGAAGGCCGGCATTTCCTGGACGTCCTATTCGCACACGGGTATCCCGGTGCAGACGTCTGCCCTGGGTGTTGGCCAAGAGATGTTCAGCGGTTACTATGACCAAACCGACGTGAACCACAGCATGGTCACTGTCGCCGGATTCTAAAGCGAACGCATATGAGCATAGTTGGGGAGCAAGGTGGGCTTGGCCCATCTTGCTCTCTTGTCTAGAAGGTGGGGAAAAAGAATGGTCTCTTTTGCCAGGCTTAGGCAGGCGCTCAACAAGGATATGGCCCTTGTCCTGATCATCTTGGTCTTGTCGTCGATTATTCTCCTCGTGCCCAGCGGTTTTGACAGCCCTTTTGCCCAGGATGTAGAACGGGTCCAGGCGGAGGTGTTGGAGATAGATAACTCGAACGTCCAACAGTTTGGCATCGTCAAGCAAGGGGAACAGATCCTGCAGGTCAAGATTCTACAAGGGGCGCAAAAAGGTCAGGTGGTGGAAGCCAATAACATGCTCCTGGGCAAGATGGAAACTGACAAGATGTTCAGGATCGGTGACACGGCTTTTTTGGTCCTGAATCATCAAGGGGGCCGTCTGGTACAGGCCACAGCTTACGATCACTATCGATTGGACGTCGAGCTGTTACTGGTGGTACTTTTTTCGGTGCTGTTAATCGGTTTTGCTGGCTGGAGTGGGCTCAGGGCATTGTTGTCTTTTATGTTTGCTGTGTTGCTCATCTGGAAGGTGCTGCTACCCAATATTCTGCTGGGCCGAGACCCTATCCTGATCGCCCTGGGGGTGGTGACATTGTTAACGGCAGCGACTTTGTACCTGGTCGCCGGGGTCAACAAGACGGCGTTGGTTGCTTTTTTGGGATCACTGTTGGGTATTTCGTTGACTTGTGGGTTGGCCTTGCTCCTGTTCCCTGCATTTAACTTACACGGTGCGGTTCAGCCTTTTTCAGAGACGTTGCTATACAGTGGGTTTGAGAACCTGGATCTGGCACATGTGTTTATAGCAGCGATTTTTATCGGAGCTTCGGGCGCAGTGCTGGATGTGGCTATAGACGTGTCTACTTCTATGAATGAGGTCATCCAGAAACGTCCTGATCTCTCGTTCAAAGAGTTGGTGCAATCAGGCTTTGCCGTGGGGCGCAATATGACGAGCACGATGGTGACCACTTTGCTCATGGCGTACGCTTCTGGGTATATGGCGTTATTGATGGTCTTTATGGCCCAAGGCGTGCCGCCGCTCAACATTATCAACACCAATTATGTGGCAGCCGAAATACTACGGACTGTGGTGGGTAGTTTTGGCTTGGTTACGGTGGCACCCTTTACAGCTCTTGTCGGGGGGGCTGTCTATGTTGGATGGCAGCGAGGGACAGAGGTGGAGGGCCAAGTTAGTCGCGCTGTATGATCTTTTGCCCCTTTTGGAGGCGAGGCGTAATATGAGTGTGACCAGGTATCGGGTTGTCATCAAGCTGGACACGTTGCTGTTTGAGCTTGATGTTGGAGATAGCGTAAAGAAGAGTGAGACGCTAGGATGCCTGGAGGGGCGAGCCGTTGACGTGCCCTTTGACGCCATCGTTGAGGATGTTTACTTGAGCGCCGTGGGTACAGAGGAAAAGACACTAGTCGTTACGCTCATTGAAAGACAGCCCATTTCAAAATGAGGCCGGAGTCTTTGGACGCGAAAAAAGATCTTCCCGAAAGCCACGGCTTTCGGGAAGATAGGATGTGCGCTGATTGTCAAGTGTTTTGTTGGTGCAGACGATCTTGTGCTACTCTTTCACCGGTATTGTTTGTGCCAACCGCTCGGCGATGGGGTTGAACGGCTCAGCCGCATAATCCTCAACCCGTCCTGCATCACACAGCTTGGCGATTTCTGGATCAATGGGCAGGCGACCCAAGAAGGGAATGCGCAGTTGGGAGGCGACCGCTTCTGCGTGGCTGGGGCCAAAGATGTCATGGCGCTTGCCGGTGTCCGGGCACACAAAGTAGCTCATGTTCTCAACGAGTCCCAGTATTGGTATGTCCAGGTGGCTGGCCATCTGGGCAGCCTTGCGCACCACCATGCCTGCCAGGTCTTGCGGTGACGTGACCAATACGACACCGCTCACGGGGAGGGCTTGCATCACCGTCAGTGAGGCGTCGGACGTGCCTGGCGGCAAGTCTACGACCAGATAGTCCATATCGCCCCACAGCACGTCACCCCAGAATTGCTGAATCGCGCCGCTGATGAGCGGACCGCGCCAGATGACGGCCTGGTCCTCGCGTTCTAGTAGCAGGTTGATGGACATCACCTTGATGCCCGTTTCGGTCTCAGCGGGTAGGATGGCCATAGGGCTGGCGCCCGGTCGAGCGCCGTGGGGGAAGAACATCTTGGGGATGCTGGGGCCGGTGATGTCTGCGTCCAACACGCCGACGGTATATCCCTTGCGGCGCAGTGACACGGCCAGCAACCCACTGACCAGAGATTTACCCACGCCGCCTTTGCCGCTCATCACGGCGATGACGTGTTTGACGTGGTTCAAATGGGCGGCTTCTCCAGGTTTCTTTTGTGCGCCCTGGCTGATGCGTTGTTTTTGCTCGGCCGTCATCTCGGTCAGTTCGACGTCTACTTTTTCGACGCCGTCCAGCGCTAGAATCGCTTGCCGGGCATCCTCTGCGATGCGGTCCTTGAGCGGGCAAGCCATCGTGGTCAATGCCAGGGTAAGCTGCACGTGGCTATCCTCGATAGCGATATCTTGCACCATGCCCAGATCGACGATGCTGCGTTTCAATTCGGGGTCCATGATCCTTTTTAGTGCTTTGCGTATTTGTTCTACGGTTAACATGATGTGCTAAATCCTTTCAAAAACTTTGATCTGATATAACCAGCCGCAAGGCGTTAGGCCGGTCTGTTTTTCTCTGACCCAACCCCCACCCGGTGCGAGCGCCCACAATTTCGGCTCCCTGGCGATCCACAAAGGCCGGGCGCAACCCGGCCAGGATGGCGGCCCCGGTGGGTGTGAGCAACTCAAACTCGACGGGGCCTGATGCATAGGGCGCGTCAAGGGCTTCCAGGATCAACCGGGTGGCCGGGGCAGGGACCGGTAATTGGCCGTGAGACGTGAACACGTGGCCGCCGCCGACCTGTATGGGGCTCAGGCAAGTGACGTGTGACAGATTTACATTGAGCGCTTGCAACCCCCACGCCGCGCCCATGACGTCGATCAGGATGTCCTGTGCCTCGTGCAAGTGTCCCTCGGGGAGCGCGTGCAAGTGGGGTGTCGTGTTATCGTGATGGTGCAAATGGCGCAGCTCTCCACTGTGAGCTTGGTGCTCAGCATCGATCAGCGCTTGCAGTGCCCGGCGGGCAAATTCAGCGTATGGACCCCTGAGGCCCGTCTGGTCCAACGCCTGCGCCAACAGATGCTCAGCTTGCGCGTAGGCGAGCGTCTCGTCGTCCGCCAGCCAATTGATGTGCAACTGTAGCGCCGGTTCATCGCCAGGCATAAAGTCGACGTGAGTGTGGATGTCTGTCCAGCCAAACAGGTCACCGGCGGCTTTCATCGCTTGCAGCATCTCGCGACGAGGCGCTCCCAACCCGATGAGCGCGGCCGCAAACATGTCCCCCGCCATGCCCATCGCCGGGTCAATCCATAAACAGGTCGTCATCTCTATGTTCCCCAAATAGCTTTTACGTCACGACGCAGTCGAGAGGACTAGAGGTCACGGTCATGGTCCGGCAATTCGGACGTTGTGTGCCCATGGTCGTGTGCTTTACCCGGGTGCCTGTGTGAATGTGCGTGGCTGTGCACTGTCCCGTCGGCGTGCCGGTGTTCGTGCATGTGAGTCTGCTCGGGGGGACCACCCAGCTTTTCCAGAGCTTGTTCCAGAGCCTGGTTGACGTCGCCCATGAGTTCGGCGGCTTTTAATATTTTAGGTTTGGCTTCTTGGCCTTTTTCAGCCCAACGGCGAAACTCGTCGGCGTGTTCTTGGTTGTGTTCAATCCAATGGGTTAGCAGGATACGTAACTTTTGCAGGTCGTTCATAACATCGTTCCTCACTCGTCTTTTATATTGCTTGCTCAGGTGCTGCTGTCGCTTCTGGCTCGGCGATGGTATCTAACCAGACCCGATGTTTTAACAGATCGATCTCGCGGATCCTGGCGCGCACGAGCTTGGGCGCCTCAAAAAAAGTCGATAACTGGATGCCTTCCGGCGTGATTTGGATGGAGGTGACGTCCTCCATGATCTTTTCATTATCAACGTAAACGGTCGCTTGACACATATCTCACCTCTGATAAAAAGTCCGTCGAGTCATCAAACACCTCGCGGGATTATAACCCATAAACACTGGGACGCCAACGCTTTGTGCCCTTTGCACCGTGACAGCGTCAGGCTTGACTTGCGGTTGACGTCGACTGGTTGAGCAATTCAGTCAGTTGTTGAGCCTGGACATAGCCGGTGACCTGGATGGTCTGCTGGCGCACGCCTGGGACCTCGGCGATGGCTTGTTTGATCTTTAGCGTCAATGACACGGCGAGAGGGCAGAGCGGCGATGAGGGATGGAAAGTATAATGCACAT
>CAZSJU010000208.1:0-6385 GCA_964607235.1 uncultured Anaerolineae bacterium | reverse complement strand
AGCCGCGCTGACGCGCAATGCATAGACAGGCACGTTCGCCCTGGTGAAGACGGGACGGCAAGGACGCGGAAAGTTGTAGCTCTTCATCGGTCATTGTGAGCAGGTGTAACCAGCCATCCGCTACGAACGGCCGGATGTGCTTTTCGATGTCGTCGTAAAATGCATAGCCGGCCATCTGTCCGGCAAGGATTTCGTCATACACTCCGCCTGGCAGATACAAAGGACCGATTGTGTCGCGCAGCAAGTCTAAATGGCTAACCGCGGCAAAGTTTGAAAGCACCGTACAGTTGACGACGCGATTCACGAGCGCATCCGTTCTAAATCGTCCAGTTCGGCGCGGGCCTCTTTTATGGTCTCCGGCCCTAGACGCAAGGGCACACCACGTTCGGCCAAAATCTCTTTCATGCGGTCGAAACACACGCCGGCTAACGCTGCTGCCTTGGCGACAGAGAGTCCTTGCGTACGATAACGATACACGGCGACGTCAATGCGTACAGACGGGCGCTCTTGCCACAGCACACGCAAAGCTTCCTGGACGGCGGTTTCAGCATCTGGATACACGCCGGCCTCTACTAATGCTTGTATATTAACAGCCATAGATCTCTACCCTCCGGCTTAAAGTTCTCTTGTTGATTATACTTTACAGGGGCACTGTCGGCAACTTTATTTTTACGGTTATTGGCCTGGGTGAGCTGTGAAGCTCCGCACGACTGACGTCGTGGGTTTCGGTTTAAAAGAGGCCGGACGCTGTATGGCGTCCGGCCTTTGGTTTGCAAGGTTGGTCGGTGGGTCGGTTAGGCTGGGAGGCCGCGCCGGAAGAGGTGTTGTAGGTCGCGTTTTTCCCAAGAGACCAGCAGCGGCACGGCGATGAATAGCGACGAGTAGGTGCCGCTGAGCATGCCGATGAGCAGGATGGTGATGAATTGTTGGATGCTGGCGCCGCCGAACAGCAGGATGGCGATCATGACAAAGATGGCGTTGAGCTGTGTCGCCAGCGAGCGGTGGACCGTCTCTAGCAGGCTGCGGTTGGTGATGCTTTCAAAGCTCTCATTGCGCCACTTGGGGATGTTTTCGCGGATGCGGTCAAATACCACGATGGTGTCCTGGACGGAAAAGCCGATGACGGTGAGCATCGCGGTGATGAATAGCGCGTCGACTTCCCACCCGAAAAAGATGCCCAGGATCGCCATGAGGCCCATAGCGACCATGATGTCGTGCAGCATGCCGACGATGGCGCACACGCCGTAACGGAAGGCCTGGGGCACGCGGCGGAAGGACCACACGATAAAGAGCAGGATCAGCACGGAGGCGATGGCGACGGCGATGGCCGCCGATTGTGTCACTTCCTGGCTGATGGCCGGGCTCACGCTGTCCACCGATGAGGCGGACTTGTCCACGGGCGCGACCTCGGCGCCTAGTTGCGCCAGGATCGTCTCGGCCTCGCTGGCCTCGATAAACTTGGTGCGGACTTGCCACACGTTGTCGGACGGGTTGCCCAGGCGGGTGACGAGGGGGTTGTTGAGGCCGTAAGACTCGAATATGTCCCGGATGTCGTCCTCTCTGGCTGGGGCGGTCAGCTTGAGCACAAATTTGCTGCCGCTCTCAAAGTCCACGCCCAGACGCACCGGTGAACCGTACTCGACGGTCGAGTAGATCATGGCCACGATGCCGGGGACAATGACGAGTAATGAGAGCAAGTAGTACCAGCGTCGCTTTTCGACAATGTTGTACATGTTTGTCTCCTATATCCCCAACAGGTGATGATGGTCGCGCAATTTTTCGCCGAACCAGCCAAACATCAGCCGGAGAAAGGTGCGCGTGACGATTACTGCGGTAAACATGCTGATCACTACGCCGATGGCCAGGGTGATGGCAAAGCCCTTGACCGCCGGGGCGCCGGTCAGCTTGAGGCCCAGCACGCTAAAGCCGGACCCTAGCCAATACAGGATGGCGCAGATGATGAGGCTCGAAATGTTCGAGTCACGGATAGAGGTCCAGGCGCGATCAAAGCCGGCCTCGATGGCGCTCCTGAGGCTGCGCCCGCGCCGTAGCTCTTCTTTCATGCGCTCAAAGATCAGAATGTTGGCGTCCACCGCCATGCCGGTAGAGAGCAAAAAGCCGGTGATGCTGGGCAGGGTCAGCGTGACGGGCAGCAGCCGGTACGCGGTCAGGTTGAGCAGGGCATAGATGACCAACGCCAGGCTGGCCAGCAGGCCGGGCAGGCGATAGTAAACCATCATAAAGAGCAGCACGGCCAACAGGCCGATGATGCCGGCGTTGATGCTCTTTTCGATGGACTCGGCGCCCAACGACGCGCCGACGCTGCGCTGCGACTCGACGGCCAGCGGCACCGGCAGCGCGCCGTATTGCAACTGGATGCCGAGACTGCGCGCGGCCTGGAAGGTAAAGTCGCCCTGGATGGTGGCTTGGCCATCCGGGATGACGCTTTGGATGCGCGGGCTAGAGACGACCTGGCCATCCAGGACGATGGTCAGGAACTGGCCGATGTTGGCCGTGGTGTATTGGGCCAACGTCTGCGCGGCTTCGGGCTGAAACTCGAGCGCCACGTAATATTCGCCCGTGGTCTGGTTGCGCGCCGGAAAGGCCTGTTTGAGGTCGCGGCCGGTGAACACGGTCTCATAGATCGGCCCTTGCGTCGGTGAGATGGTTTGCGAGTCGGTCAGCACGGGTGTGGCTGTGGCCTGGTTGAAGGTCGTGCGGATGGGGGCGCCGGCGGGTAAGGGCGTCGCGCCGGTGTCAACAAACTCGAGCAGGCCTGTTTCTTTGATGGTGCTGACGGCCAGGTCGGGGTCATCGATGCCGGGCAACTCGACCACGATGCGGTCGTTGCCTTGGATCTGTACCAGGGCTTCCGAGACGCCCAGGCTGTTGACGCGGCGCTCAATGATGTTGCGCGCCGTCTCTAGGGATGCCGCGAGCATGGCTTGCGCTTCGGCCTCGCTCTGGGCTCCACTTTCAACCGGCAGGGCTTGCATCAAGACCTGGATCCCGCCTTGCAAATCCAAGCCCTGGCGGATGCGCACCGGGTCGGTGTTGCTCGTGCGGTTGTAATTTTTGCTTTCCTCCGACTGCCAAAGCAAAAGGTTATTCACCCACTGGGGGTGTTCGATCGGCAGGTTGATCCATAGTGCGATCAGTGCCAGGATGGCGATAAATGTAAACCAGAATGTGTCGCGATCTCTCATTGGGTTCCTTTCTCCAGTGAGGATACCACAAGGTCAATAGAGTGGAGACGGGGTGCTGTTGTGCGCGTCCCTCACGTCAAACTTTTGAGGTGCCCAGCACCTCGGATAACGGGCGTAAAATCCGCCTATGGCGGCAAACTGGGGCATTATAGTGCAGGGGCGGGGTTCTGTCAAGGCCCTTTTGTCTTTTTGGTGTGCGTATCGCATATTTTTTCACAGTTGATCTTGATAGCTTGCAACTGGCGGCAGATCTCGCACGTCGGGAATGCGCAGCAAGAGCGTGTCTCTGTAGCGCATCTGTTCCAGGACGATCCAACGCGTGGCATAGGTGGTGGTCTCTTGGGCGATCTGGGCGCCGAATTTGGATTGCATCACTGCGGGGGGGATCAGGATGCCCAGGGGCATGAGCAGCATGGCGGCCAGGATAAAGGCCCACAGGTCGATGTTTTGCCATTCTACAGGTTGGCGGATCAGCCACAGTTGTAGCAGGATGAGCAGCACCATCGTGATGATGACGCTGAGGCCGATGCCGCCGATGTAGCGTGCCGCGTGAACCAGGCCGGTGCGTTGCTTGAAGCGCCAATAGTGAATCAGCCAATACAGGGAGAGCGTGCTACAAATGATGGCATAAAGCCACAGCGGGCCACCGCTGACGGTGAGGGCCACCCAGGCGAGGAACCACAAGTTGATCAAGGACACCGAGTGGGAGACGTGTCGGTCCAGATAGCCGGGCAGCGCCGGCACCCGGCGCGCCACGTCCTGGTCAAAGACGGCGCCGCAAGCCAGACAAAAGTTAGTCCCCAGGCGATGCCGATAATAGTCACATTCTGGACAAAAACGAAAGCCGCATTGATGGCACGTCATGCGATTATGGCCCGCCTGTTTCGGGTGGGTCGTCCCACATTGGGGGCAGCGGGATGAGTTGTTAATGGGAGATGGGTGGCTCAAGTCTGCCTTCATATTGTATACTCTTGATCGCATTTAACAAACGGTAATTATACCTTATTCTGGGGAGCGGGCAAGGGTCATATATAGTCTTTCAGGTTGTGTTCGACGGCATAGGCCGCCGCTTCGGCGCGATTGGTCAGGTTGAGTTTGCTCAAGATGCTGCTGACATAGTTGCGCACCGTGCCTTCGCCCAGGTAAAGGGCTTGGGCGATTTCGCGGTTGGTTTTGCCTTCGGCGACCTGGGCCAACACACGCAGTTCCTGGTCGGTCAACTCGGCAAAGGAAGCGGCTTCTTCTTTGCGGGCGGCTTCGCGCACCCGCGCAAAGACCTTTTGCACCAGGCTGGGGTCCAAGAGTGCTTCGCCTTTGCCGACAGATTCGATCGAGCGTACCAGCTCATCACCGCCGATCTGTTTGAGTACATAGCCGGCCGCGCCGGCCGAGATGGCGTCGAATAGCAACTCGTCTTCGGCATAAGACGTCAGGATGATGATCTTGATCTCGGGCGCTTGGGCCACGATTTCCCGGCAGGCCTCGATGCCGCTGCCGCCTTGCAGACGCGCGTCCATCACGACGACGTCCGGTTGTTGGCTCAACGTCTTTTCGATGGCTTCACGGGCCGTGCCCGCTTCGTCTATGACGTGAAAATTGGTGTGGCGATCAAGTAGCGTCCGTAATCCCAACCGGACGACCTCGTGGTCGTCCACGATGATGATGCGCAGTTGTTTCATAAGGTCCCTCAATTCTTGTTTGGTATTTGTGCGGCGATAGTTCGCACTTGTCCATCTAGTTGGTTGCGTAAGGTATGGTGAGCACCACTGTGACGCCCTCGTTCGGCGTTCCTTCGACTACTAGCGCTCCTTCTAACAACTGGGCTCGCTCACGCATGTTTTTCAGTCCGCGCCCGGCGCTGTTGACGCCGGATACGGGGAAACCGATGCCGTCGTCGGCGATGCGTAGCATCAATTGCTGTTCGCCGTAGCGCAGTTGAACGTTGACATGGCAGGCCTGGGCATGCCGGGCGACGTTGGTCAGCGCTTCCTGGGCGATCTGGTATAGATTCTGCACCCGGTCTGGTTCTAGATCTTGATGTTTTTTGCCTTTGACTTGCAGGTTGACGTCGATCAATGTGTTGACGCGAAAGTCCTTGATAAGCCGGTTCAGGCTCGTCTCGATATTTTCGGTCACCTGGTCACGGCGCAAGTCAAAGATGTAACTGCGAATGTCCTGGATGGTGCGGTTCAGGCTCGTCATGGCCCGGTCCAGTTGTGCGTATGCGCGTTCCGGTTCATCTTTTAAAGCGAGGCGCACGTCCTCCAAAATCAGGCCGGCTGCATAGATCGACTGGATCGTGCCGTCGTGCAACTCGCGGCCAATACGTTCGCGGTCGTTTGCCAGCGCGCGCGTGCGCTCTATTTCATCGATCCAGTTTTTGGTCTCGATCTGGAATATCTTGAGGGCCTGCAATATCGAGTAGGTCAGCACAAACCCGGCCAGTGCACGGAAAAGCTCTGCCGGTATACCCAGGGAATGATCCAGGATGTCTTGATTCAACCCGTTGGCAGGAAAGAACGGCGCCGGTGGGACCAGCACGCCGGTCAGGAGCGCATAAAAAGACAGCGCGATGGCTGCAGCGCGTAAGAATGTGACGACGATGGGGGCGCCCATTGAACTGATCGTGCCTTTTGTTTGCCGGTAGAGTCCGGTCGCGGCCAATAATCCGCCGGGCAACACTAACAGATAGCGGCTAATCGCGTCAGCGATACGGATGATGTCGTCGGTGGGCGCAATGTCGAACAGCCACAAGACAAATACACCGCCGATCCACAGCAAATAGATCACGGGTGGCAGCAAGCGTATGGCTTTGGGTTCCCAGGAGCGGAGCGTCATCACTTTTAGCCCAAAGGCGAGCAGAAAAGTAAAAGAGAGACCTGATAAAAACAGTTGGCTCACGTGCAGCACCGAGATGAATGTGGTCGGCACGTGATCGGTCTGGATCGGGATAAACACATCTCCCCACTTGACCAACGCCTGGGTAAATCCAAAGGCGGCCAGCAAGGGCAGGGTGCGGGCCAGTTCTAATCGGCTATGCGGATGCGAGCGCAAGACGATAGAGATGGAGAGCATAAAATAGACCTGGCCATAGACAAACAAGAGCAGGGTTTCATTATTGGTAAAAAGGTCGCGGATGACGTCCATAGGTTTTAAATGCCCGGTCCCAATATCAATAT
>CAZSJU010000207.1:3071-6394 GCA_964607235.1 uncultured Anaerolineae bacterium | reverse complement strand
ATGAACGACATGCTGCACGTCAACGACATTCACACCTTTATCGGCCAGTTCCACATCCTGGAAGGTGTCTCTCTCAAGGTGCGCCGGCAGAGCATCACCGTGCTGCTGGGCCGCAACGGCGCCGGCAAGACCACCACGCTCAAATCCATCTTGGGCCTGACCCCACCCCAGGAGGGCCAGGTCATCTTTGACGGCCGGGAGATTCATGGCAAACGGGCCTTTGACGTCGCCGCGATGGGCATCGGCTATGTGCCGGAGCACCGGGCCATCTTTCGCGACCTGAGCGTGGCCGAAAATTTAAAGATTTCGGAACGCAAAAAGGGCGATCTGGCGCGCAAAGCCGACTTTATCTTTGGGCTCTTTCCCGACCTGAAACGCCTGTATAAACTGCCGGGCAACCATCTCTCCGGCGGCCAGCAACAGATGCTGGCCGTGGCGCGGGCCTTGGTGCCGGATAACAAACTGTTGCTCATCGACGAGCCCAGCGAGGGCCTGGCCCCAATCCTCATCGAGCAAATGATGGAGGCCATCCGCCAGCTCAGCGCCGCGACCACGGTGCTGCTGGTGGAGCAAAACTTTATCATGGCCAGCCAGTTGGCGGAATATTATTACATCATTGACGACGGCAAGAGCGTACACGAAGGTCTGATGAGCGAACTGGTACAAGACGAGGCTCTGATCCGTCAGTACCTCGGCGCTATAGTCAAACCGCAAAGGGGTTAACGATGAAGCAACAGACGTTCTGGCAACGCAACAGCACGTTTATCGCCATCATGGTGGCATTGATCGTACTAAGCCTCATCGGATGGCGGGCTATGGGGCAAAAGCCATTCGTGCGCACGGCGCTCTCGGGCTTGACGCTCAGCGCGCTGTATTTTATGGTCGCCGCCGGCCTTACGCTGATCTTTGGCTTGATGGACGTGCTCAACTTTGCCCAAGGCTCCATGTTCATGGTTGGCGCTTACGCGGGCTGGCAATTTTACACCAACCCCACCTTCCTGTTCGGCCTGGCCCCCTTGATTCTGGCCCTGATGACGGGCCTGACCGCGACCACATTGATACACCCGTTGGTGATCAACTGGCCGGTGCCGGAACGCTGGCAACGCCAACTGCGCATCGCCATCATCCTGGCCGCGATCGCCGTGGGCGTGCTGGGCGTGTGGGGATTGGATTTGCGTGGTCTGGCCAAGACAGCCATGGTCGCCACGATGGTCGCAGCCGACCCGCTGGCCGAGGCGACGCCCCAAGAAGCTCTGGGCACCTTTTGGACCCGCCCGGCGCTGCTGCTGCTGTCCGGAATGTTGCTGGCGCTGGCCCAGGCCCGCCCCGGTGACAAGACGCGGGTCGTGCGTCGAGATAGGATACGCCAGAGCGCCGTAACCATGGGCATCCTGCTGGCCCTTAGCCTCGTCGCCGTGCTGATCCGGGAATCCGGCCCCATCACGGTTTTACAGATGAACGGGAACCTGCGATTCTTCCTGGCGCTGATCGTCGGCGCGCTGGTGGGCGCCGGTCTTGGCGCTGCCGTCGAGATCACGCTCATCAGCACCTTGTACGTGCGGCCGCTGTTCCAGGTCATCGTGACGATGGGCCTGGCTTTTGTGATCTCGGAATTGATCCAGTTGCTGTGGGATCCCTTGCCTTATCAGATGAGCCGCCCGCCGCTGTTCTCCCAGCCCGGCAAAGCCGAAAACCTGCTGGCCTGGTTCAGCGGCAACAACACCACCATAGACATCATGGGCGTCACCTTTCCCAGCTATCGCCTGTTTATCGTCGTCCTGGGCGTCGTGATGTTCCTGGGATTGACGGCGTTGCTCAAATACACCCGCCTGGGCATGATTATCCGCGCCGGCGTGCAGGACCGAGAGATGGTCGAGGCGCTGGGCATCAACGTGCGCCGCGTCTTTACCCTGGTCTTTGCGCTGGGCGCCGGGCTGGCGGCGCTGGGCGGCATCGGCGCCGCGCCGTTCATCCCGGTCGAGCCGGTTATGGGTGACCGTTTCCTGATGCAAGGCTTTATCACCGTGGTCATCGGAGGGATGGGCAGCACCACCGGCGCAGCCATCGGCGCGTTGCTGCTGGGACTGGCGCGCGCCTTTGGCGACTATTTGGCGCTCAAGTTCAGCCTGACGCCATCCATCTCGGCCGCTTCGACGGTGATCATTATGGCCATCGTGCTGCTGGCACGCCCATCTGGCCTGCTAGGGAAGAAGGAGTAAAAGCATGAGCACACTAGAGACAAACACCCGCCAGGCATCCTCCGGCAATCGCTGGTGGGCGTGGTTCAAAGGACAATGGAGCACGCTCCTGGTGCTGGCCGGGCTCATCCTTTTCCCCTTTATCTTTAGCATGATCAGCGGCACCCCGGTGGGCGAGGGGACGCCCAAGTTCTGGCAAGGCCAGCTCATCGTGATGTTTGTCATGGCGGTATATGCCATGAGCTACGACCTGCTGCTGGGCTATACGGGCATCTTGTCCTTCGGACACGCGGCCTTTTTCGGGGGCGGCGCCTATGCTATGGCATTGTTCATGGCCCACGTCGTCCCGGACCTGGTCGAAAACCCCAGCGTCGCGGTCGAGGCGCTACTGGTCCTGCTTGGGTTCCTGCTGGCGATGGCGGTCGCGATCCTGCTGGGTCTGCTCTTTAGCGCCGTCTCGGCGCGCGTCAAGGGCGCCTATTTCGCCATGATCACTTTGGCGATGGCTGAAGCGATTCACATCTTGTCCAAAGCCACCGACTTTGTCGAGTATACCGGCGCCGACGAGGGGTTGCACGGCGTTTCCATCCCTGCCTGGCTAAACCCTACCCAGTACCGGCTACGCTTTTATTTTATCGGCCTGGCCTTTGCCGTCATCATGTACATTGTCACGCGCCGCATCATCCACTCACCCACCGGCCGCGTCTTTATCGCGCTGCGCGAGAATGAGAGCCGGACACGCATGATCGGCTATAACCCTGCCGTTTACCGTTCCCTGGCCTTTGTCACCTCGGCCGTCGTCGCCGGGCTGGCGGGCGGGCTGTATGCGCTGTGGACCATGAGCGCGACGCCCTCTATGACGGGGACCGGCCTCACCATGGACGCGCTGATTATGACGATACTGGGCGGCATCGGCACGCTCATCGGGCCGATGCTGGGCGCCGGATTGATGGAGTTTTTCGGCCACTTTTTCTACCAGTGGTTCGGCGCGCGCTGGCCGCTGGTCTTTGGCCTGATCTTTATCGCCCTGGTAATGTTCCTGCCCTACGGCATCGTCGGCACCTGGCGGCTGCGCTCCCTGCAGGTCAAGCGTGGCTGGCGGCGGCTGAGCAAGCTGACGGGACT
>CAZSJU010000207.1:0-2971 GCA_964607235.1 uncultured Anaerolineae bacterium | reverse complement strand
CGTCCCAACGACCTGGCATAGCTGTGACCCTCCCACATCTGACGATGTGGGTTTCGTATTTGACGATGTGGGTTTCATATTTGACGATGTGGGTTTCATGTTTCAACTTGCGCGCTGGCACGGCATCGGGTAGAATTCACAGACTATGACAAATCCACTGCGTCAACTCTTTAGCGTAGACCAGATGCTCCAAGACCCCCAGGTCCAAGCGCTGGTGGTCGAGCACGGCCACGGCGAGACCGTGAAAGCCCTCCGCGCAGCCCTGGACGCGGCCCGCCAGGAGATCCTGTCCGGCGGCGACGCGCCGTCCCAGGACACGTTGGTGGCGGCCGTGCACACGCACTTTGAGCAGCGCGGCCTGCTCCAGTTGCAGCCGGTGATCAATGCCACCGGCGTGATCATCCACACCAACCTGGGTCGCGCGCCCCTGAGCCAGGCTACACTGGAGGCGATGCACGCCGTCGCCGGCGGCTATAGCAACCTGGAATTCGACCTGGTGGCGGGCGAACGGGGCGGTCGCGGGGCGGCCGTCGAACGCGCCCTGGCCCAACTGACCGGCGCGGAAGCGGCGCTGGTGGTCAACAACAACGCCTCGGCCGTGCTGCTGGTGCTGACCGCCCTGCTGTCCGGGCGCGGCGTCGTCGTCTCGCGCGGGCAGTTGGTCGAGATCGGCGGCGGGTTCCGCGTGCCCGACGTGATGCGCCAGAGCGGCGCGCGCCTGATCGAGGTGGGCACCACCAACCGCACGCACCTGCGCGACTATTACCAGGCGATCGCCGAAAACGAGGATGCCGGCGCGTTGCTGCGCGCCCACCGCTCTAATTTTCAGTTGCTCGGTTTTGTCACCGAGCCCAGCCTGGCCGAGATGGCCGCGCTGGCCCACGAGCGCGGGCTGATCGTGATCGACGACCTGGGCAGCGGCGCGCTATTGGACACCGCCGCTTACGGGTTGGAACACGAACCCACCATCCAGGAGAGCATCACCGCCGGCGCCGACGTCGTGTGTTGCAGCGGCGACAAACTGCTGGGCGGCCCCCAGGCCGGCCTCATACTCGGCCGGGCAGCGCTGCTGGCGCGCGTGCGCCGTCATCCCTGGGCGCGCGCCGTGCGCATGGACAAGATCGCCTTGAGCGGCCTGCAGGCGACGCTCTCTCACTATACGAAGGAGGAAGCGACGACCCAGGTGCCGGTGTGGCACATGATCAGCCGCCCACTCGACCAGATCGAGCGCCAGGCCCACACATGGGCCACACAGCTCGTCGCGTGGGGCTGGGACGCCGAGGTGATCCAGGGACGCTCTACCGTCGGCGGCGGCAGTTTGCCGGGCGGCACGCTGCCCACCTACCTGGTGGCGCTCCAGGCGCCCTCGCCCGACGACCTGGCTGCCCAGTTGCGCCGGAACACGCCGCCCGTCATCGCCCGCATCCAGGATGAGCAACTGATCCTGGACCCGCGCACGGTGCTACCCGACCAGGAAGAGACATTGCTTGGCACATTCCAAGCATTCCAACGCTAAAGCCACCCAGCCACAGCACGCAAAAGTCAATCAAAACGCTCTGTGTTCGCTGTCCCACGGGGACGCACTGCCTCTGTGGCAATTTTTAAAAGGATACCCATGAAACAAGACCTGGATCAACTTTTGCAAGAACGCGAGATCGACGCTGCCGTCGTGGTCGGCGGCGCGCACAACAACCCCGCGATGTACTATATGACCCACGGCGCTGCCATCTCTGGCGGCATCCTGATCAAACCTCGGGGCCGCGCGCCGGTGCTCATCCACCACGCCATGGAACGGGACGAAGCGGTCAAGAGCGGCCTGGCGACCATGTCGATGAGCGACCTGGACTATGCCGGTCTGCGCATGGCCTCGGAAAACGCACTGGCCGCGGACGTCAAATTGTATCGCAAGATCTTTCAAACACTCGACGTCCACGGGCGGGTCGCCTTTTACGGCATGGGGGAACGGGGCGCCAGCTATGTGCTGCTCCGGGCGCTGGACGACGCCCTGGAAGACGTGACGCTCACCGGCGAATATGAGAACGACATCTTTGACGTCGCCCGCGCCACCAAAGACGCGGACGAGATCGCGCGCATGCGCCGGGCCGGTCAGGCCACGTCCACCATCATGCGTGAGACGATGGATTTCATCCAGGGCCATCAGGTCGTGCGCCGCAGTCAGGCAGGAAGCGACGTCGAAACACTGGTCAAGCAGGACGGTACGCCGCTGACCATCGGCGACGTCAAGCGCTTTGTGCGCGGCCGATTGTTCCTCTATGCGCTGGAAGACCCCGAGGGCATGATCTTTTCCACCGGCCGCGATGCCGGCGTGCCCCACAGCAAGGGCAAAGCGGATGCCGCGTTGCACCTAGGGCAAAGCATCGTGTTTGACCTGTTCCCGCGCGAGATGGGCGGCGGCTATTTTCACGACATGACGCGCACCTTTTGCCTGGGTTACGCCCCGCCCGAGGTGAAAAAAGCCTACCAGGACGTCAAGACCTGTTTTGAACAGGTCGTGGCGGCGCTGGAACCGGGCGCACCCACCCGCCGCTATGAGGCGCTCACGTGCGACATTTTCGAAAGTCAGGGGCACAACACGCACCGCGTCGACCGTTCCAAACAGAACGGCTATGTGCATAGCCTAGGCCACGGCACCGGCCTCAAGATCCACGGCCGCCCGCGTTTCGGGCTGATGGACAGCAACCAGGATACCCTGCAACCCGGCGCCGTCTTTACCATCGAGCCCGGGCTGTACTATCCTGAACAGGGCTTTGGCGTGCGGCTAGAAGACACGTTCTACCTGGACGAGGACGGCCAATTCCACAGCCTGACCGACCTGGAAAAGACGCTGGTGCTAGAAATGTAAGAAAAACGTCCTTAAATCCACAGCAATTCCGAATCTGTCATTGCAAAGAGCGTTTTTTTGCGACGACACTTGTCAGCGCCGCACATCTGTCATTGCGAGTATTCCATA
>CAZSJU010000206.1:0-6412 GCA_964607235.1 uncultured Anaerolineae bacterium | reverse complement strand
ATACCACATGACCTGATAACGTTGCGGGAAGCGCTGCAACTCTTGGGCAACGCCATGGAACGGGGACGTTTGGCCCTGGACCAAATGGGAGAAGCGCGTGACAGCGACCCCCAGGCGCGTCTTGCTCAATCACTGAGTGAGATGGAAGCGCTCCTGCCTCGCCTCTCCACCTCTGCCCAACAACTCGCGCAAGACTATGGCACGCGACAAGGTCAGGGCGGTGAACTGGCCGCCTTGTTTCACGTGACGCAACTGATCAACTCACCTCTGGGCTTGAACCAGATGCTCAAGCAGGTTATGGACCAAATCATCCAATTGACGCAGGCCGAACGCGGTTTCCTGATGCTGGTCCACAACGGAGAACTGGCATTCCAGGTCGCCCGCAACATGGATCGTCAGACCATCGAGGGTCCCTCATTTCAGATCAGCCGCACCATCGTGCGGCACGTGGTCACACAAGGCAAACCCATCGTCACGACCAACGCCCAAACAGATCCTCGTTTCAGGACACAAGAAAGCGTGGTCAACTATCATTTGCGCTCCATCTTGTGCGTGCCCTTGCGCGTAAAGGAAAAAATCACCGGCGTCATCTATGCCGACAACCGCGTCAAATCAGGCCTGTTCAGCGACCATGACCTGGACACACTGAGCGCTTTTGCCAACCAGGCCGCCGTGGCCATCGAGAACGCCCGCCTGTTTGAACAGATCGCCCAAGCCCTCACCCGCGAGCGGCGCTTGAACGAGGTAACCCACGCCATCAGCAGCGCCCTGGATTTGCCCAACCTTTTGCAAAACATCGTACGCCTGACCGTTGAACTGGTTGACGCGGATATGGGCACCATCGTCCTGCTCTCACCCAACAGCGACATCTATGCGGATTTTATGTGCTATTTTCCTCCCGAGATGGCCGAGACGTCGCTGGTAAAAGACTGGGGCCTGGTCCGCCAGATCTTTGAAAGCGGCCAATCATTGCTGCTGCCCGACTATACCGTGTATCCCCAAGCCCGGTTGAACTGGATCATGTCCGGCGTGCGCAGCTTTATGGGCATCCCTCTTTGCCACGGCGAGGCGCCGGTGGGGGCGCTGGGCTTGTTTAGCACCGACGCCGGCAAAAGCTTTGACGCACGTGACCTGGCCCTGGCCGAATCAGTCGGCAGACAAGCCAGCGTGGCCATCGAGAACGCCCGCCTGTTTGAGGCGGAACTGCGACAGTTGGACGAGTTGAGCATACTGCACGCCGTCGCGAAGGCGTGCGCCGAGGCAACCCAAGAGGACATACTGATCGAACGGGTGACCCAAATCATCGGCAACACCTTTTATCCGGACAGCTTTGGCGTGCTGCTGTTGGACGAATTCCAAAATGTGCTGTGCATGCACCCTTCTTACAGGACGCGCCACCTCATCCCGCGGGACAACATCCCGGTGGGACAAGGCATCACCGGGACAGTGGCGCAGAACGGCCAACCCTGGCGCGTCACCGACGTGAGACAGGAGCCCAAGTATATCCAAGACGACGAGCAGATCCACTCGGAACTGTGTGTGCCGCTCAAAGTGGACGAGCGGGTCATCGGCGTCATCAATGCCGAGAGCGCCCAACTGGAAGCCTTTAGCAAAGCGGATGAGCGTATGCTAACCACCGTAGCCGGGCAATTGGCCACCGCCATCGCTAAATTGCAACTGTTCGAGCGCGAGCGCCGCCGCTACAAAGAGGCCGAAACGTTGCGCAAAGCGACGGCCGCCTTGACCTCGGCCCTGGACCTGGACCAGGTACTGGACGACATCCTGATACACCTGAAACAGGTCATTCCCTATGACAGCGCCGCCGTGTTCCTGTTAAAAAAACAAAGCATGCAAATCGTCGCCGCCCAGGGCTTTCAAACGCTGGAACAGATGATAGGACAAGACCTTCCATCCAGCAACGCCCTCTTTGACGAGATTCAACGCACCCAACGCCCGCTGTGCCTGACGGATGCTTGTACGGACTCGCGCTTTGAGGGCTGGGGCAACGCCGATTATGTGCGGGGCTGGATCGGGGTGCCGCTGGTGGTGCGCGGCCAGGTCATCGGATACATGACCATCGACAGCCGGCGCGAGGCCGCCTATGGGACGGCCGAGGCCGCTCTGGCGCGCGCCTTTGCCAACCAGGCGGCCGTGGCCATAGAGAACGCGCGCCTGTTTGCCGACACACAACGTCGCGCCGAGGAACTGGCCAAGACCCTGGCACGCCAGGAAGAGCTGGACCGTCTCAAAGACGAGTTCCTGCAAAACACCTCCCACGAGTTGCGCACCCCGCTCTCCATCATCCGGGGCTATGCCGACCTGCTGCACAACGAAGAGCTGGGGCCATTGAACCTCGAACAAAAAGAGGCCATTGGCATTATGCGGCGCCGCGCGCGCATGCTGACCAAGTTACTGAACGACTTTACCGCCATCGTGACCGCCCAAACGATGACGCCCAAAAGAGAACGAATAGACCTGTCCCAGTTAGTTCAAGCCTTGCTGATCGATTTCCAGACCAGCGCGCAAAGCGCCGGGCTGACGCTTGAGGCCGAGATCGCGCCCCAAATCCCCTCGGTCTCTGGCAATCCGACCCACCTGGAACGAGTGTTGGACAATCTGGTGGACAATGCACTAAAGTTCACACCCGAGGGGGGACACATCACCGTGCGCCTGTGGTCAGAGCCGGACGTGCTCATTTTCGAAGTGAGCGATACCGGCGTCGGCATCCCACCCGAGCAGCTAGGACGCATCTTTGAACGCTTTTATCAGGTCGACGGCAGCACCCGGCGACGCTACAGCGGCACCGGGTTGGGACTGGCGTTGGTAAAAGAAATCGTCGAGGCGCACGACGGGCGCGTGAGCGTGCGCAGTATCCTCAATCAGGGCAGCACCTTTCGGGTCACACTACCCAGCATGAAAAGGGCATGACTCGACGCATCTCCGCCACTATGCCCTCTATCCATGCAAGAGAAACCGCTTCCTGGCCTCAAGGGATAACTCGCGCAGCATGATGCTTGTTCCGCACAATAGAATACGCTATACTACCCTCAGCGTGAGCAAAAGACGCGAGACAACCCACTTGAGCCACAAAGGGAACTCGTTAAAGACAAAAGGACATCATTGGAGCAAAGAATACGGGGTGGTGGGTGAATTCCTCGGGAAGGCATGGTAGTATTATCCCAGCATACCAATCGCTCACGTTGCGACACACAGCAACTCTCAACATGTCATTTGATCGTTAGGCGACGATTTTTTTGCAGGCCGTTGCACAAAGGAACACAGGCAAGTTACCGAAAGGACACCTTAATGTCCATATCTGTCCAACTCAGCTTCAACTTTCCCAGGTCCCAGCCTGATCGGGCCGGAACCTCAGGCGTGCCGATTGACCAAACCTTTCCCCAAGAGGCCGCCAATGAACTGGCGCGGCTGGAATCCTTTAACAAACACCTCTACCGGCCCAACACCTACCTGCACAAATGGTGGGCGCGCCGTTCGGGCACTACCTTTCGCCACATCCTCAAGCAACTGGTGGACGACCCGTTCAAGCGCGACTTTTACGAACCGGGCGGTCTGGAAGGACGGGTCATTTTGGACCCAATGATGGGCGGGGGTACCACGTTGCACGAAGCCATCCGGATGGGCGCCAACGTCGTTGGCGTGGACATTGATCCTATCCCCGTAGTGCAAGCCAAAGCTACACTAAGCTTGCTCCCGCTGGCACACAAAAAGGCCCGTTTTCAGAGTTTCTTTAGGGCACTGAGCGAGCAACTGGCCCCGCTCTACCGCACCACCTGCCCCACCTGCGACGCCGAGGCCGAGACGCGTTTCCTGCTGTATGGCCTGCGCCGCCGCTGCGCCTGCCGGGAAGTGCTGTTTCTAGACAGCTTGTTGCTGCGTGAGAATCACGGGGATGATATCTATATCTGTCCCCGCTGTCATGCCGTTTATGCCGGCCCCGACCATCGTTGTCAGACTCGATCAGATCGACCCCTGCTTGAAAAAGGGACCAATCATTGCGAAAAGTGCCTGGCAGCTTTCGAGGACCTGCTGGATATACCTTTCTCCCAACGTTACGTTCCTCTGGTTGTCGTGGGCGTCTGTCCAGAGCACGGCCAGTTTTTCAAAGCGATGGCGCCAACCGACCAGGTACTGCTAGCCGAAGCCGAGATGTTGACGCAACAAGTCAAACTTGGAAACCCCAGCGATTTTTCTATCCCTGATGGCCCCAAGTCTAAGGACCTGCTGAGCCGGAATATCACTTCGTTTCAAGCGTTGTTTACCCCTCGCCAGTTACTCTACCTGGGCGCGGCGCACGATCTGTTAGCGGAACTGCCCGATCAAGATCGCTTGTGGCTGGCGTTGCTAGTCTCCACGTCGCTCGAATTCAACGCGCTGCTGTGCGGCTACAAGGGCAGCGGCATCCGCCGTCCCGGCGCTATCCGTCACGTGTTCTCTCACCATGCCTATTCCTTTCCCTACACTGCGCTGGAAAACAACCCCGTGTTCTCAGACAAAGCGTCAGGCACCTTGAAACGGTTGTTTCACGACCGCATCCTGCGAGCGGGGCAGTGGGCCATCAAGCCGATGGAAAGACTCGTCCAGGACAATCACCGCACCAAGGTCCCCATCCGAGGCGAGATAGATGGTGGTCAACCGATAACAGAGTGGGCGGCGCTGGGCGAGGGCCAGAGCCAGTTTCTGCTTCTGCAAGCCGACTCGGCCGCGCTGGACGTTCCCTTACAGAGCGTCGACTTTGTGGTGACTGACCCACCCTACTATGACAGCGTGCAATACAGCGACCTGTCCAACTTTTTCCGCGTCTGGCTGCGGCTCTTTTTGCCACACGAGGCTAACTGGCAATATGATCCCCTCGCTTCGGCCGTCTCAGAGGGGGACGCTTCCGGCGGTTTCAAATACGGCGAGGTGCTGGGTGAGATATGGCAAACTTGCCACCGGGCGCTCAAGATCGAGCACGGACGGCTTGTCTTTACCTTTCATCACTGGAATCACAAAGCGTGGGCCGAACTGACCCTATCGCTCAAGGCGGCTGGCTTTGTGTTGGTCAACCGCTATGTGATGTTTTCCGAAAACCCCACCTCAGTACACATCCAGGGCCTCAAAGCCCTCAAGCATGACACGGTGTTAGTATTAAAACCCGAAACCGGTGACGATACCCCCCATCAATGGGAAAAGCCAGACCAGGTCGACGCCACAGACAGTTATAATTTCTGCCGCGACTGCGGCACCGTGTTAGGCTGGTGCCTCAAAACCGATATCGACGCGAGGCAGATTCGCCACACATGGCAACAATTGCTAGAAGGGAACAACAATGACCACGATCAAGCACCCAGCTGAAGTATTTGGACATCCCATAGACGTGAACACAACCCAGGCCAAGGCCGACAGAGCACAGCATTGGTGTCCTTTTGCCAAGCAAGTATGCGACAAGCAGAGCCGGTTGATCGACTATCCGATGGGTGTCTGTTCCGTGCAATACGGCCAAGAGGTCATCGCGCTCTCCCCCCGGCGTTTTCTGCAAGACAACACTGTCTTTTACGACATCGCTGACCACCATTTCGGCGCCCAAAGTGACCTACTGCTGTTCAAAGAGATATCTGTCCCGGGTAACCGCTCCCTGGGTCGTTTTGACTATGTGCTGGTCAAACACAAACCTCCTAAAAGTGAAGTCGAGGACTTTGGTAATCGAGTTCCAGACCGGTCAAACAACCAGCACCGGTCATCTGGTCCAGGCGCTGGAAGACTTTATGCAAGGTAAGGCCATTCAGGATGAAAGCTATGGCTTTGGCCTGAACCTGGCTGACATCTGGAAACGCACCTTTACACAAATTCTGACCAAGGGCATAGCTCTAGAAAACTGGGGTCGCAAGATCTACTGGGTGATACAAACGCCCATCTATCAAGACTTTCTGGACCGTTACGAGCTGCACGGGATGAGCTATGAAGGAGATCATAGCACTGTCTTTGCGATATACGATTTGCAGCGGGCAGGGGAGCGGTACGAGCTGTGCCAGACACGGATCGAGTCGTCCACCATCAACGATCTATTCCAGGCATTCCGCACCAACCTGGAAGTGCCGCCTAAAGAAGTCTTTGTAGCGCGGCTGGAAAAAGAGATTAGAAAGCAAACTGGCGCCAAGTTACAAGTGCGGCTAGATGTAAATGAATCCGATTTGACGTAGAATCGACGATGCGTTATCTGAACTTGATCGACGTTGAGACCAAAGGGCCACGGAACGACGTCACACCGCTATTTGCAGATTACAAGGCGTTTTCCGCTCTCGTCAAAGACCTTCTCAAAGGCTTTGCTGACGCTCAATTTGATGCCATCGCCGGCATTGACGCCCTGGGATTTATCCTCGGTTCGGCGATGGCGATGCGAGCCCACAAAGGC
>CAZSJU010000205.1:3306-6456 GCA_964607235.1 uncultured Anaerolineae bacterium | reverse complement strand
AACATTCAGCGGGCGCTGCTGGACTCGGGGAAAATGGGAGCGCTGATCGAGACCGGCGTCAGCGGCGTGACTTCCAACCCGACTATCTTTGACTGGGCCATCCGGGGCAGCACCGACTATGACGCGGACCTGCGCCGCCTGGTCCAGGCCGGTCACTCACCCGAAGAGATTTTCGAGGCGCTGGCCCTACAAGACATCCAGCGCGCCGCCGACCTGTTACGCCCCGTCTATGACCGGACTGCGGGCGTCGATGGTTATGTCAGCCTGGAAGTCAGTCCCACTCTGGCCTACGATACAGAGAACACGATCGCCGCAGCCCGGCGCCTGTTTGCGGCACTGAATCGTCCTAACGTGCTGATCAAGGTGCCAGCCACGGCGGAAGGGTTCCCCGCCATCGAAACACTCATCGGGGAAGGCATCAATGTTAACGTGACGCTAATGTTCTCCCTGGCCCAGTACGACGCCGTAGCCTACGCTTATCTGGCAGGGCTGGAGCAACTGGCCGACGCGGGCGGCGATTTGAGCAAGGTAGCTTCCGTGGCGTCCTTTTTTGTCAGCCGGGTGGATACCGCCGTGGATCGGGCACTGGAGGCCCATCCCCAAACGGCCGCGCTGCGGGGCAAAATCGCCATTGCCAACGCCAAGATGGCCTATGCGCGTTTCAAAGAGATCTTTAAAGGCGAACGGTGGGAGCGGCTCCAAGCCCAAGGCGCGCGCGTTCAGCGCCCGCTGTGGGCCAGCACCAGCACCAAGAACCCCGACTATCCGGACACCATGTACGTGGACCATTTGATCGGACCGCATACCGTCAACACGATACCGCCCAAAACGCTAGAGGCGGTCCTCGATCACGGGGCGGTCGCCCTCACCCTGGAAAAAGACATAGAAGAGGCCAGCGCGCAGGTCGCGCGCCTGTTTGAGGTCGGGGTAGATTTGGGCGCCATCACGAAACAGTTGTTGGTGGACGGCGTAGACGCCTTTGCCAAATCCTTCAAGGACTTGCTGGAAGGTATCGCCGCCAAGCAAGAAAAGTTGCTGGTAAAAGAGGAGTAAAATCGATGTCGAAACATGCGCAACCATCAGGAGAATGGCGCCACCTGCCGGCCAGCCTGGGGAGCCATCAAGCCGCAGTGGACACGGCGTTGGCGCAAATGGCAACGGACGACGTCCTCGCCCGCATCTGGGCGCACGAGCACAGCGTGTGGAAACCCGAGCCTAGCGAAATCAGCAACCGCCTGGGCTGGCTCAAGATCGCCCAAGCGATGCGTGAGCAGGTGGGGCAAATGCAGGCACTGGCCGGCGCCGTGCGCGCCGACGGCTATACCCACGTCCTGCTGCTGGGTATGGGAGGCTCTAGCCTGGCCCCTGAGCTATTTAGCGAGACCTTTGCCGCGACGGCCAAGGACGCCCTGGACCTGGCCGTGCTGGACAGCACGGACCCCGGCGCGGTACTGGCCCAAGCCGAACGGCTTGACCTGGCGCACACGCTGTTCATCGTCGCGACCAAGTCGGGGGGGACGGTGGAAACCCTATCCTTTTTTAAATATTTCTACAATCGTGTCTTGCAGGCGCTGGGCGCAGAGCGGGCGGGCGAGCACTTTGTCGCCATCACCGACCCCGGCAGCAAACTGGTAGACATTGCAGAGCGCTACCAGTTTCGCACCACGTTCCTAAACGATCCCAACATCGGGGGGCGCTACTCGGCCTTGTCGTACTTTGGGCTGGTGCCGGCCACCCTGGTTGGCGTCGACGTGCCGCGACTATTGGACCGCGCGCAAGAAGCCGCAGAGCAGTGCGCGGCCGACGTCGAGACAGCACAAAACCCCGCCGCCTATCTGGGTGCCATCCTGGGCGAGTTGGCCCAGGCCGGCCGGGACAAGGTCACGTTCATCGTCTCGCCGGCGCTCGCCAGCTTGGGCGATTGGGTGGAACAACTGATCGCCGAAAGCACCGGCAAAGCAGGCAGAGGCATTTTGCCCGTGGTGGGCGAGCCCCTGGGGCCGCCCGAGGTCTATGGTGACGACCGTCTCTTTGTTCACCTGCACCTGGACGGCGACACCGCCCACGATGCCGCCGTGCAAGCGCTAGAGAAAGCAGGGCACCCCATTGTGCGCCTATGCCTAAACGATCGCTATGATCTGGGCGCCCAGTTTTTTGTGTGGGAGTTGGCCACCGCCGTAGCGTGTCACCGCCTGGGCATCAACCCCTTTAACCAGCCCAACGTCGAAGCTGCCAAGGCCGTGGCCCGCGAGATGGTGGCCCAGTACAAGGAAAAAGGCACATTGCCGCGCGGCGAATCCACCCCGCTCAGCACCGAAGCGCTGGAAACGTTCTTGGACCAGGCCCAACCAGGGGATTACATCGCGATCCAAGCCTATGTGCAGCCCACTCCCTCGACCAACAAAGCGTTGCAGGCGCTGCGCAAGCTTTTGCGCGACCGCTACAAACTGGCCACGACGGTCGGCTTTGGGCCGCGTTACTTGCACTCTACCGGTCAGCTACACAAGGGCGATGCCGGGAACGGGCTGTTTATCCAATTCACCGGTGACGCCCCTCGGGATGCCCCCATCCCTGACCAAGCCGGAGCACCTGACTCGTCTATGAGCTTTGGCGTGCTCAAAATGGCCCAGGCTTTGGGCGACCGCCAGGCATTGCACGACGCCGACCGGCGCGTCGTTCATTTTCACCTGGGTAGCGATACGATAGGCGGCCTGAACAAGCTGGCCAAGATTTAGAGCAAGGAGCGTAGCGAATGAAAAAATTGGACTTGCAGGTAGAACCTGCCACCGTCGTTATCCTGGGCGCCTCGGGAGACCTGACCCAACGCAAGCTCATACCGGCGCTACACAGCCTGTGGTGCGGCGAGCTACTACATCCCGACACAAAAATCCTGGGTTTGGCACGCAGCGACCTTTCCATCTCAGCCTTTCACGATCGGCTATACGATGGTGTCAATCAATACAGCCGCTTTGAACCGCGTATGTGCGAGCTGTGGGACCAGTTCGCCGACAATATCTCCTATCTCTCGGGCGGCTATGACGACCCCGAAAGTTATCGCAGGCTGGGGGCCAGGCTAGAGCAACTGGAGGCAGAGACCGGGGCGCAGGGTAATCGCCTGTTCTACCTGGCCACGCCGCCGACCTTGTACCC
>CAZSJU010000205.1:0-3206 GCA_964607235.1 uncultured Anaerolineae bacterium | reverse complement strand
GTGGACCACGTGCAGATCAGCATGTTGGAAAGTGTGGGAGTCGGACACCGCGCCGGCTATTATGATCAAGCTGGCGTGTTGCGCGACATGTTCCAGAACCACATGTTGCAACTCCTCACCTTGACAGCGCTAGAGCCGCCGTCGGCCTTTAACGCCAAGGCGTTGCGCGACGAAAAGGTCAAAGTGTTACAATCCATACGCCCCATCGCTTTGGACGAGGGCGTGTGGGGACAATATCAGGGCTACCGCGAAGAAAAAGGCGTCGTCCAAGATTCCAAGACCCCAACCTACATCGCGCTCAAGCTATACGTGGATAACTGGCGTTGGCAAGGCGTGCCTTTTTACGTGCGCTCGGGCAAGCAACTGTCCACCAAGGCGACCGAGGTCAAGCTGCAGTTCAAACGGGTGCCCCACCTGCTCTTCTCTCAAGACGCCGGCCTGCATCCCAACAGCCTCTCGTTGTGCATCCAGCCCGACGAGGGCATGCACCTGCATTTCGAGACCAAAGTCCCAGGGGCAGGCATGCAGGCTGCGCCGGTGGATATGGCGTTCCACTATGGCGAGCATTTCGGCCAACAAAAGCTGCCTGATGCCTATGAGCGCCTGTTGCTGGACGCGATCCAGGGCGACGCTGCGCTCTTTGCGCGCAGCGACGAGATCGAGCTGGCGTGGCGCCTGGTCGACCCCTTGACGGTGGAGCGGGAACCCGTGTCCTATGCGCCCGGCAGTTGGGGGCCAGACGCCGCCGACGCATTGTTGGCCCGGGATGACCGGGCATGGGTTGCAGGGTGTAGCTGTGCCCACGAACGCTAACCCACCCGAGCGCGTCATACTAGCGGACCGGGAGAAGCTCAGCCAGGAAGCAGCCAGGCGATTCATCGCCCTGGCCCAGGCACGTGACCCGTTCACCGTCGCGCTCTCCGGGGGCAGCACGCCACGCCGGCTCTACCAGATCCTTGCCACCACGTCAGGGCGCGTGCCCTGGGAGCGCGTGCACGTCTTTTGGGGCGACGAACGCTGTGTGCCCCCGGACCATCCGGAGAGCAACTATCGCATGGCGCGTGAGGCGTTGCTGGACCACGTGCCCCTGCCGGCAAAAAATGTGCACCGCGTAAGAGGCGAGTGGGCGCCCGAGGCCGCGGCCCAGGCCTACGCCGTCGAACTGGAAGACTTTTTTGGCGCGCCCTGGCCCCGCTTTGACTTGATTCTGCTAGGGTTGGGCAGCGATGGGCACACCGCCTCGCTGTTTCCAGGTTCCGACACGCTACACGAGCGCGAACGCCCTATCGCAGTGGCAACGGCCACCTACCAAGACCGTCCGGCCCAGCGGGTGACCTTTACTCTGCCACTGATCAACGCCGCCCGGCACGTGCTGTTCCTGGTATCAGGGGCGGACAAGGCGGACATCGTCCAGCGCGTGTTGGAAACAGCAGGGGAACATTATCCGGCCGGTCGCGTGCAGCCCGGCGCCGGCAGGCTCACCTGGTTGCTCGATCAGGCCGCAGCCGGTCAGATCGACTTGCCCGCTCAAAACTGAAAATGCCAGACCGCCAGGCTCGACTCACAGCCAAACGTATCCAGGCCCATAGATAGGGTGTTCCCTTTGCGCCTGAGCAAGAGCAGCCAACTTGAACTAGGCGCCCGTCCGTGGTAGAATGCAATGGCTTGCCCTTATCTGAGCCGATCATCCAATCAAATGAGATCGGCTCAGAGTACATATGCGCAAATGCACACCCCTAACAGGGTGCGAAGCCAAGAGTTTTTAAAAAGGAGAGGTAAAAATGCTTAAAAAGACTTTGAGCAAAAACGGCAAAACCTACCGCGTGACCTTTACCGTGCCGGCCGGAGCAGACGCCCAGGAGATCCATTTGTGTGGCGAGTTCAACTATTGGGACGAGAGCAGCCACCCGCTCCAGCGCCGCGCAGATGGCCGCTTTTCCACGACGCTGACTCTGGAAGCCGGGCGCAGCTATCGCTATCGCTATCTGTTTGACGGCGAACGCTGGGAAAACGACGAGGCCGCCGACGATTACCAGCCCAACCCTTTCGGCGGTGACGATTCGGTCGTCCAACTCTAGAGGTTATACTGATAAAACAAGCCGGGGCCGGTGTGGCCCCGGCTTGTTTTATTATATTTGACCATTCTGTTAAAGACAAAGACCGAAAAACATAACAAAATATATACAAAACCTTGACAAAATGCGCATGATGTGATATAATCTTCTCCAACAAAGACGAGGAGAAAAAGATGATTCTGAAAGACAAGGTCGCGCTGGTCACCGGTGGCGCCGTACGCCTGGGCCGCGCGTTGGCGCTATCACTGGCCGAACAAGGCGTTAAATTGATCATCCATTACGGTTCATCGGCCGGTCCTGCGCAAGCGACCGTCTCACAAGTCAAAACTATGGGCGGTGAGGCACTGGCGCTCCAGGCCGATTTTCGCCAGTCCGGCGCGGCGGTCGGGCTGCTGGACCGCGCCGTCGAGCATTTCGGCCAGTTGGATATCTTGGTCAACAGCGCGGCCATCTTTGGGGCCGGCGACCTGTTTGACACGACGGAAGAAAACTGGGACAAGCACTTTGCCATCAATTTAAAGTCGCCATTCTTTCTCAGCCAGGCTTTTGCCGCCCACATGGGGCAAGAGCGCCGCGGACACATTATCAATATCGCTGACTGGCGCGCCATGCGCCCTGGACCGGATCATCTAGCCTACACGCTGACCAAGGCCGGACTGGTGACCATGACCCAAAGCCTGGCCCTGGCGTTGGCGCCAAACATCCAGGTTAACGCCATCGCGCCGGGCGCGATCCTGCCCCCGCCGGACAAAGGTGAGGATTATTTGGAAAAACTGGGCCAGACGTTGCCCCTGCAGCGCAGCGGTTCTCCGGGCGAGGTATCCAAGGCCATGCTGTACCTGCTACAGTCCGACTTTGTGACGGGCGAGCTGCTCTTTGTCACCGGCGGCGAACATTTGCAAAGGGGCGCCTGACGTCCCGGGAGGTCATCATGCTGGACGAAATTCATATCAAAGACCTGTTGTTACGCGCCATTCTGGGCATCAACCCAGAAGAACGCCACAACCGCCAAGACGTGCTGATCAACATCACCCTGTACACCGACACCCATGCCGCCGGCGCGTCCGACGACCTGGACGACTCGGTAGACTATCGCGCCGTCACCAAGCAGGTCATCGAACTGGTCGAACA
>CAZSJU010000204.1:0-6456 GCA_964607235.1 uncultured Anaerolineae bacterium | reverse complement strand
CTGGCGATACATGTGGGCCTGGTGGGGCTGGCGATGTTGCCGGTGACGTGGGGGCAGTTGGATCGCTGGTGGCCCTGGCTGTGCGTGATCTTGCTCGTGCACGCCCTGACGGACTGGGGCAAGATCCAGTTGGCGCCCCGGCTAGGCTGGCCGCCAATCTTGCCTTTCCTGATCGACCAGGTGCTGCACTTTGTTACCCTGGCCGGGGTGGTCGTGCTGGCCCAGGGGGGAACCTTTAGCCTGGATGGGAGTGCATCGGAGCCGTTTTGGTGGATCGCCAGCGCGTACCTCGTCGCCACTTATTTGGTATCCATCGCGTTGCCGTTGTGGCTGGACCCGCCCAGCTTGATGCATCGCCCGTTGAAATCGCGGGTGACGCTCATCTTGATCTCGGCGTTGGTGCTGACGCTGGCCTGGCGCGGCTTGCCGCTGCTGATCCCGATGGTGGGGGTGGCCCTTTACCAGGCCGTGGCCCGGCATCTGGCGCGCGACCCGGTCACGGAAACTTTTGCGATCGAGTTTTGGAGTGCGGTGGTGTTGGCCGCTTGTTTGGGGTGGAGCTTGTCTTGAAAGCCAATCGATATGGAACAGGACCGCGCGGCCGCGCGGTCTTTTTTTTGACTTTGGAGGCTGGCTTGATGTTGCCAGACGGGGAACTGGCATTTCCCTTGGAGCGGCTATATATGGCTTGCTCTAGTCCGGGAGAGGGGTGCGCTTGACCACGACCATGGTCAGGTCGTCAAAGGGGGGCGCTTCACCGGCAAAGGTGTCCACGGCCGTCAGGATGGACTTGAGGACCTGGGAGGCGCTGGCTGTGGCGTGCGCGGCGATGACCTCGCGCAACTTTGGCATTCCAAACTCTTGGACTTGATGGTTGATCGCTTCGGTGACGCCGTCGGTGTAAAAGACCAGCACATCACCGGGCGCCACGTCGATCCGTTTCTCCTCCAGCTCAATGTTCTCAAAGGCGCCCAGGATGATGCCCCGCGTGGACAGTTCTTTGAACGTGCCATCGGCGGCCCGCCACCACAAGGGCCAATTGTGTCCGGCGTTCGAGTAGATCAGCCGGCCTGAGTCTGTGTCCAGCTTGGCGTAAAAGGCTGTCAAAAACAGGTCGGACTGGCTGTCGGCGAGGATCAATTTGTTGGCCCGCATCAGGGTGCTGGCCGGGCTGCGGCCGCTCAAGGCGTTGGAACGGATCAGTGTGCGGCACAAGGCCATGTACAGCGCCGAAGGCACGCCCTTGTCGGCCACGTCAGCGATGAGGATGCCCCATTGCTTGGACTTGCCGGGCAGGGAAAAAAAGTCGTAAAAGTCGCCGCCAACCTGCCGGGCCGGACGATAAAAGGCCGCAAACTCCCATCCTTGCGCTACCGGGAGCGCCTTGGGCAGCAAGCTGAGCTGGATCTGCTGGGCCAGGGACAACTCTTCCTCCATGCGTTGCCGCTTGAGCGCCTCTTCGTGCAGCCGCACCCTTTCGATGGCGATGGCGGCCTGGTTGGTCAACAATTGCAAAAAGCGTGCCTGGTCCTCGTCCCATTTGCGCGGCTGGCGGGTGTCCACGATCAGCGTGCCGATGGACGCGCCGTCGGCGATCAGCGGCATCACGGCGTGGCCGCGAAAGCCCTCGCGCTGTAACCATGTGGGCATCCAGGGCGCCGGATCTTCTCGTTGCACGTCCTCGACTAGCAGTGGGCGTTGAGTGCGCATCACCCAGCCGGGGCCGCTCACCTCGTCGGCCGGCGCGCCCCGCCCACACGTGGTGGGGTCGACTTGCCAGCCGCTGGTGGCGCGAAAGGCGAGCAGGCCGCTCTCGGGGTCGGGCAAGACGAGCGCGCAGGCATCGGCCTCCATGAGACGCTGTATCTCTTTGGCCAGGTGCGCCATCAGGTCGTCCAGGTTCAACTGGCTGAGTAACTGGCTAGAGAGGTCGAGCAGCGCGGCCTGCTCGTGGATGCGCCGCTCTTTGAGCATGTCAAACAACTGGGCCCGTTCCAGCGCGATGCCCATCTGGCTGCCGGCGTTGGTCAGCAGGGCCAGGGCTTCCTGGCTAAAGGCAGACCAATTGCGAGCGGCTACGTTGAGGATGCCCAGCACGCGGTCACCGGAGCACAGCGGCGTGGAGGCATGGACCATCAACCCGGCCCGGTTGCCGCCCGCTCGTGATAACCGGGTGCAGTGGATTTCGTTGTACGAGCGGTCCAACGCGTTATTGTTACAGAGCCTTTCGCACTCGCAATCACCTTTCCAGGCGCGGGCTTTATCCGGCGCCATTGCAGGCGGCAGGTTGTGGTGGGCGACTAACGAATAGCCTCGCCCGCCCCAACGGTTTTTGGAGGAGGGGTCTTTGAGCAGGATCCAGCCCGTCTCCAATTCCATCAGTTCGACCAGTTGGCTCAATGCACCCTGTAGTGCGTTTTTTACGTCCACCGACCGGTTCAGCGTGTCGGCGATTTGGTTGAGCGTGGTCAGTTTCTTGATCAGGTCTGTGCGAGATGGCATCGCTCCGTGCATCCCTCTCTATACGCTTTATATATGCTCTGTATGGGGACCAGGGAGACAGAGCCTGAGATAGAATCGTTTCAACAGTCTAACATAGAAGTTTTTCTTTGTCGAGAGTGCCAAACGGCGCGTGACATTGCCAATATCCAGACCTCCGAGGTTTTTAAAACCTCGGAGGTCTAGGCGCTAGCTGGGCATCAACTTGGCCATGCGGAACAGGTCGTACTCTTGTTCCATCTCTTTGCGGAACTGTTGCGTGTACAGTCGGTAATAACGGCCCCTGGCCTGCAATAGCTCGGCGTGGCTGCCCTGCTCGACGATGCGCCCGTCTTTGATGACCAGGATGCGGTCCGCGCGCTTGATGGTCGACAGGCGGTGGGCGATGACGAAACTGGTGCGTTCTGCCATCAACCGCTCCATACCTTGCTGGATCAGGTCCTCGGTCAACGTATCGACCGAGCTGGTGGCCTCGTCCATGATAAAGATTTCCGGTTGGGCTAGCACGGCGCGCGCCAGGCTGACCAGTTGCTTTTGGCCCACCGAGAGCAAGCTGCCGCCTTCACCGACCTCTTCGTCATAGCCCTTTTCCAGCGTGACGATAAAGTCGTGCGCGCCGGCCAGCTTGGCGGCGTCCTCGATCTCTTGTTCGCTCGCGTCCAGCCGTCCGTAGCGGATGTTCTCGCGGATGGTGCCGGAGAACAGGTGCGGCGTCTGCAGCACCACCCCGATCCGAGACTGGATGCCACGCAGCGGCAGCTCGGTGTAATCCCGCTCCCCGATGCGGATCACGCCGTTGGTGGGCTCGTAAAAGCGGCACAGCAGGTTGACGATGGTGGATTTGCCCGCGCCGGTCTCGCCCACCAGGGCGATGGTCTCGCCCTGTTTTACGTGCAGGCTAAAGTCGCTCAACACCGGCTTGTCCGGTTCGTAGCTAAAATCGACGTGGTCGAACGTGATATCCTCATAGATGGTGCCCGGATCTTTTGCACCGGGACGGTCGGTCACCTCGGGAGCCGCGTCGATCAGCGAAAAGATGCGCTCGGCCGAGGCGATGGCGTGTTGTGTCTCGGCGTATACCCGCGCCAGGTCCTGAATGGGCCACATCATAAAAGTGACATACGAGATAAAGGCCTGGATGCCGCCGATGGTGATGCCGCCGATCTGGGCTTGCCAGCCCCCATACCATGCGATGCCGCCCACGGCTAGGGCGCTGATGATTTGCACCACCGGCAAGAACAGCGCAGAGAGCCAGGCGGCGCGGTAGCTGGCCTGGTACATCTCGTCGGTCAACTGGCCAAACTCTTCCAGATTGCCTTGTTCCCGCACCAGGGCTTTGACCACGCGCACGCCGGTGATGTTTTCGTTATAGGTGCCGGTGATTTTAGAGTTGATCTTGCGCACCTGGCGGTATTCCAGCAGGATCCGTTTTTTGAACTGCGTCGCCACCACGATCAGGATCGGGATGATGGCGAGCACCAGCATGGCCAGGCGCCAGTTGATGACCAGCATGAAATAGATGGCGGTGAGGATGTTCATCACCCCCCAGGTGACGTCCAACAAGCCCCACGTCACCAACTGGGCCACGCGTTCTGTGTCCGAGGTCAGGCGCGACATGATCCAGCCCACGGCCGTGCGGTCAAAGTAGGCTAGCGAGAGCTCTTGCAAGTGATCGAACATCTTGTTGCGCAAGTCATAGCGCACGCGTTCGCCCAGGACGCCGGTCAGGTAGATAAAGACAAACACTGCCGCCGACTGGACCAGCAGCAACGCGCCATAAGTGATGACAATGTTGGTCAGCGCGGCCTTGTTACCGGCGATGATGCCTTCGTCGATGATGCGCTTGCTCAGAAAAGTGAAAAAGGAGTCCAGGCCCGAGACCAGCGCGATGGCCACCAAAAAGCCGGCGACCCACGGCCGGTGGTCCTTTATTTGGGCCAGGATCCGTCGCAGGGTGTGGCCGCTAAATTGGGTGGTAAATTCTTCTTCTTCAAAGTGTTCTGACATCGGTCAGCTCTCTTTTCAATTCGTCTTCGATACGGGTTTGCATGGTATAGATGCGTTGATAGATGCCCGGTTGTGATACCAGTTGTGCGTGGGTGCCGCGTTGCACAATGCGCCCTCCTTCCAGCATCAGGATCATGTCGGCGTTCATGACGCTTTGCACGCGGTGGGCGATGATAAAGGTGGTACGGCCCTCCATCAGATGTTGCAGCGCTTGCCGGATCTCGCCTTCGGTTTCCGCGTCCACCGACGAGGTCGAGTCGTCCAGGATGAGCAGGCGCGGGTCCTTGAGCAGCGTGCGGGCGATGGCCACGCGTTGTTTTTGCCCCCCCGAGAGCGTCACGCCCTTTTCACCGACCAGCGTGTCATAGCCGTCCGGAAAGGACAGGATGACGTCGTGGATGGCCGCTGCCTGGGCTGCCGCTTTGACCTCGTGGTCGGGCACGTCTCGTCCCACACCGTAGGTGATGTTTTCGCGCAGGGTACGTGAAAACAGGAACGGCTCTTGCTCCACGATGCCGATGTTTTGCCGCAAATAGTGGCGCGGGTATTCGCGCAACTCGACGCCGTCCAGCGTCAGTCTGCCCTGGGTATAGTCGTAAAAGCGGGGCAGCAAGTTGACCAGCGAGGTCTTGCCCGAGCCGGTGCCGCCCATCAAGCCGATGATCTGGCCGGGCTTGCACTGAAACGTGATGCGCTCGAGCACCGGCTCGTCCTTGTCGTAGGCAAAGCCGACGCCCCGAAAGACGACCTCGCCCCGTGGGGGGCCGTCTGGCCGGTGGCTGCCGGCGCTCAAGGGCTCGCGCTCCTCGCGGATCACCGTGGCCACGCGGGAATAGGAGACCATGCCGGTTGACATCTGGACGATCAGCCGTCCCAGATTGCGCATGGGCCAGATGATCCAGATCACCAGGCCGGCGTAGGCCAGGTAGGTGCCGACGGTGATGGTGCCGTCGATGGCCATCAGCGCGCCGGCCATAAAGCCGCCCAGCATCTGCAAGCCACACAGGATGTCTGTGCAAGGCCAGTACAGCGCGTGCATCAGCAACAAGCGCCGTCCCAGTTCGAATTTTTTGCGGTTTTCGCGATCAAACTTGTCGCGCTCGTAGGCCTGACGCGCAAAAGCCTTGACCACGCGCACTCCGCTCAGGTTCTCTTGCAAGGTGGTGGACAGTACGGCGTCCTGTTCCTGGTAGGCCTCGTAGAATGTGGAAATCTTTTTAAAGAAAAAGACCGATATGAGCACCACAAACGGCACCACGATGATAGAGAGTAGCGCCAGTCGCAAGTTTAGCGACAACAGGGCGGCCAGGTTGACGAGGAACAGCAACACGATGCGGCCCATCCCGATGGCTTGCTCGGCGAAAAAGAGGCGCACGGCATCCACGTCAGAGGTGCAGCGTTGAACCAGCTCACCGGTCTGTATCTGGTCGTGATAAGTGAATGACAGGCGCTGCAGGTGGTCGAACAAATAGTTGCGCAGGCGCCGCGCCACGCCCTCGGCCGTTTGAGCTGCCAGCCGGCCAGTAAGAAAGGTAAAGCCGCCCCGCAGCAGCGCCAGGCCGAGAAAGCCCAGCGCGATCAGCGGCAGGATCGCCCGGCTCCCCTCTTGCGCCAACACGTCGTCGATCAGGTAGCGCAGCAAAAAGACATTGGCCATCTGAGCGCCGGCCGCCAGGCCCGCGCTGACCATGGCGCCCAGGTAATTGAGGCGAAAACCGGTCGTCATGCGCCATAGACCGAGCAGCCGGTTGTCGGCGACGGCGTGTTTCAGGTCAAAATCCGACGTTGAGGCCGTCGGCGCCTTTTCGTCGTTTGCAAGGGTTGTCAAGAATAACACAGTGTATCTACTCCGCTGTGATGTAGAATCGGATATGAGTAAAATCGATTGATCGGGGCGGCGGCGAAAACGAGCCTTATTATACCATAAAAGCGGGGTTGTGTTCCTGGTCA
>CAZSJU010000203.1:3374-6459 GCA_964607235.1 uncultured Anaerolineae bacterium | reverse complement strand
TGTCAGCGGCCCATGTTAGCACAATTTTAAAAAAGTGCCACTTTTTCCTTAATGCGTACAAACGCACACAATCTTTGATAGAGATGTCTGTGCGGGACAACACGGCAGGACTGCCACTGCTCACTATAGGTTTGTCCGCATCTTCCAGGCACTTGCGGCTATACAGACAGCCCTCTTGTAAAATCTGTGCAGCATTTCTAATGTCTGTGTAGTGGAAAACAAATTGAGGCCACCAACGCCGCTCTGTACGCTTTACCCAATCTCGTCCTGCCAAATTGCTTAAAACATTTTTGATTTGCTCAGCGTCTGGCTTTAAGCTCATGAAGGTCAGCTCAATTAGAACAGTGATAGTTGGGCGAACTGGGGAGATTCATGAATGAATGCAGAAGGGAGTATCTGCAAACCAGTAACAACGGATTCCTGAAGGCCATCGTAGGTGTCCGCTACGTGCACAGGTGTCACATAATCCAATGCGGCAAAGATAGGGAGCAAATAAGACATCTGCCTGTCCAACCCCGGCGCAATATGTCGCATAGAAAAACCATGCGTCCTAAGCTGCTGCCAAAAAGCTACCAGCATCTCGTATTGGATGATGTACCGCCGTCCAGCAGCAATGATTTCTATGCCCGACGGACTTTGTGAAATACGGGCTGTAAATGACGTACGCCGGGCAATAGTCTCAAAGTGCCCCTTTTGATCCAATAACTGGGTCAAATCGTCCCACACTTCGGCAAAAGGTAGACTGGTCGGTTCTGAACGCAACCACTTTTTCATTTCCTCTGGGTTTAGGTGTTCGACGAACGTGTTCTTGTGCCCAGGGTAGATAAACACCTCAATAGGTAGTTGGCGTAGGTACTTTTCCATCAGCGGTTTCACTTGTCTCTCAAAGTCCAACTGACCATTGCCGCAACCGAGTGCGGGAAAAGCAATGCTATGAATACCCAAGTCAGCATAACTATTGACCAACTTTTGCAACCCGGCATCAATGTATTCAACACGCGAGGGATTTCGCCAGTGCTTCTTGGTAGGAAAATTCAGTACCCATTTGTTGTTGCTTTTATATAACCACAGTGTGCCAATTTGGAATTGCCCGTGCTCGCACAACTCGCGGTACTGGTGATACATTTCAGGAAACAGCCGCTTGAACTCAAGGGCAATGCCTTTGCCCATCACCCCTACGGTATTGACGGTGTTGACCAAAACCTGGGCTGGCGATTGGAACAAACTGCCTTTTATGTACAGTATCATCTTACTCAACCCCAAGTTAGTGGTGGACCCACCAGAACCTGCTTCTCCGATACGACAAGATACTCTCTTAATTATAGTTCAACCTTAACACTTGCACAAACCAAAGATCAACAATCTCAGAAGTGCAGATCGTGAAATATAGCAATCGAGTTATCACAATCTGCCGTTCGCGTTACTCAATCAACCCCTCATCGGTTGTGCTGGTGGCGGGGGTCTTGGCGTTCATCGCCGGGGCTCAACATTTTACACTGCCAATAACCGCTGCATCCAACACGCGACATCGCATAACAAAAGCCGGCGGTCGGTCGACCGCCGGCTGATCTTTCAACCGCTCCCGCGCAACGATACGAAGGACCTATACGACGACGTCGATCAGATTCTCACACGTGTTGGTGCCATCCGCCGGGTCGACAAACTCCCACAGCACGGACAGCCTGTCCAAACCGCTGTCAATGATCGGCGAAAAAGTAGTCAAGTCCAAGTCCGGAGGCTGGAAAACGCCCAAGGCATCCGTGTATCCCGTATCCGTAAAGTGAACACCGTCTTGTGGATGACCGGGTTGATTGAGCGTAACGGTGCGCTGCAACGCTATCCCATCGAGTGAGGGGGCAATTTCGGCATACGTGCGAATCGTGTCAGTGGGACGAATGATGCCGATCCCCTGGCTGTTGAAGGCGTAGCAACCAATGATCGCCGTCGGGATATTGGTGGGCGTCGGCGTTGTGGTCGGTGTGGGTGTCGCGGTCGGTGTTGATGTCATAGTCGGCGTGGGCGTGTTGGTCGGTGTCGGCGTCTGGGTCGGCGTGGACGTCGGCACGGCAGAAACCTGGGCATGAACAGGCAACTCGCCCACCTCAACCAGCGGCGCCGTCCATTCACTGGGCAGCAACGTCGCGGCCGTTACTGCGCCTCCGGCTGCCAAGATCGCTTTTAACAACCGGCGCCGGCTGATGATGTGCTCACGCTGATCCTGTGCTGAAACGTCGTTGTGGGCTTGGTCGTCCATAGATATCCCCCTCTTGTATATAGACCGGACTGGCAAGGATGAGAACCTTGACGCCGGCTAGTATATCACAGTCGTCCCCAAGGCACAACAAAGCGTTGGCCCGGATTGAGGACCACGGCGCCAGGGTTGCAAACCCCGGCGGAGCACCCAGTTGAACGGTTGCTTATCCTTTTCTCCGCGTCTCTGTCTCTCTGCGGCTCTGCGTTGAATTTTCCAGGGACCGCATCAAGTCGTCGATCCATCCCGCGATTTGATCCCAGTGCGCATAACGCAACGCATAGGCCGGCGCCAGCCGCGCCAGGCGCGCGACCTCGGCAAAGCCGTGCCCCGGCAAATTCCTGGCGTTCACCAGACACGCCATCAACGCCATGCCCGCCTGCGCCTTGGAGAGCGGGCGCAAGTGCAAATCCGCCCCAGGCTGATAGCACGGGAACAGCACCATCCGCCAAGGCGGCTCGCTCAAGACGTTGTCGGGTTTCAAGGACGCCGGCGGGATCAAATCGGCGCGCGGGCTGCTTAAAACGTGCGCCGCATGGGCTTCTACATCGAACTGGTCGCGCAACGCGGCCCGGGCCGGCCGCTTTAGGTTGAGCGGGCGGGTAAAAGCCTGCAGCGTTTCCGCGCCCCAGGGCACAAAGACCAACTCGTCCGTGAGATAATTCAACCCGCGAGCGGTCAACCAGGCCGCCAGGGTGGTTTTGCCGGCGCCGATGCCGCCCGGCAGCAGCAACCCCTGCCCCTGCCAGGTCAAGGCTGCGGCGTGAAACAACAGCCCTCCTTGGCTCCGTTCGGCCAGGCAGTGACACGTGTCGCCCAACAAGGTCTGCGCCA
>CAZSJU010000203.1:0-3274 GCA_964607235.1 uncultured Anaerolineae bacterium | reverse complement strand
GCGCCAGCTCCCCAGCCGGACCCGCGGCCACCCCCGGTAGGCGACGCCCATCCCCTGCGGCGGCGGCCCCAGCCTGACCTCGGCGCGCGCCAACAACTCGTCCGAAAGCGGCGTCACCCAGTGCACCAGCGACAGCAGCTCGCGCACGGCCGGATCGCGCCGACGGACCGATGCCCAATCGATCTCGGACTGAAAACGCTCGGCCAGGCTGACGATATCGGCCACCCAGATCAAGCGCCCCGCCTCCCAGATGTTGACGTGCGACACCAGGTGCCGGCACAAGTGCCCCAACGTGTCTTCCAACCCCAGAGTACAAGCGGTCCGGTCCCCCAGCGCCACGGGTAACGCAGAACGCCTCAACGCCTCCCAGGCTGCGCCCCCGGCCGATGCTGTCCCGGCAGACCGTTCACCGCTCCGGCGACCAAACACCCTGCGCAAATTTGCACGCAAATAGGCGCCGGCATTGTCGAAATAGTCGCTGAAAAGACGGTGGTGGAGCTCTACCTGGACGCGGACGCCCGCCACGCGCCGGGTCGCGGCGGGCAGATGCCGGTGTAAGGTTGGCCCGGGGGGCAGCGGCGCGTCAAACCCCAACCCCGCCAGCAAACGTTGCGCCGGGCGCAGGTCGGACGCCGGCACCAAGAGGTCCAGGTCGCTCATCGGACGCAGCCCCGGGTCCGGGTAAACCAGATGGCATAATGCCGCACCCTTTAACACCAACACCTGAATCCCGGCGGCCTCAAAGGCGTCCAAGATCTGGTCCAACGCCTGCATCCGCTCCCGATTGGCCTGGCGATGGCGCAGGTACAGCCCCTGTAACTGGCGCCACACCGGTCGAGGGATCTCGACCTCGGCCGCTTTGAGGTGCGCATAGAGCAACGGCGCCATGCCCTGGGCCTCGGCCTGGGCCGGGAGCGTCTCCCACGCCGCCAACCGCGCCGCCGCGCGGGCCAATCGCCCGTGATGTCCGGCCGGCAGATCCGCCCGCGCACATAGCGCCAAAAGGCGATATCCAGCCTCCGCTTGTCTCTCGTCCAATTTCAGTCCTGCTCCACTCGAAAGAAACCGGGGTTTTTAAAAAACCCCGGTTTCTGCCTATGACATCGACAACATCACCAACAGCACGATGCTCTGCAAACAAAAAATCGGCAGGCCGTTGACCAGGTAATCCCGCACCGTGTACTGGCCCGGCCCACGTACCAACAGCGTGTCCGTGTTGACCAACGGCGTGAGATAAGAAGAGGTCACCGCCAACGCGATGGCGATGGCAAACGGTCCCGGCGCGACGCCCTGCGCGATGGCCAGGTTGACGGCCAACGGCGTCATCAAGGCCGCCGTCACCGAATTGGAAATCACCTGGGTGAGGCCCACGGTGAGCAGATAAAGACAGGTCAATGCGAAAATCGGACCGATGCCCTGGCTCGCATGGGCGATCTGCGTGGCGATCCATTCGGCCACGCCGGTCTTTTGTAACGCCAGCGCCAGGGGCAACATGCCCCCGATCAGCACGATAATATTGCCATCGATGCTGTGATAAGCGCGTTCCAGGCTCAAACACCCCGTCAGGATTAAAACCGCCGCCGCCGCCAGGCTGGCCGTCGACAATGGCAACACGCCCGATACGACAGCGACCAACATCAACCCCAGGATTCCCAAAGTCAACCTGGCTTTGCTGGTGATCAGGTCCCCCGGTTGTGGCCCCAGATAAGTGACCAACACCAGGTCCAGGTCCTCGCCCAAGCGGCGCAGGTACCCCAAAGGTCCCTGGACCAACAAGGTATCCCCCGCGCGCAACTTGAGCCGGGGCAGGTCATCGTGGATCACGCGCCGCCCCCGATGCACAGCCAGTATATTCAAGCCATAGCGCTCCCGGAACCTGGCTTTGGCCAGCGTCTCTCCCACCAGCCCCGAGCGAAAGGGGATCATCACCTCGGCCAGGCGCAACGTCTCTTGTTCAAGCCGGTTAAATTCTTGCAGCGACACGGCGCCCATCGGTTCCAGGCCGCGTCGATTGGCCGCGTTAAACACGTTGCCCCGGGAACCCTCGACGATCAACACGTCATCCCGCTCTAAAATCCGGTCGGGGGCGGGGGGATGCAACACACCACCATGGGGACGCACCGCCACCACGTTCAGGTGAAAGACCGGACGCAGTTCATTGCGATCCAGGCGCTGCCCGATCAAGTCCGATGTAGAGCGCACCCGCAGCCGGTAGAACGACTGCTCCAATCGATAGGCCTGCTCTACCTGATCCAGAGAGGGGCGTTGCGGCTCTGGCGGCATCTCGCGGCGCAAAAGCCAACGTCCGGCCAGCGAAAACCACAGGATGGCCACGCCCAACGACACCAACCCATAGGGCGTCAGGCTGAACAAGCCGAGCGGCTGGTAACCGTTGGCCGCCAACACGTCGCTGACCACCAGGTTAGAGATGGTCCCGATCAGGGTCAACAGGTTGCCCATCGTGGCAGCGACGACCAGCGGCAGCAGCAACTGCGCCGGGGAACGGCGCGACTCGCGGGCGATGCGCAAGGCCGCCGGCATCAACACCGCCACGACCAGCAAGCTGCTCAACACCGCGCTCAGCGCCGCCGCCGTCAGCATGAGCACCACCACCAGCACCGCGACGCCCCGGTCGCTGAAGCGTAACAGACGGTTGGCGATCATGTTTGCCACCCCGGTCTCGTACAGCGCGGCGCCCACGATATAGATGCTGGGGATGATAATGATGACCGGTTGGCCAAAGGACCCGAACGCTTCATCGGGGGTCAGGACGTTGCTGAGCACCAGGGCCAACATTGCCAGGACCGCGATCAGGTCCGAACGCAGGCGGCGGGTGGCCAGGGCCAGCAAGGTCGCGCTCAAGATGACGAGCGTCAAAGCGGCCGTCAAGGTCACGTGATCACACCCTCCCGCTTAATCCTCCAGGCCACGCCGTCGCGGGACCCACTGGGTAGGCGCGTTCCAGTCCGTCGCCTTCCAGCGCATATTTTCCGGCTGCACCAGCGGGAGAATGTCCTTAAAGAAGGCCAGTCGCTCCTCATCGGTCAACGGTGTGAACGACTCGGCAATGGCCAGATTCTGCTCAAGTTGGTCCATGGTCTCCATGCCCACGATCACCGTGCTCACCGGCAGGCCCAAGGCATAGCGCAGCGCCCGTTCTACATCGTGGGTCAGGCTGCCAAAGCCCAAGACCTTCATGCCGATAGTAGCGACCCCCTTGGCGTTGGCGACAGGCAAAAATTCCTCGGCGAAACTCAGCATAAAGTGGTCCAGC
>CAZSJU010000202.1:0-6470 GCA_964607235.1 uncultured Anaerolineae bacterium | reverse complement strand
TGTGCAATCGCCTGAGGGGTGCGACCCGCCCACTCGTCCAGCATAGCGCCACGCAAGGTCAAACGCAACTCGGGGTGGACCAATAACTGCCCATTCGTATCTGTGACATACACATAACCGGTCTCTCCCACTTTTTGCTTGGCGACCTGGTCCCACAGAGACGTCAAGTCCACTCGGGCCACCAACGTGCTCCAAAATTGACCCCTGCTATCAAAAACACCCACGGCCAGGTTTACAAAGGGCACGCCAAACCCAGCATAATCGACCAGCCCCACATAGAAATCACCGGCCTGGACCATCTCCAACCAGGGTTGCTCCAACAGCACTTGCTCACCTGTACCCACGCGCCGGCGCTGGGCTAAAACCTGACCACTGGGCTGCACGAGGGTCAATTCAAAAATAGCGGGCTGCCGCCCCAGCGTACGCGACAAGACCTGATTCACATCGCGGGTCGCGGGCAACGTGTCGCTGGTTGCCCCAAGATCGCTTCGGACGTCGCTCAAAAAATCCTCGAACCTGCGATTCGCCTCAAGGCTCGCATCATCGAGTTGCTGTCGCGCATCTTGCCACGTCCCCCACAGCTCCAACCCAGCGAACGCGAGCAATGCCAAAATCGCGATCAAGCTGAGTAACACGGTCTGTCGCACTATTTTTCTGCTGATGGGCCTCGTCCGTTCAGAAATCATAAGTCTAGCCTCATACTACTCCAGGATGCGGAAAAACGTCCAGGCGCCGTCTTGGATTTGCATACCGCTAATAGTTGTGAGAGAGATATCACCGCGCGCGTCAAACTGCCAGCGGCCCAGGACACCATAGAACTCGTCCATATCTGAAACAGCCGCCAAGACGCCCTCGCGCGTGGGCTTTTCTGCCCGTTCTATCGCGTGCAGCAACACCTGCATCGCTTCGTACGTCGTGACCGCATAGGGGGGCGGCTCTTTAGCATAGACCGCTTGATAACGCTCCCGAAAGCGCGACGCCGATTCAAGCCGTTCCGCCGGCACGGCCACGTTGGTGCCATATATCCCCTCGACCAATTCTGCACCCAGGTCGTTGATGAGCTGATCTTGCACCATGCCGTCCGGCACCATAATCTGAACTCTGGCAAGACCGCGCAAAGTGCGGATGAAACCCTCTCCCCCCGATCCCATCGAGGAACCCAGGAACAACAACTCGGGCTGTTCATCGGCCACACGCATTGCAATCTCTTCCAATGCCTCTGGCGTCGCCGCGTCACCGTCAAAACTGTCCACGGCCAAGACCTCAATCCCCAAATCCCGTGCCCCCAACTCGAAAATGCCGGCCACCCCTCGGCCATAGGCGGTGCCATCATCTATGATGTAAACACTCTTAAAGTGTAGCCAATCGGCCCAGCGCGCAGCGACCTCGCCCTGCACCTCGTCGCTGGGCACGAGGCGGAAAAAGTGCCGGCGTCCTGTTGGATAGTACTTTCCCGGTTCCCCTGGACCAAAGCCCGGTTTGGTCAATCCCGGCCAGGTGGCGGCCTGCGACAGTTGCACGATGGAAGCCTCATTGAGCACCGTCATCGAAGCGCGCGCCTGGTCACTGGTTGGGGGGCCTAGATAAGCCACGATCGCTTTATCCCCGCTGGCCAAGGTCGCCACATTTTGTTCCCACTCTGGCGAGACGGGACTGCCGTCAGGATCGCTGGTGTCAAAGACCAACAACGCGACCTTTACGTCCCCCACTTGACCACCGGCCTCGTCGAGAGCCAGTTGCGCTGCGTGAAGCATATCATGTCCAATTTCCAGCCCCAATGGTACGCTCACCGCAACCTTGACCTGCTGCGGGCCACTGTCCCCACAGGCTACGATAGACAAAGCCACTAGGATGCCTATGCTCCAAACCCATGCCACCTGCACTACTGACCCCCACTTGCCCTGTCGGGCCACTTGCGCCTGCGCGCCCCTGGCACTGCCCGCCCCCAAAGTCCTGGCGGACGTTTGCCAGGGAAAGTCCTGGCGGACGTTTGCCAGGGAAAGTCCTGGCGGACGTTTGCCAGAGAGGGCAAGTGAGTGCAGGTGAGTGCCAGGGGCGGGCAGCACGGGTAGCGTGCGGCGCAAATGTGTCCGCCCCGTCAGTAAAACGACCCATCTTTTGAGCACTGTCCCATTCCCCCTATATAATACCCACCAGTATTTGAACCACAAACAGCCTCCCACTTGCCACATACTCGTCTCTCATCTGGCGCGGGCAGCATCCCCGTGCTTGCCGTTCCCGTCACTCGCCGACTTGGGCGGCGATCCCAACTGCACAAAGGCAGCAGAAGCGCCCAACACAGCTGACATTTCGCGAATCGTCGTTTGCATCAGTTCATCCATGTCGGCGGCCCGGCGCATCTTGTCCGTGATCTCACGCATCAACCGCTCGCGCGCCTCACGACGTTGGGTTTCATCCAGAGACCTCAAGCTTTCAGCCGCCAGCGCCAGACGCTCGGCCACGGCTTCGGTCAGAGCAATTTCTTCCTCCGTCCACTGACGGGTCTTGTCCCGATCGTGGAGCCCCAGCGCGCCAATAGATTCACCACCGCGCATAGTGATAGGCACCACCAACGCCGAATCGTCTCTCGACCCCTCGTCCCCATCACCAGCAGTAACAGGGGCATTCAGCACAATCGCGCTCTGGCGCGCGACCGCCTCTTTAATTTCGGCCATCACGGCGTCGCCCAGGGGAGCAACGCCCTCCAGGGACGTCTCGTAGCCACTGATCGGCGCAACCTGCATGTACTCGGCCCACGCTCGCCCCAGATAACGCTTTTGGGTCTCTTTAGCCTCTTGCAAAGCCGCCTGCGTCTCAGCAAACAGCCGCGCGTTGTCAATCGCGATCGCCACATGGTCAGCCACCGTCTGCATGACAGCAATGTCTGCCTCGTCAAATGCCGCCGATTCTATGCTCTGTACAGTCATCGCACCGACGACCTGCCCGCGGGAACGCAACGGCAAGGCCAGCTCGGAATGGGTCTCGGGCAAGCACGGGTTATCAAAGCGCACCGCCTCTTCGCCCACGTCCAGTGCGATACGCGCCTCGGACCGCGCCACACACTGGCCAATCATCGAGTCGCCGCCGACTTTTAGCTGGTGACCCTCGGCCAGCATCTGCCGTCCCGCCTCACCGGTGCCCGCCCGCAGCACGGCAAACTGTCGCGCTTTGTCAATGATAAACAGCCCTACATAGTACAAGTCAAACCGCTCGCGAACCAAGCCAACCACCTCGCGCAGCAAAGCATCAACCTCCAGCATCGACGTCGTCGCACGCGCCACCTCAGAAGCCGCTTGCAACTGTACCGCTCGCTGTGCCAGTTCGGCCGTCCGCGCTTGCACGCGTTGCTCCAAGGAGGCACTCAACGTCTGCAATTCGCGGTTGCTGTCCACCAGCTCACGCTCTGCACGCCGGCGCCTAAATACGTTGACAAAAAGCAAGACAATGACAAACGTCAGGAAAGCGATGCTGCCGCCAACAACCAAGATTTGCGTCCGGTATCTTTCATAGAAGGACAAAGTGCGGTTGATGACAATGCTGTCCTCGGGCAAATCGGACAATTCAATGCCAAAACGCTCCAACTGCTCATAGTCAAACATGTAACGGCTCGGGCTCTGCATCTGGATGGGAATGTCCTGGACGTGCTCACCCTGCAAGATGCGCAAAGCGATCTCTCCAGCGGCTTCGCCTTGAGCGTACCCGCTGGTCAGTTTGCCCCCCACAATACCATAGCCCAGGCTAAAGTCCCACACGCCATACATCGGGACCGCGCTCTTTTCAGCGATGAGTGCCACGCTGTTATCATATTCGAAAAAGTTACCCGCCTTGTCCCTGAAAAACAGGGTGTAAAAAATCAAACTGTCGGGCGGGAGTGCGCTCACCGTCTCGCGGACCTCTCCCATCGTAACATCTTCAAGCCACGTAAACTCTATATCCGGATAACGCTCAATGATCCGCACAAGCCGTCCATGCAAGCGGACGCCGGTGGTCGTCGTATCGTTCACAATGACCACCTGTTTCGTACCCGGGTGCAACTGCAACGCCAGTTCGAGCCCTCCCCTCAGATCCGCATCTTCGTTCACGCCAGTGAATAGGCGCTGACCGACCAGCATAGAACTATCAAAAAAGTTTACGCCACAGAACACTACCGGCGTGCCGGGGAATAGCTCATCCCGGTACTTGACCAAAAAATTAAACGCATTGTCGTCTGAGGACACTAGTACGTCGAATTGACGGTCGCTGAACTTGTACGCGTACATCTCGTACAACTGTTGCAAATACGGCTCGTCAAAGATCCACTTGGTGTCCATATACTCTATCTGCAGTTCGACACTTTGCCCTTCGACAAGCTCAAGACTTTGCCCTTCGACAAGCTCAGGACCTTGCCCTTCAAAAACGGACTGGATGCCCTCTGCGATATCGTCAGACCACTTGTAACCCTTGTGATAAGAGTTGAGAAACAAGACACGTTTCTGCTGCCGATCGTCTAGATCGTCTTGTGCCCGAACCGCGACCATTGGCCCAACCAAACTGCAAATCACAAGCAGCAAAAGGGTCATAAAAATAATGCTTTTATAGCTGTCGAGCGTCATCTAGTTCTCCTCCACGCCATCCTCACAGACCAGCGGCTTGTCGGCGGTCATACGCACATAGGCACGCGTTGCGCCCAGCGCCTTGTTTGTCTCCTCGGCTGTGACGCGCATAAGCGAGGCCACATCCGTGGCGCGCTGCATCTTGTCCGAGATGTTACGGAGGAACTGTTCGCGCGCAATACGGCGCCGGGTCTCTTGGGACAAGCGTGCGGTTTCCAGAGCCAGCCCCAACCGTTCAACCACCCGGCCCATCATCTCTACATCCTCCGGTTGCCAGGCCGCCCCCTCTTTGTGTTGCAACTCGAGCGCCCCGATGACTTGACCGCGCAACATAATGGGAAGCGACAGGGTAGAGGCCGGATGCTCTTTTTGACCGCTAACCAACGGCTGCCGCGCGGTCACCGCCTGCGCAATAGCCGCTGACCACACTTTTTCCAGGCGGGCTTTTTCAATCCCATCCCCATCCGCATAGACATAGGCCGGGATTTCACCGGCTTGGCCCACAAAAGACTGCCATGCCTGGCGCACATCCTGGCGTTGGATCTGCGCCAGCTCTGCCAAAGCTTTCTCTGCCTCTTGCAACAAATTGGCGTTATCAAGGGTCACCGCGCATTGATTAGCCAAGATCGTGAGAACGCTCAAATCCTCTTCTGAAAAGTCCCACAGATGCGCGCTTTGCAGGTCCAGCACCCCCAGGAGACGCTCTCCTACCAGTAGCGGCAAGGCCATCTCGGTACGCGCACCCGGCAACGCTGTGTTTTCAAAATAAAATGCATCATCCCCCTGCGCTCGAACCATGCGCGGCCTGCGCCCCAGGGCGACCTGGCCCACCAAAGAACGCCCACCCACCACCAGGCGCTGCCCCCGCTCCAGCAACATTGAGGCAACGCTGCCGGCGGCAGCCCAAAGTTCCAGATACTGATAGCTCTCATCACACTGGTACACATAGACGTGATGATAACCAAAACGATCGTGAAGCAACTCGACTAGCGCCTCTGCCATCTCGTCTGGGCTCGACAGCCGTGCAATCTCCCGGTTTAGTTCAGCGACACGTTGTTGCTGCTCGTTGAAGCGCTGCAACTTGTCTCTGGCACGTTCCAACTCTTGCGTACGTTCCGTAACCGTTATCTCTAGCTTTTCGGTCAATGACCGTAGCGGGTTAAAGATTTCCTCGCCTGCCACGACATAACTAAGCGTCAGCACACCTATGGCAAAGCTCGAGTTGATGACGGGAAAAGGAATGGATAACAAGCTGCCCAGGATGCCGCCTATTAGCAAGACCGTGAGACCAACAGCCAATTTAGCGCTGCTCAAATACTGACGATGTCGCACCAAAAGAGACAGCGCCAAGAACTCAAACACAAAAGGAATTCCAACCGCTACGTAGCCCAAAGAAGTGACTTTCCAAAAAGCCACCCCCGCTTGATCTAGATAAACCTGCTCAACCAATTGGTGACTGAAAATCAGAGGCAGCAAAATCAGCCCCAGCAACACGCCGCCGATGATCACCCAATTGTACCATCGAGCCTCTGTTTTGACATACGTCACGGCAAAGCCCAGCAGCGCCGGACCGACAAAGTAAAATCCTACGGCCGCCAACTCGAACCAAAACAGCGGACTACCAAAATTGAGGTTCTGCTCTATAGACAAAGAATCGAGCAAGAGGATAACGTTGGCAATAGCAGAACCTATACCTACCAGGCTGGCACAGACAGCGAACCAAATAAAAGTCCGGGTCAACCGCTGGCGCAAGCCTACACCTGGAACAAGCCACAGTATAGATAACGCACTCAAGCCCGCCAACAAACTGACCAGCGTGTCCACCCAGAATGCCTGTGAAGGATACATGTTTTCTACTCCGCGCCCTTCGACAAGCTC
>CAZSJU010000201.1:0-6474 GCA_964607235.1 uncultured Anaerolineae bacterium | reverse complement strand
AGGAGGGTATGGTGGGCAACTTGCTAAAAAACCCCGGATTTGAAAGTGATTGGACGCGTGATACCCATTTGGGTATCGAGTTCGCTGAAATTTTTACGCCTGAAGGCTGGGTGACCTGGTGGTCGCAGGAAAAAAAGGTCCCGCACGACCCCGAAAATAAGGTGGGCTATGCCAAGCCAGAGACCAAGGTTATTCCCAAAAAAGCGCCTTTTTTGGATCCCCCACGGGTGCGTTCAGGGCAAAAGGGTTTTTTACTCTTTACCTTCTGGCGCATTCACGACGCAGGGCTATATCAACGTGTGACCGGCATTCAGCCCGGCACGCGTTTCAAGGCTAGCGCCTGGGGCCACGCCTGGTCGAACCAGGCGGACGACGCGTATCACTCGATTGACGACGACAATATTGCGTTGCGCATCGGCATCGACCCTGCTGGGGGAACGGACCCTTTTAGCGACAACATTGTGTGGGGCAAGCCGCAATACATCTATGACGAGTTTGGACAGGTCTCTGTCAAGGCCCAGGCAACAGGGGACGCCGTCACGGTCTTTTTGCGTTCGAGCGTGTTGTGGCCTTATAAGCACTGTGATGTTTATTGGGATGACGCCGCGCTGGAGGTCGTCAGTGCGGGCAGCGGGTTTGAGACGTTCGACGTCAACATGCGGGTCACCCCTGCCAATCTCCAGGCAGGGCAAGCCGGTGCGGTTTCAATTATCACCGCAAAGCCACTGTCTGGGGTGTTGCTCACCATCATCGCACCCGATGGCGCGTCACTGCCGGTCGAGCAGGACCAGGCCATAGTGGCCGGCAACAAGTACGTGCAGACCTATCGTTTCAGGCCCTTAAAGGCCGGCGATCACCAGGCACGTTTGACGGACCCTGAGGGTCAAAATGTGCTGGCCCAACAGCGTGTTGAGGTTGTTCCCAGCGAAACGGGTATCAAGCAACGCGGGCAGCCCCGAGAGCAGTATGAACGGGTGTACGTGTTGCTCCCGCTGGGTGGGGGGAGTGAATGGATCCGGGCCATTGTTGACAGCGGACGCTGGGATGAAACGCAGTGGACCATCGGTGCCAGCGCTGACGATGCCGGTGTAGGCGATCTGGAAAAGCGAACAGTTCTCGCCATCAATCCCAGCAGTTGGCCGGATGACTTGAGGGCCTTTTTTGCCAAGCACTATCCCGGTGTGGTCTACAAGCCGCTGCCGGCAGCCTCGCCTCAGAAACTGCGCGATTTGTTACGCGAGGGCGAGTTCTAGTCTACTCGGGGCGCAAAAACCGGCCGGCGACGACGTCGCCGGCCGTTCGTTTTAAAACGATCCAACGACGCTATTCTTGGCTATGTATGCTGAGCGTGCGCGACAGGATGTCTTCCTGTGTGTGCTTGCCCCTGGCCTTTTTTTGCCGCTGGCGGCGCTTTTTGTGCTCGGCCTGGGCTTCGAGCCAGGCGAGTTCCATCGTGGTGAGCACCTCTTGAGTCTCTACTTCTTCCTCTTCTTGCTGCGCCATAAAGTGCTCTTCCAGCGCTTTTATCGAGAGCTCGATGCGTCGTCGCTTGTGATCGACCTTGAGCACTTTGACCTCTATCTCATCACCCGGACTGAGATATTCTTTCGGGTCTTTGATATAGCCTGAAGTGATCTCACTGACGTGCACCAGTCCGTCGCGCGTCGCGCCAATGTCTACAAATGCGCCAAACTGCTCGATCCGCTTTACAGTGCCGGTATAGACCTGACCGGCACGCATTTCACCCCAGTCTACGGCTGGCGGCTCGATCATTGTCAAATCAATGCGGCTCTTGCTGGGCTTGACATCCTCCACCCAGACCATCACTGCGTCGCCTTCTTTGACTACTTGGTCTACCCGGTTGACCCGTTCGGTGCTCAGCTTGGAGATGTGAACCAAGCCGTCTTTTCCTACACCGATGTCAATAAACGCGCCAAAGAGCTCGACTCGAGTTACAGTACCTCGCAAGCGCATTTTGCGTTTCAGATCATGAATGCTCGATGGTTTCTCTTCTGCACTTTCGTCATACAATGTTTCTAAAACTTCAGCCACGTGTCAACTCCTCCATCAGTAAGAGGGTCTTCCTCTACTGTCATTATTCACTCGACTATTATAATGGTAGAGTGTAGGACTGTCAAACGGCGCGAGGTCTATTTGTCTCTCTATGTTCCTTTTTCCCTTTTGGGGACTGTTACACTCGCGTTGCGCCATACGTGCACGATACGTTGTATAGCCGTCAGGTTAGCCAAGACCGCGACTGCCCACAGCGCCAGTGTCGCTTGGCTGAGGATCAGGCCAACGGCGATGAGGCATATGCGTCCCCAACGCGGCGCGATCCCTAGTTGGCACGCTACCCCCACACCTTCAGCACGGGCGCGGGAATAGCTCACCATCAATGAACCGATGATCGCCACGTATACCAAAACCGTCTCTACCCTCGCGCCTTGCTCCAAATAATGCAGCAGTAGCCCGCCGTAAACAAAGGCTTCAGAATAGCGGTCGATGGTCGAGTCCAGGAATGCGCCAAACTGAGATTCACGGTCTGTGAGACGGGCCAACGTGCCGTCCAACGCGTCAAAGGCGCTGGCGCCGAGTAGCAGCCAGCCACCCAGGACCAACGCACTGCGTGCCAGCATCACCGCGACGCCGACGTTGAGCAACAGGCCGATGCCTGTCAACGTGTTGGGTGTCAGTCCCACGCGCCCCATAAAACGGGCGATGGGCACCAAGATGACCTGGCTGCGCCGGCGCAACCACTGTTCGATGCGCACTGAAATTGGCGTCACTGAACCTGGGTTACGGGTCGAGTGTGACATTATGACTCCTTTGTGGATTTGGCCACTAGTTGTGCGTAAAAGTCCAGTATTTGTCGTGCTATCCGGGGCCAGTCGTAAGCTATGACTTTGGTTCGCCCCGCCTGGCCCATGCGATCCCGGCGCGCTGGGTCTTGTAGCAGGTCGATGAGCGCCTTGGCTAGCAACTGGGGTATGCGTGGCTGTACCAATAATCCTTGTACCCCTTTGTCCAGCACGCTGCGGTAACCGGTGATGTCCGAAGCGACGATGGGCACACCGGCTGCCATGCTCTCCAGTAGCACGATGCCAAAGCTCTCAAACCCGACCGAGGGGGCACAAAAGACGTCCGTGCTGTGATAGTAGCGCACCAGCTCATAGTCGCTGGCAGGACCGATAAAGCGCACGCCGCGGATGCCGTGTTTCCGGGCATACAGCACATAGGGCCGCTTTTGACGCTTGGTAAAGGCGCCGACGACTAGTAAACGCGCGTCGGGCACGATCTCGCGCACCCAAGGCCAGGCCCGCAACAAGTATTTGAACCCCTTGCGGTACTCTAGTCGCCCGACAAACAGCACGGTTGGCCGGCCATCACGGTAGCACGCAAAGGGACATATGTTTTCGTCGTTGAAACGGGCGACGTCGATGCCGTTGGGGATGATGACATATTCGCCTGGAAAGTATGCGTTGTTAAATTCGCGAGCGGCCTCAGAGACGGCGATGCGCCCGTCCAGGTGCGCAATCCAACGGTGGATAAAAGGCTCACCCAAGGTGAACAGCGGATTCTTGTCCGAACGGTACTCGTGAAAGGTCGCCACCATGACGGTGTTTGGCGCGAGTTCACGGTGCCGCAAAAAGTTCATGGACACCAGCGGGGTCAAGGGGTTGTGCAAGTGCACCACGTCAAACTGTCCGTTTTCCAGCAGTTCCTTGATACGGCTCGATGCCTGGAGTGAGAGGCTCACACGGGATTTGGAGCCGCCGGTTGCAACCGTGGTGATGCTGCCCGAGATAGAGAGCACGTCGTCGGGCGCTGTCCGGTCACGGTCGACCGGCGCAATCACAGTCACGTCATGGCCCAGTTGGCGGAACTCTTGGGCCAGATGGGCTACGTGATTGTTTACACCGCCAGGATATGAATAATCGTACGGTGAGACCAGTGCGATTTTCACCAAGATTGTGCCTCCTTGTGGGCTAGTTTTTCTCGGGCCAGTTGCCAGACCGGTGTACTGAGATGCCACTCTTCTGGGTGCTGGCGGATGGCGACTTGCATAAAGTGCAGCGTTTGCTGCAACAGCTCCTGTATGGCGCCCTTTTTGCCCAGCGCGTGATTGGGATAAATTGGCGGATAAATCTTGACCTGGAGCTTGTCCGCCGTGCGATGGCAGATGCCATAGATCAGCGGCACGTCGGCGCGCACGGCCAGGCGCGCATAGCCGTCGGGCACCCAGGCTGGCGCACCAAAGAAATTCATAATGACGCCCGTGCCGGTCGAGTCGCGGTCGGCGGCGGACAATAATACCTCGCCCTGCTTGATACGGCGGTAGATGTCCAGCAAGGGGCCTTGGGTAGAAATGATGTGCAAGCCGTGTGCCGTGCGCAAATCCATCATGTACTTGCGCAGGCGCTGTGGTTCCAAATGCTCAGCAATGCCGAGCAGAGGATAGTTCAACGCGGCCACGGCCTGGATCATCGTCTCTATCGGCCCGATGTGGCCCGAGACCACCACCGCGCCGCGTTTCTCCTTCACTGCTTGGTCAATGTGCTCCAATCCCTCAAAGGTGACTCGCTGGTTAATTTCTTCGAGGGGCAAGCGCGGTAGCCGCACCAGGTCGTAATAGGCCAGCAGCCGGTTTTGGAACATCCGCTTGGCCAGTTGTGACACACTGGCCGGGTCCGCATCTGCTCCCAGCACGTGCCGGGCGTTATCTCGCCCGGCTGCCGCCACGGGCGAAAGTCTATAGATCAGGCTACCCAGCCCGCGCGCCAGGGCCATGCCCCACCGTTCTGGCAGGTACTGCGCTAGGAACGCGGCCAGGCGAAAGGTAAAATACGTCAACATTGTTTGGCTTTTAGCAACTGATAGCCCGCCATGACGCTACAGCGCCTGACGGGCTATCGGTGAAAGGGTTCTGCGTTAATCGGCGGTTTGTAGCGCACCTACCAATTGCTTGGCGGCCGCCTCTTCACCGGCGATGAATTGCTCGACCATCTTGTGCGCCTGGTCGTCTGTGTATTGCTCTGGTGGTGACTTCATAAAGTAGGAAGAGGGGGCCACGATGGCGCCGCTCATCCCCCGGTCCAGGGCCAGCTTGCAGCAGCGGACCGCGTCGATCATCACGCCGGCCGAGTTGGGCGAGTCCACCACTTCCAGCTTGAGTTCCACGTTGAGCGGCAGTTCGCCAAAGGTGGTGCCTTCCATACGGATGTGGCACCATTTGCGGTCCTCCAGCCAGGGCACGTAATCGCTGGGGCCGACGTGGATGTTCTTTTCGCCCAGATCGTAATCTAGTTGGCTCGTGACGGACGAGGTCTTGGAGATCTTTTTGCTCTCCAGCCGCTCGCGCTCCAGCATGTTGTAAAAGTCCATATTGCCGCCAAAGTTGAGCTGATAAGTGCGGTCGATGCGCACGCCCCGGTCTTGGAACAGGCGGGTCAGGACACGATGCAGGATCGTCGCGCCGACCTGGCTTTTAACGTCGTCACCGATGACGGGCAAGCCGCGTTCGGCAAAGCGTTGTTGCCAGTAGGCCTCGCGGGCGATGAACACGGGGATGCCGTTGACAAGGCCGCAACCGGCGTCCAGTATTTGCTCCACGTACCATTTTGTGGCCATCTCGCTGCCCACCGGCAAAAAGTTGATCACCACGTCCGTTTTGGTCTCTTTGAGGATCTTGACAATGTCGGCTGTGGGTCCAGGGGCTTTGGTGATGACCTGTTTCAGATATTTGGCCAAGCCGTCGTGAGTCATACCACGGCTGACCTTTACACCTATATGGGGCACATCTACGAATTGGGGAGTGTTGTTCGGCCCGGAGAAAATCGCTTCCGACAGGTCCTTGCCCACCTTTTCGATGTCGATGTCAAAGGCGGCGGTGATCTCGATGTCGCTGATGTGATAGCCGCCGATGCGTGGGTGCATCAGCCCTGGCACAAAAGCGTCGTCGGGCGCGTCTTTGTAGAACTGGAGCCCTTGTACCAGTGCTGCCGCACAGTTACCAATACCAATGATTGCCACACGAACTTTATCTTTTGCCATCTTGACTCCTTCTTTTTCGAAACGCGGTCTATTATCGCGTCGCGTTCCTGGTTTTAAGGGTTTAACAACTCGTTAAAGGCTGACTGGTAAGCCGCCATCTGTTCGCGGTCCAAAGTATAGTAGCTCTCGCGTCCCTGGCGCCGCACGTTGACCATAGAGGCCTGGCGAAGGCGGCGCAGATGCCAAGATACCAACGGCTGGCTGATGTGTAGCCGTTGGGCCAACTCTGACACGGTCAACTCTTCCGCCTCGGCCAGCGCGTGAATCATGTGCAGGCGCCACATCTCTTTAAGGGCGTAAAAGTAGCGCGTCAGGTCTTGCAAGTCTATTTTTGGGTCAGAGCGTTCTTGAATCATAAGCTACCTTGTAGCATTTATAAGCAACGGCTTATATATTACACGTGGAGCGCGATTTTGTCAAGGC
>CAZSJU010000200.1:4756-6507 GCA_964607235.1 uncultured Anaerolineae bacterium | reverse complement strand
CGGGACAGCACGCCGTAAAAAGTCACACGGTGGCACAAAATCCGCGTCAAAAATCACGACAAACTCACCGCGCGCCCTGGTCAATCCCACCGCCAGGGCGCCGGCCTTGTAGCCGGCGCGGTCCGGGCGACGGACCCACTCGATCTCTATGCCGCGTCGCCGGTGCATCTCGACGCACGCGCGCGCCAGCGCGCTCGTCTCGTCGTCCGAGTCATCCAGGACCTGGACCTGCAAACGATCGCGCGGCCAATCCAAGGCGGTCGCTGCGTCAATCAGGCGCTCGACCACGTGGCGCTCGTTGTAAATGGGCAACTGTACCGTGATGACAGGCAACGGCGCCGCACCGGTTTCGCTTGCCGCGCGGACCGGGTCACGCCGGTGGTACAAATAGAGCCCCGCCAACACCAAAGCGTTCAAACCATAAATCGCCAGCCACACCCCGGCGACGACATACAACACAGTGACCACTAGCACATCGCACTCCTATTCCTCAAAATACACACCCTCATGCCAAAAACAAAGCGACGAAACGCCAAAATCACGACGTTCATCGCTCGTAAAAAACCCAGTCCGACCGGCAGCGTCGAACGACGTCCGGTTCAGCCTGGTTTGATGTCAATCAGCTCAAAAATTTGCTCAAAGGCCTCCCGCCCCTTTACCTGGATCGGATCCAACTGTCTGACCCGGACTTGATCCTTGACCAACTCGTAAGTGGAGGCGCCCAGCAAGATCTGGTTGGCGTTCGCATTCTCCTGCAACCGTTTAGCCAGGTTGACGCTGTCACCGATGATGGTATAGTTTTTGATTTGAGCGGTGCCCACATTACCCACCACCGCTTCGCCGGTATTGATGCCCACACCAAATTCCAGACGATAGGGGGACATCATGCGCTCGTGATAAGCCGCAATGTCCGCGCGCATCGCCAACGCAGCGCGCACCGCCCGCAGCGCATGGTCTTTCTGGTCTACCGGCGCGTTGAAAAAGGCCATCACCATATCGCCCTGAAACTTGTCCAGCGTGCCCTCTTGCAAAAACACCGCTTCGGCCCCCAACGACAGATAGCTGTTCAGCACATCCATCAGCCGCTCCGGGCCCAGGTGCTCGCTAAAAGTAGTAAACCCCCGAATGTCGGCGAAAAAAGTGGTGACAATACGGCGCTCACCGCCCAGGCGCAGTTTTTGAGGGTCGGCCAGCAGTTGCTCGGCCACTTGAGGCGCCAGGTAACTCATCAACACGTCCCGGATGTAACGGGTCCTGGCCTCCAGCTTGCGGCGTTCTGTCAGGTCATCCATGACAATGGCGACGCCGGTGGTCGTATGATCGGCATCCTTTAAAGGTGAGAGGCTCAAACTAAGGTTGACGGCGCCGCGCTCGGGCAACTCGGACTCAATTTCCCACCCAATCACCGGTTCCTCGCGCGTCTTGACCGTCTGTAACAGCGGGTTCACCTGATCGCGCAACGAGCGCAGCACCTCGTGAAAAGATGCCCCTTCGGCGTTGCCCACAGAGACGCCCAAAATGCGCTCAGCAGCCCGGTTGAACAGGGTAATCTTGTCTTGCACATCCATCGTGATCACGCCGCTGGTAATAGATGCAAAGATATTGTCCATCAAGTTCTTGGCATTGACCACGCTGGCAAACAGACGCGCGTTCTCGATGGCAATAGCCGACTGATTGGCAAACGCCGTCAACAAGTCACGGTGACGATCGCCAAACAGCCCCGCCTTGATGCGATTGTCCGCATAAATCAC
>CAZSJU010000200.1:2878-4656 GCA_964607235.1 uncultured Anaerolineae bacterium | reverse complement strand
CCACGCTCCGCCTTGGTCAACTGGATGATCTGGTCCATCACCTGATTGAGCACCTGATCCAAATCAAGTGAAGAGTTGACCACTTGGGTCACGTGGAACAGCGCCGCCATCTCGCCCCGTTCGCGCTGCTGATTTTGCAACTCTTGTTCCAATTGTCGCACAGCCGCGCGTAAACGGGGCAGCAACACATTCAAATCGGCCAATGACTGATGTAGATAAGCCTGAGGCGTCCCGGCCCCAGCAGGACCAAGTTGAGACAATGCCACACGTTGGCGTTCAATGGTGTTGTTCAAAACCTGCAGGCTCTCCTGCAACACGGCTAGATCTTGTTGAGCGGACGTTTCGTTATCGAAACCGTTCACGTGCTTTCTCCCGTTATTCAGATCGAACGGCCACCAGCCGAGCCATTATACTGTAGCGCGCATCAACTGGCAATGCGTGATACGCCCAGCGTATCTCAACCCCAACGATTTGATTGTGGCCTCATTAAAGCTGGTCCGCCGGCACTCACACTTAACGCCTCTCAGGGCAGCGGGACCAGCAAGACCTCACCGGGCACCCGTTCGGCGGCCCATCCCACGTTTCCGGCGTCGTCCTCGACTTTCCACCAGCGCAAATCATCTAACACTTCAGGTCCCTCGAGGATATTGACCACCATCCCGTTCGCAAGCTGGCCGATGGTCTCTCCGGCCAGACCGGGGTCCTGACGCAAGTTGATAAACTGGTACCGCGTGCTCACTTGGGCCCGGCCACCGACGGTAGGCGAGGGGATGCCGCCTTCAGGTGTGGCAGTCGCCGTCCCCGTCACCACTTGAGTGGCTGTGGGCGCGGCCTCAGGTGTCGCGGCCGGCGCGAGTGTCGGCGTGGCCGTCGAGGTGACAACGGGCGCCGCCGTGGGCGCTGCCAACGTCGCGGTCAAGGTTGGCGTCGCGGCCGGCGCCGGCGTCTCTAACGGCGCCACCTGATCGGTCCAACTGACGGGCACCAGCCAGGTCTCGCCGCCATACGCTTCGACCACCCAGCCAACCCGCCCGGCACCGCCGTCCACCTTCCACCAACGCAAATCACCGACGTCCTCGGGTGCGTCGATCACGTCCACCTCACGCCCCGCCACCAACTGGGTAATCACAGTGCTCCCGCTTAGGGTCGGCTGATCGCGCAAGTTCAGAGAAACCCCCTCGCTGATATTGATGCGCGCCCGCACGCCCACGGTAATGACCTCGGGCGGGGGACGCAACGTGGGGCTGGGGAGCGGCGTGTCCGTCGGGGCAAGGGTGGGCGTCAACGTAGGCAACGGTTCAGCCGTCGGGCTTGCCGTTGGCGCCGCCGTAACACTGCTGATCGGGCTCACGATTTGAATCATGGTCGCCGTCACTTGTGGCGTAGGCTCGTCGTCCTTTTTGAGCACTAGCGTATAAAAGGCAAAAAACAGCCCCCCCAACACCAGGACGAGAATTACCACACCAATAATGACCAGCCAGCCACGCTTGCGCTGTGGGTTTTGTCCAACGCCGTACATAGCTCGCCTCCTGCACGTGCTCAACTGTTTGTGAACGCTTGATTTTGCGAATGAATAGTGGTCAATTACCTTGCAAGTTTAACACAAGGCGGCTAATGTGGCAAGAGGGCTGGGCTGGACGGCATCACCCAGGTGGGTTATAATGCCCCACAACAAGTGGGGTATGCCCCACAACAAGTGGGGTATGCCCTACAAGTGGGGTACGCCCCACATAGACCAACGCACATTGAGGATCGGCTAAACTTGTCCGAGCTTGCTC
>CAZSJU010000200.1:0-2778 GCA_964607235.1 uncultured Anaerolineae bacterium | reverse complement strand
GCCCCACATAGACCAACGCACATTGAGGATCGGCTAAACTTGTCCGAGCTTGCTCCCCATCCATCTCGTTCAGACGATAAAGGCAATATGAGCACCACACCTTCCCCAGCCCAACCACCCCTATCCAAAGCTACGCTCCGTTCATGGAGCTTTTGGCTGGGTCTCTTGACCAGTTTGCTGTGCGTGGTCTGGGCCATCCAGGCCCTGGACTGGGCCGCCGTGGCACAGGCTTTGGCCCACGCGAACTATGTCTGGGTAAGCATCGGCGTGCTCACCGTCCTGCTGACCATCCTGGTGCGGGTGGCGCGCTGGCAGGCGTTGCTGTATCCCCAAACGACCCATCCCTCCAACGTGTTGGCAGCAATGCTCGTCGGCCAGCTTTTAAACTATTTCGCGCCGGCACGCGCTGGCGACGTGGTCCGCGCTTATCTGCTAGGGCACAGTGAAAAAAAGAGCAAAGTCTGGGCCTTGGGCACCGTCGCCCTGGAAAAGCTGTGGGATATCTGGGCGCTGCTGGTGCTGGTGATCCTGCTCTCCCTCTCGACCACGCTGCCCCAGGGGCTGGCGTCAGCGACGCGCGGATTTGCGCTGCTCTCACTGCTCGCATTTATCTCAGCCTGGTTGGCCTTGCAGTATCGCCCCCGCGTGATCGCAATGCTGGATCAGCTGGGACGTTACCTGCCGCCCCGTCTCGGCGCGCGCCTGCACACATCTGCCGGGCGCATGCTGGACGGACTCGAAGGCTTGCGCCGGCCCCGCGTCTGGTTCTGGTCGGCCATGTGGTCCGCCGTGACCTGGGGCATAGGCGCGCTGACCAACCATACTATTCTCCTGGCGCTGGGCCTGACTTTGCCCTTTTCGGCCTCAATGCTACTGATGGCAGTGTTACAGTTGGGCGTGGCCTTGCCCTCGCTGCCGGGCCGCATTGGGATCTTTGAGGGGTTGAGCGTCGTCGTGCTGGCCCTGTTTGGCATAGACCCAGACACCGCCTTTGCCGTGGGCCTGGTGCTGCACGCGGTGGTGTTTGTGCCGCCCATCCTGCTCGGACTGTATTATGTCTGGCGCCTCGGAGGAGTGAACATCGAATGGGACACGTGACATCGGTCATCATTCCCGCTTATAACGCCCAGGCTACCCTGGACCGCTGCTTGACCGCCTTGAGCTGCCAGACACAGCCCCCCGACGAGATCATTGTCGTGGACGACGGCTCAACCGATGGCACCGCGACACTAGCCCGCCGACATGCAGTGCGGGTCATGAGCCAGCCCAATGCCGGGGCCGCGGCTGCGCGCAACACCGGCGCCCGGGTAGCACGGGGCGACCTGCTGCTGTTCACCGACGCGGACTGTGCACCGACCCCCAACTGGGTCGCGCGGATGGTCGCACCTTTTGCCGATTCCACAGTCGCGGGCGCCAAAGGCATCTATCGCAGCGACCAAAAGGCCACAGTGGCCCGCTTTGTACAGCTCGAGTACGAAGACAAATACGACCGCATGCGGAGCCAAGAGCGCATCGACTTTGTCGACACTTATTCTGCCGCCTATCGACGTGAGGTGTTTTGGTCCGTTGGCGGCTTTGACACATCCATTGCCTACGTCGAAGATCAAGAGCTCTCCTTCCGCTTGGCGAAACACGGGTACAGGTTCGTCTTTGTGCCTGACGCCGTTGTGTACCACCGGCATGCCAACAGCCTGGCGTGGTACGCACGCAAAAAATACGCCATCGGTTATTGGAAGGCGCGGGTCACCCGGCGCCATCCCACCAAATTGGCCTACGACTCGCACACCCCGCAAACGCTCAAAGTCCAGATGGGCCTGGTAACCCTGGGGGGAGGATTGTTGGCGCTAAGCGCTGCGTGCTTTGGTGCCCTGGCAGACTGGCGTGCGCGCCTGGCCCGCACCGGGATGGGCTGCTGGGCCGCCTTTGGGCTGACCACGCTGCCCTTTGTTCACAAAGCCTGGGTCAAAGATCGACACGTCGCCCTATTGTCCCCTGGGCTGCTGTTTGTGCGTGCGGCGGCGCTGAGTGCAGGTTTCATTTTAGGCAACCTGTCCCTGCTGACGCGCCGTCCCGGCGCGTCAGAAACAGATACCCCACACCAGGAGGAGCGAGCGGTTCGTGCGTGACACCCCAGTTAGCGCTAGCACAGCCACAAGACCACGCGACAACATCCCCCTCGCCCTCGCCTTTATCGTGCCCTTGCTGGTTTATTTGATCACCATGGCGCCAGATCTCACCTGGGCGCACAATGGCGCCGACGGCGGCGACCTGGTCACCGCCGCCTACACCTTGGGCCTACCCCACCCACCCGGTTATCCCACCTACACGGTGTTGGCCTGGCTGTTCACCCGCTTACCGTGGGGCAGCGTCGCCTGGCGGGTCAACCTGCTCTCGGCCGTCAGCAGCGCGACCAGCGCGGCGTTGCTTTACTGGATCACCGCCCAACTGGCGTCTCGCCAAGCGGACGCACAGAGCAGGCCCCAATTCCCCAGGGTGGCCACGCTGGCCGGGCTGGGGGCCGCCTGGAGCTACGCTTTCACCCCGCTGATATGGAGCCAGGCGCTCATCGCCGAAGTCTACAGTCTAACCGGGCTGTGGTCGACGGTGTTGCTGACCATGACGCTCTACTTTTCCCGATCCGTCAAGGGGTCACAAAAAGCGGTGAGCGCCGCCTTTACCCTGGGCCTGGTCTGGAGCCTGGGGCTGGGGGTACACCTCACCTTACTCTTCCTGGCGCCGCCGATCCTGTGGTGCATCGGGCGCAACGGGTTGCGCGCC
>CAZSJU010000199.1:0-6510 GCA_964607235.1 uncultured Anaerolineae bacterium | reverse complement strand
ATAAACGAAAAAAGGCAAACTGGCGAGTGTGAGCGGCTTGCCACCGTTTGCGGTCCCGATTACAATACGCAGGCCTCCGTTCGTCCCAGCGAGGTCCATACGATCCGCCTTTAGGGAGGAAAAATGACCCAAGCCGCCAACACTGAAACTCGACCGATTGCCCAGCGCTATATCTTTTCTTTTTGGCTGCCGTTGGCAGCGAGCTGGGCGCTGATGGCTTTGGAAGGGCCATTTGTTCAGGCGGCCATCGCGCGCTTGCCCGACCCAGAGACCCACCTGGCGGCCTTTGGCATCGTCGTTTCGTTGTCGATCACCATCGAGAGTCCCATTATCATGCTGCTGGCCACGTCTACTGCGCTATGTCGGGACTGGGCCGCTTACCGGGTCTTGCACCGTTTCATGTTGTGGCTCAACTTGTTTGTGACCGTGGTGGCTGCTATAGTGGCGTTTACTCCGGTCTATAACTGGGTGGTGCCGGGCTTGATGGGCACGCCAGACCACATCGCCGAGGTCGCCCGACCGGGGTTGCAAGTGATGACGCTGTGGAGCGCAGCCATTGGTTGGCGGCGTTTTTACCAGGGCATCATGATCCGTTTTGGTCAAACCCGGCGGGTTAGCTATGGAACGGCGGTGCGTTTGTTGGCTTCAGGGGGCACGGCGGCGCTGCTGGCGGTCTGGGGCGGGTTGTCGGGCACCTTGGTAGGGAGTTGTGCGCTGATGGCGGGTGTGTTGAGCGAAGCGGCCTTTGCGACCTGGATGGTGCGCCCGACCCTCGCGATCCGTTTGTCTATGCCGGCTTTATCACTTTCGTCGGCGCCCTTGACGATGCGCCGGGCGGCGGGCTTTCATCTGCCGCTGGCCGCCACCTCGCTGTTGACCTTGCTCTCCCAGCCGCTGATTAGTGCCGGATTGGCGCGCTTGCCCTTTCCCGAGCAATCGTTGGCGGCCTGGCCGGTGGCTTCGAGCCTGTTCTTTGTGACCCGCAGTTTTGGCATGGCGGTGCAAGAGGTGACGATCGCTCTGGTGATTGGTCCCCAGACGTTGGGACCGGTGCGGCGTTTTAATCGCGGTGTCGCGTTGGGTACGATGCTCTTGTTGGCTTTGATTGCCTTTACCCCGTTGGCGGACCTCTATCTGCACGAGATTGCTGGGGTATCTGCCGAGCTGGCGCGTTTTATCGTGCCTGGCTTGAGGGCGGCGTTGCTGTTGCCGGGGTTGACAGCGTTGCAGAGCGAGCTGCGTGCCCTGTTGATGAAGGGTGAGTCCACCCGCAGTATTTATCAAGCCATGGGCATTAACCTGACCGTCACCCTCGCGGCGTTGGTTCTGGGTGTGGTCTTGCAAGCGCCGGGGGTGCCGATGGCGGCTATGGTGCTGACGCTGGCCATGGCGGCCGAATTGGCTTTTTTGCGCTGGCGTGCCCGGCTGGTCATGGATCAGATCTTGGCCGGGGCGGTCTCGTAGCGGCTGTTTTTGAAAACCTTGCTCACTCGAGCACCACGACGTCGTAGGGCAAGAGCGGTACCAGTTCCAGGTTGCTGCGGTACGTTTGCACGACGCCCGTGACGCGCACGGGCGTGCCCGCGATGCCCAGGGCCTGGTTGTGGGGGACGCGGGCCAGCACGTTGCCCCAGATAAACACCACTATCTCGCCCGTGTCATCGCCGACAAATATTTTGGTATTGTCACCCGCCCCTTCGGTGCGGATGACCTGGCCGGTGATCGTCACCCGGTTGCCCAGTTGGCTGCCCAGGCTGCCGATGGGTTGTGACGGTGTGCTCCAGTCACCGGGCGCTGTGACCTTGACGTCGCCGCCCCATCGCGGCTCTATCTGTAATTGTCCCTCAAAGCGGCCCACCCGGCCGCTCGCGCGGACTGTCGCGCCGAGATTGAGTTGGGGCGCGTCCCAGCAGTCGTCATAGATCTCGTGCCACATGAGCAGCACCAGGCGCCCGCTGCCGTCGTCGAGCGTAAACTTGAAACCTTGGGCAAAGCTGGCTGTCTCTACTATCCGCCCGCTGATCGTGACGTGCGTGCTGTCCTGGACGTCCGCGATGGGCACGCTCACGGTGGTGGGTGTGGGTGCTTTTGTTGGCGGGACGGTGGGCCGGGGCGTGAGCGTCGCTGTAGGCTTTGCGATTGAGATACGCGTGGGCTGAAGCGCGGGCGTGGCTGTGTTGGGGGAAGCCGGAATGGCCGTCGTGGTTGGGGCGGCCGTCGGCGGGGCGGTGGTTGGCGGCGGGGCGTTGACTCGTGGAGAGGTGATCTGGATGTCGATTGGCAGTTCGGGCATGATTTCGAGCGTGCCCTGGTACTGGTTTACCTGGCCCTGGACGCACAGCCGGGCGCCCGGGACCAACGCTTCGGGCTGGGCCAATGTCTCATAGAGATCTTGCCACAACAGCAACGTGATTTGCCCGGTGCCGTCGTCCAGGATGCTCTTGACCCCCGCTGAAAAAAATGCGACCTTTGTGACCTCACCCTCCACCTTGACCCAGCGGCCCACATGCGCCGTGTCCAGTTGGCCAATGCAAGTCGTGGGGGCGATTTCCAGGGACGTCGCTTGTATAGTCAGGTCGGCGTCACAGGCCAGGCACAGTTGTGGTTGTTCCTTGTACAGGGCCACCGGCGCGATCACCTGCACCGTCTGGCCGGGGGACAATGCCGGCAGGCCCTCTCCCAGCGCGGTGATGACCTCTGAGACGGCCAGCTCGATCTCGCCGGTCTCGTCGCGCAAGCGGATTAGCGTCAGTCCCGGGTAGGGTGCACGCAGCGCCCGCACCTGGGCGCGCACCCGCACGCGCTGGAACACATCGGCCGCGGTGATGGCGCCGATGGGGCGTGTCACCGGCGTGGCGCGTTGGACCTGCAGCCGCTCGGGGACGTTGAGCGTCAGCGAGGCATGATCCTCGCGCACGCGCAGCGTGCCCTCGACGGTGACCTGGTCTCCCAAGGCCGGCACCTGCCCCAGGGCAAGCAGCGCCTGGGAGGCCTCTCGATAAGCTGCGACGTACAGTTCGCCCGTGTCGTCCTGGAGCCAAAAGCTGAAATAGCCCTCGGCGGGGTCATAGGTGGGTGGCCGGACGACCTGGCCTTGCACGCGCACGTAGGCCAGGTTCATCAAGGCGTTGACTTGGCCGATTGGCACGGTGGGCACATCGGTACGGGTCGTCAATAACCATAGTAGGGCCAGACCACCCACGGCCAGGGTGAGGGCCATTGCCTTTAGCCGGCGCACGGACGTGCGGCCGCTGAGGGCGGCGCCGCAGTGAGGACAGGCATCGTACGGGCCCACGTAACGCCCGCAACTGGGACAATCGCTCATCGTTGCCTCCGGGCTTTTATGTTGGATGGCGTATTGTGGTCAGGCGCCAGGCGGCGTGGGAAGAAGGAGTGGTTAAATCCTGGCGTGTTAAAAGAGCCTGGCAGGGTCCCCAGGGATCAGGTCTGGATCGTCATGCCCTCGTAAGCGGCGTCGAGACGCAGGGTTGCCCCGCGTTGATACAAATCATCGCGGTGTTGAGCGACCAGCGCGTCGATCATGTCGTCGCTGCGGTGAGGCGCGTGATGGAAAAGGATCAGACGATCCACCCCGGCGACCTCGGCCAGCATCACCGCTTGTCTGATGCGACAGTGGCCCCAGTCGGGGGTATAGTCTTGTTGGGTAAAGTAGGCGTCGTGGATGAGTAGGTCAGCGTCCCGCACAAATTCTATAGCCTCATCATCGATGATGCCACGGCGATATTCTACGTCGGGCACGTAGGCCAGCGTGCGCTCCCCCTCGGTCAGCTTGAACCCCCAGCTATAGATGCCGATACCGTGGGGGAAGCGTTGCGCCGCCGCTTGCACTGAGCCAATCTGAAAGGGTTCTTGGGGAATACGACGAAAATCGAGGTTCGAGCCAATGTTGTCCAGGGTATAGACCGGTGAATAAGCCGGCGCGACTAGTCCTTCGTGTAGTTCTGCCAGCCCTTTGCGCGAGGCGGCCGGGCCATAGATGACAAATTTGTTGCCTGGGATGTGGACCGGGACGGCAAAGGGAAAACCGATGATGTGATCCATATGGGTGTGACTCAGCAACAAGGTCATCTTGCCTTGACCTTTGCCAAAGGCGCCTTTCATCAATGCGTCGCCCAATGGGCAAAAGCCACTGCCAGCATCGAGCACGATCAGTCCGCCGGACTCGCTTTCAACAGCGACGCAGGAGGTGTTGCCGCCGTAGCGTAAGGTTTTGGGCCCTGGGCTGGCGATAGAACCGCGCACGCCCCAGAATCGTACTCTCATCTTTTTTTACTCCCTCGTCAACGTCAAACCTTCGCGCGCCGCGCTGAGCATAAGACCCTGTTTGGCCGCCCGCGCCCGGTAAGAGCCTTCAATGGCGTCCACTTGTTCATCGGTGCGGTGGGGATCATGATGAAAGAGAATGAGGTGTTTGGTGTTCGCTTTGGTAGCGACCGCTATGGCGTGGTCCGGCGTGCTATGCCCCCAGTGAGGACGCTTTTCGTATTCCTCGGGCTTGAAATGCGTGTCGTAAATCATCCAGTCGGCATCGGTTGCCAGGTCCTGTACCCCTTGCTGCATACGGTCTAGCGTGCGGCGGCTGTCCAGGTCCAGCGTGCGATTTTCATTGGACCAATTGACTTGCTCGTCACCAAAGAGGATCTGGTCAAAGGGCGCCGTGTCGGTGATATAGGTCAGGCATCCGCTGGCGCTCTCGATGCGATAGCCAACGGCGCGATAGGGGTGATTGAGCCGGGTCGCAGTGACTTGTATGTGGGGGCCAATGTCAAATTTGTCATAGACCTCCACCTCGCGGAACTGGAGCTTGGCCGGCATTGAGGTCAAGGGAAGGGGAAAGAGGGGTTTGCCCAAAGAACCGGTCAACGTTGCCTTTAAGCGGCGTTCCGCTCGATGTAGGCCATAGATAGTGAGGTGGGTGTTGGCGGTGCGCAGAGGTTGGAAAAAGGGAAAGCCGATGATGTGGTCCCAATGGGTATGGGTGATCAACACGTGGACGTGATGGTCCGGCACGTCACAATCGGGACAGCCCAGGGACAAGCCCAGAGGGCGCATACCTGTTCCGGCGTCCAGCACAATCAGGGTGTCCTCAACCCTGACTTCGATGCAGGACGTGTTCCCACCATAGCGTACAAAGTCGGCGCCCGAGACCGGATAAGACCCGCGACAACCCCAAATTCGTACTTGCATTGCCAACCTCCTTACAGACATTGTACGTGAGTTTGCAAGTTGTGTCAACGCATTACGTGTATCGGTAATAACTGGACTAGTCCTGGACTAGGGTAACATTGACACGCTGTGCTAAATGGTTTATCATACCTTGAATTGGACAATGTTCCAAAACTTGGACAAGTTCCAAAATTTACACAATGCTGAAGGAGATTCACATGAAAAAGTTCTATATCTTGTTGTTTGGCATCTTGATCTTGGGTCTGGTCGCTTGTGGTGGTGACCAGGAGGAGGACAAGCCAGCCGCCACGTCGGCCTCTGGGTCGACGGCTGTCGAGTCGACGACCGAGCCGGCCGCTGAACCTACCCAGGCCTCTTCTGAGGATGCATCGGCCGATGTATCGGTTGATGAACCGGTCGACGAATCGGTGACGGATGAGGTAGAAGAAGTAGTTGGGTTGGACCTGGCCGCGCTTGAAACTAACCCCGAAGCGCTGGACGGCGGTCCGCTGGATAGCTACCGCATACGCATGACCTGGCGCATTGAGCCCAAAGAGGGCGAGGATGCGTCTGTTGAATCCTTTACGATGGAGGTCGCTTATACCAGTGATCCTCAAGCTCAAAAAATTTCGATGGGGGATGAAGCCGGGGGCTTTGCTTCCAGCATGGTTCAAATCGGTGATAGGATGTGGATCCAGGCCGGTGAGCAGTGGATAGAAGTGTCGAGCGAAGACACAGCTCAATTTGACCAGATGCTAACCTCCTTTGATTCGGCCACGGACGACCTCTCGGGCAATGCCAAGTTGGTCGGTGAGGAAGAAATCAACGGCGTTGCCACGCGTCATTACACCTTTGACGAATCCAGCTCGGGCCTGGGTATGGGCGCGTATGAGCACCTCAAGGGTGAGGTGTGGGTCGCGATAGAGGGAGACTATGCCGTCAAGTATCTCTTTGATACCGAGGATGAAGAGTCGATTATGCATTGGGAGTGGGAAGTCTATGACATCAATGCGCCCTTTACCATCGAACCGCCGGCCGCCGCTGAGGGCGCGCGCGACGATATCCCAGAGATGCCCGACGCCACCGATCGTAGCGCTTTTGGCGCGATGGTGACTTATGAGACGCCCAGCGACATGGCTACGGTAGCCGATTTTTACAAGGAGCAGATGCCGGCCCAGGGCTGGACCTTTGAGGAGAGCAGCAGCACGATCACGGATCAGTTTACAATGCTGAACTTTGTCAAAGAAGGGGAGCGGAGCGGCATTATGCTGTCCCCCGATGACAGTGGCGGGACTTCGGTGGTCATCCAGGTGGGTGAGTAGC
>CAZSJU010000198.1:0-6524 GCA_964607235.1 uncultured Anaerolineae bacterium | reverse complement strand
GCACCGGCAAGGGTGCATCCCACCGGCTAGATATGATCAGGCGCCAGCCACGATCGCTTCCAGATCTTCCTCGACGGTCGTCATGGGCTGGATATCAAACTTTTCTACCAGCACATCGAGCACACCCGGTGAGACGAACGCCGGGAGCGTCGGTCCCAAGCGGATGTGCTTGACGCCCAGCGACAGCAAGGCCAGTAACACCAACACCGCTTTCTGTTCGTACCAGGCAATGTCGTACGCGATGGGCAAATCATTGATGTCGTCCAGTCCAAAGGCCTCGGCCAACTTTTGGGCAATGACCACCAGCGAGTACGAGTCATTGCACTGCCCGGCGTCAAGAATGCGCGGTATGCCGCCAATGTCGCCCAAGTCCAGTTTGTTATAGCGATACTTGGCGCAACCGGCCGTCAGGATCACCGAGTCAGAGGGCAAAGCCTCGGCCAGCTCGGTGTAATAGTCGCGCGTCTTGTGGCGCCCGTCGCAGCCGGCCATCACCACGAACCGCTTGATGGCGCCGCTCTTGACGGCTTGGATAACCTGGTCGGCCACACTCAACACCGCGGCGTGAGCAAAGCCGATCGGGATCTGACCCTCTTCCAAGGGCTGCGGCCCCTCTGATGCCAGCGCCTTGGCGATGACAGGGCCAAAATCCTTCTGGCCGCCCTCCACACGGTCGGGGATGTGCGGCACGTCCGGCCACCCGACCAGACCAGTGGTGAACAACCGGCCCTGGTAACTCTCCTTGGGCGGAACCAGGCAGTTGGTCGTCAAGAGAATGGCGCCGCCAAACTTTTCAAACTCTTCGCGCTGGCGCCACCACGAACCGCCATAGTTGCCCACAAAGTGCGGGTGCTTTTTAAAGGCCGGATAGGCATTGGCCGGCAACATCTCGCCGTGGGTGTAGACCTTTACGCCGGTCCCGGTGGTCTGCTGCAGCAACTCGTCCATATCGCGCAGGTCGTGCCCGCTGATCAAGATGGCCGGGCCGTCCTCCACGCCGATGTTGACCTGGGTCGGTTCCGGGTTCCCATACGTCGAGGTGTTGGCCTGGTCCAGCAAAGCCATCGCCCTCACGCCCATCTCGCCGCACTTGAGCACCATGCCCACCAGGTCACCAGCCGACGCCTCCGGGTCGAGCGTGGCTACCAGCGCCTCTTGCATAAAGGCCAGCAATGCATTGTCCTGATGTTCCAGCACATAAGCGTGATCGGTATAGGCTGCCATTCCCTTGAGGCCATAAATCAACAACTCGCGCAGCGAGCGCACGTCCTCGTCCAGGTCCGGGTCATCCATGACGCCCACCGTTTGCCCCTTTTCAACCAGCGCTGCCGGCTCATAGACCTCCGGCGCCCAGGTCGCTGCCTCGGGTAGCGCTTCCGCGAACGCCTGGCCATGCGCCTTTTGATAAGCGGCCTCAAAACGCCGGCGTAGGGCGTCACGCCGCTCGATGGCCTGCTCAATCAAGGCGACGTAATGCGCGGGGTCAAAGTTCACGTTGGTGATCGTGGTGAACAAGGATTTGGCCACAAACAGGTCCGTCTCGGGGTCCGAAACGTCCAGCTCGCGGGCCTTGACGCCGTAGAAAGAGATGCCCTTTAGAACCCAGATCAACACGTCCTGCAGTCTTGACACCTCCTCGGTCTTGCCGCACACGCCGCGCACTGTACAGCCCTGGTTGCGGGCCGTCTCCTGACACTGAAAACAAAACATACTCATTTTACCTTCCTCCTGTGTGATAGGTTAAAAATTTTCCACTTCTCAATGCGCCTAGCATCGGGCGGTGATGATCAGATTGGGGCTCTCGGCGCGGTCGAACGGCGCGCCTTGCATATCGCCCCAACAAACAATCTTGTCCACGCCAGCCGCTTCCAGCGCCGGGATCAACTCTCCCTGGCGCAGCGGCCACAACTCGGTCGCGGTGACCCGCTGTTGCCAGGCACCTGCACCCTCTCGATACAAGGTCACCACGTTAAAGGTCAAGCGTGTGTCAGACACCCAGTCATAGAACCGCATAAACACCCACTCTCGCTCGCCCTTGTGGTGACCCTGGGGCGGCATCCAGCGTTGTCGCTCCTGCAACACCCGGTCAAAGTTGCGGTTCTGGATAAAGAGCAGCCCCCCCGGCCGCAGACAGGCCGCCATGTCGTCCAGCGCCGCCGCCAGCGCAGGGGCAGTCAACACGTGCGGCAGGCTGTTGCCCAGGCACAGCAGGGCGTCAAACCCACCCTCCACCGCTTCTGCCAACGCGCCAAACCCGGCGACGACAAAGCGCACGTCCTGCCCGGCAGCGGCAGCGTTCTCCCGTGCGCGCGCGATCATGCCTGCGCTGACGTCCGCGCCAACCACGTCGTAGCCCCGTTCCGACAGCGCCAGCGCGTGCACCCCCGTGCCGCAGGCGACGTCCAGCACACGACGTGCCCGGACGGCTTCCAACTGCGCTTGCAGGAAGGGCAGCTCGTACGCCAGCCGCCCTTCCCAGTCCACAAAACGGTCGTAATCGTCGCTAAAGGCGTCGTACAGCGGCGTGCCCATCGTGTCCCCTAACCGTGGATTAGCGCTGGCAGACAGTGGGTGCAGACCCACAGGCTGGCGCCGGCCTTACGGCAGGGCAACAATACGCGGCTGCTCTCGCCCTCGCCGCACACGTGGCAGCTCTGTTCCAGGTAAACCGGGCCGCGTTTCTCCATCTCGGCTTCTGCCGCTGTTTCGTCAAAGGGCTTGGCTTCGCGCTGCTCGATGCTGAGCGCGCCGGTGGGACACACGCCGATACAGAATCCGGCCCCGTCGCACAGCTCTTCACGCACCACGCGCGCCTTGCCGTCTATCATTTCTATGGCGCCTTCGGCACATGGACTCACGCATGCACCGCAGCCGTTACAGAGTTCCTGGTCAATGCGTACAATCTGTCGGATCATTTACTGCTCCTCATTCGTTATCGTTTTCCGTTTCGAACATTTGGATGTTCGCGATGTTTGTGCGCGATCGCGTCCGCCAGTCGGTCCAGGGCCGCCAAGTCTTTTTCCTGGGGGGCACCTTTGGCCAGCACGGGATCTAGGATCTCGACCTGCAGGTTGGGGATCAACTCGGCGATCTGCTCGATCGCTTTGCTGTGCCAACCAAAAGAACCGATCACCGAGGCGAACTTGAGCTTGGGTCGCAACGCGTTGGCCAGGTAGGCCGCGTAAAAGACGTTGGGGTGTGGCCCGACGTGAATCGTCGGCGTCCCGATGACGACCGTGGCCGCGTCGACCAAGGTAATCGCTAGCTTGCCGATGTCGGTCACGGCCAGATTGAATTGGTGCCCTGTCACCCCCCGCGCCGCCAGGGCACTGACCAGGTAATCTACCATCTTGGCCGTGCTGCCGTGCATCGAGATATAGGGCACCACGACCTCATTCCTGGACACCTCGGAAACCCAATCGCGGTAGGCATCCAGGATAAACGCAGGCCGGTCGTACATTGGCCCATGGCTGGGCGCGATCACGTCGATCGGGTAACGCTCGATCTTGTCCAGGTTTTTCTGGATGACCTTGCGGAAGGGCATCATAATTTCAGCATAGTAGCGCTTGGCCGCCTCATACACCCGCCCCTCGTCTGTCACGTACAAGTCGGTGGTGGCCAGATGCGAACCAAAAAAGTCGCACGTGAACAACATCCGTTCCTGGGGCACATAGGTCGCCATCGTCTCCGGCCAGTGCACCCAGGGCGTGTGCAAGAACTTGAGCGTCTTGTCACCTAGAGAGAGCTCCTCCTCATCTGCCACAGTGATGAACCGGTCCTCGGGGATCAACAAGTGATCCATTAATATCCCCTTGCCCTTGGGCGTGGCCACCACCTGCGACGCCGGGTAACGCTCCAGCACCTGTGGGATGGCGCCGGCGTGATCTTGCTCGGCGTGGTGCGCGACGATGTAATCGACCCGTGGCACCTGCTCCAACTGAAAAGACAGCACGTCCGTCATGGCGGGATCGACAGTGTCCAACAGTGCTGTCTTGGCACTGCCCTCGATCAAGTATGCATTATAGCTGGTGCCATCCGGCAGTGGGATCAATGCGTCAAACAATCGTCGATCCCAATCTACTGCGCCTAACCAATGGATATTTTCCCGTATCTTTCTCGACTTCATACGTGACCTCCTATTTAGCCCTTGCTCTATCGTCTTTTGTGTCTGTCCTCATCTTCTATCTGAATGTCCGATGGCCAAACAATCTCGTAGACCAGTTGGATCGCGTTGATTGGGCAGATCTCCTCGCACGTGCCGCAATAGGCACAATCGCGCGGCCGCACGATGCTCGGCCGCGCGCCGAGCATCTCGACGGCGTGGGTGGGACAGTACATCACACACAACCCGCAGCCGTCACAGCGATCCATCCGAATTGTCGGTAATACCCAATCGCCCATCGTTACCGTTCCTCCATCTATTTGATCATAGTATAGCAGGCGCGGGCGGGAGTGTATGTGACAAAAGTTGCATGGGGGGAAGCACGGATGTAGGAGACCCACAGATACTTTTTCAAAGAGAGCACACAGATTGCCGGGATTGGCAAATTGGCTTAGGACTCGCTCTCGCGCCGCAGCCCTTCGGGGTCCAGCACGGTGATGCGCTGGCGTTCGGTCTGGATCAGACCGGCCTTGATAAAGTCGCGCAGCGTGCGGCTGACGACCTCACGCACCGTGCCGACGCGCGCGGCGATTTCTTCCTGGGTCCAACGGATGGGTTCATCTTGAGCCGTCGCAGCGTGGGTCAACAAAAAGCGCGCCAGCCGCCCGCGCACGCTGCGCAGGCTGAGGTCGTACGCCATCTCGGTAAAGTGGCGCAGCTTGTCGGAAAAGTCGCGCAGCACCGCCAGTGCGATTGCGGGTGTCGCGCTGGTCACGCGCCGGAAATCGCGGCGCGCGACACATAACAATTCGACCTGCCCAACGGCGGCAGCGCTGGCCGGGGCGCTGTGGTCCCGCGCAAAGGCCACCGGCATATTGAATGCCATCCCCGGCTTGATATAGATCAAGGTCTGCTCGCGCCCGTCCAGGTTGGTGCGAAAGACACGTACCTTGCCCGCCACGACGAAAAACACCGACGTTTCAAGCTCTCCTTCCAGAGTGATGACTTGGCCGTCGGCGTAGGTCTGAGACATTGTCACGGCTGCCAGTTGGCGCAGCGCAGCCGAGGGCAGATCGGCAAACATCTCGAGCCCGGCCAGCGTCTCTATATCAGCACAATCAACGCAATCAGCGCGCGCGTGCCCCATGATGGTGGGCGTCCTCCTCCGGCCCGGCTCAGCGGGTCAGCAGGGCCACAGTCTCGACGTGAAAGGTCTGCGGGAACATGTCGACCGGCTGGACGTCGACCAGTGCATAGCCGCCCCGGACCAACCGCTTGACGTCGCGCGCCAGGGTCGCCGGGTCGCACGAGACGTACACCACGCGCGGCGGCCCGCTCTCGACCAGCGCGTCCACGACGGCCACGTCCAGTCCCTGGCGGGGTGGGTCCAGCACCACACCGCCCAGCGGCTCCTCCGCCACCAGGTCGGGCAGCACCGCCTCGACCGGCCCCTGGATCACATCCACGTTGTCGACCTCGCCCAAGTTCAGGATCAGATCCTCGGTGGCGCCGGGGTCTAGCTCGACGCCCACCACCAACCCGGCCCGCTCGGCCAGCGGCAGCGTGAACAGCCCCACGCCACAGTAAGCGTCCAGCACGGTGGCGTCAGGCGCAGGGCCGAGCCAATCCAACACCTGCTCGACCAGGGCCTTGGCCATGGCGGTGTTGACCTGGAAAAAGCGCCCGGCCGATACGCGGTAAGCGCGCCCTGCTACTTGCAACGTCACGTGGTTATTACCGATCAAGTTGACGGGAATCGCTTGTTCGCCGCCCACCAGGTGTACGCAGGACACGGGAAAATCCACCTGCAATCCAGGTGGTTGGTCGCGCACGGTCTCAAAGACAATCAGCAGGTCATCCGGCGCGCTGCCGGCCCACAGCGCCATGCGGGTGAGGTCCGGCAGGTCCAGGTCCAGGTCATCGTACAACGCCATCAGGCGCGGATCCGCGATGTGGCATTCCTGGATGGGCACAATCGCGTGGCTGGCGGCGCGCTGGAAACCGAGCTGCCCGTCGGCGCCCACGCTAAACGTGATGCGGTTGCGATAGCCCCACGGTGCGGGCGCGGTGAGCGTGGGGCGCAGCGGTGGGTTGTCCATCCCGCCGACGCGGCACAGTTGGTCGCGCACCACCTCGGCCTTGAGCGCGGCCTGGTGGGGATAGGCGATGTGCTGCCACTGGCAACCGCCGCACTCGGGAAAATGAGGGCAACGCGGCGTGACCCGCTCCGGCGAAGGGTCCAGCACCGCGACGGTACGGGCGTGGGCAAAGCGCCCCTTATCCTCGACGACCTCGGCGCGCACCGTCTCGCCAGGGATGGCGCCCGTCACAAAAATCACGCGCCCTTCGTGGCGCCCCAGCGCTGCGCCGCCGTGGGCCATAGTGGTCACGGTCAGTTCAAATTGGCTAAGGGTAGCATGAT
>CAZSJU010000197.1:2341-6536 GCA_964607235.1 uncultured Anaerolineae bacterium | reverse complement strand
TAAAAGTCGTTGAAACGTTTTGTTTAGACATTAGCTCCTCCTGTGAAAAAAAAGATAATCGATCCTACGTCGCTAGCCTATGTGTCAAAGTCGGCTCTGTCTTTTGCTAGCCCAAAAAAGCAAGCGCTCAAGCAACTCTATCCCACACCGAACAAAATCGGATACGTTGACGCTTGTACGCGGGGTCATTTCCCCACCCAACCTTTTCTATTGTACTACAATCGGCAAACAAATGGCGTAAAACGTGCGTAAAAAATCCCCCGTTATGACGAAACGCATCCCCCTGTGCCCGGTGCATTGGCACACCCTCCATCTCCCCCCCAGATGCCTTGAACGCTAACAAGAATTCTACCATACAAGCCAACATAAGACAATAGGAACATGGTCTTGGTCAAGATACTCGCTGTAAAAGTTTCCCGGTAGGGCGTTCGCTCGGCGTGACGTCTCGGAAAAACCGGCAGCGACCAGGGCAGGCCGAGGGGGACGAAAATAAAAAGGTGCAACACTGACAGCGTGTTGCACCTCAACCCTCACCATTCCACGACGGCGACGGGGCTACCTCAGAGAACGGACCTTCATACCAGCGAGCGCTTGGGTAGCGGCCGCTTGCCCCCGCGCCCGGCCTGCGCGAGCGTGGCCTCGCGGGCGCCGCGAAACGCCTCCAGGTTTTTGTAGCGACGGCGTTTGGGCCGCTCCAACGGCAGGTCGATCAAAGCTCGCAACTTTTCCAGGTCGGCGGCCACAAGGGAGCCTTTACGGTCCGCCAGTCCGGCCGCGTAATTGGCCGCACCAGAGGCCCAGGCCCACTCGCGGCGCAGGGCATCGGCCCGCACGTGATAGGCGCGCGCATCCCAGGCGGTGGCTGACTTTTCCGCGTCGGCCGCTGCGGCGCGGATCGCCAGGCTCACCACGACCAAGAGATCACGCGCTAGCGCTTGATCCTCCAGCACAGCCGGCAAGTGTACCAACAGCATCTCGGCCACGATATGCAGTTGCTTTTTGCGCGCGGCGGCCGTCATACGCTCAGCGCCTCCCAGGCCGCTTCCCACTCGGCTTCGATAATGCCGGCGTTGCGCGCTGCCGGCACGTACAGCTTTTTGGCATATTCTTTGATCATACGCTGCGTGCAAAAGGTGGGCGCGGCGCTGCGGATGGCCCCTTTGACGACCTGAATCCAACCTCGGGGAATATTGTCCGAGTCACGCTGATAATAGAGCGGCACGACCTCTTCCTCTAACAAACGATAGAGCGACTCGGCATCCGCCTGGTCTTGCGCTGTGAGGTCCTCAAAGGCATTGTCCTCCCCGATCGCCCAGCCGTTAAAACCATTATAACCCTCAGCCCACCAGCCATCCAGCACACTGAGGTTCGGCACGCCGTTGATGGCCGCCTTCATCCCACTGGTGCCACTGGCCTCACGCGGACGCACCGGGTTGTTGAGCCACACATCCACCCCTTGCACCAAATAGTGGGCCACGTGCATGTCATAATCTTCCACAAAGGCGATGCGACCGCCAAAGGCAGGATCCTTGGCCAGATTATAAATCTGCTGGATGAGGTACTTGCCTGGATCGTCGGCCGGGTGAGCTTTGCCCGCAAAGACGAGCTGCAACGGCCGATAAGCATCATGTAACAAGCGCTTGAGTCGCTCCACGTCGCTAAAAATCAACGTCGCCCGCTTGTAGGTGGCAAAGCGCCGGGCAAAGCCGATGGTCAGCGCTTCGGGGTCTAGAAATGTGCCGGCCGTCAGCACTTGCTCAGGTCCCATCTCGCCGCTGATGTGCCGGCGTCGGGTGCGCTCGCGGATAAAACTCATCAGCTTGCGCTTCAAGTGTTGGCGCACCTCCCACAATTCGACATCAGGGATGTCTGCCACGCGCGCCCACAGGTCCGGCTCATCCTGACGCTGGAGCCAATCACTGCCCAGATATTTGCTCAGCAACCGCTCCATAGAACCTGCAAACCAGGTAGACAGATGGACGCCGTTGGTAATGCTGATAATGGGCACCTCCTCCTCAGGCCGGTCGGGCCACAGCGAATGCCACATATGGCGCGAGACCTCGCCGTGCAGTTTACTGACCGCGTTGGTCTGTCCGGCGTGGCCCATGGCCAGCACGGTCATGTTAAAAGCCGAGCCCCATTCTTGCTGGTACTCGCCCAGTTTGAGGAACGACTCGCGATCTAGCCCTAACGTGCCCCAATAGTGCCAAAAGTACTTTTCGATCAAGTGAAAGGGAAACGCGTCGTGGCCCGCCGGGACCGGGGTGTGCGTCGTAAAGACCGAGGTCGCCCGCACGACGCTGCTCGCTTCTGCGAAACTCAGGCCCTTGTCCACCAGCTCGCGTATGCGCTCCAACACCAAAAAGGCCGAGTGTCCTTCGTTCATGTGCCACACCGCAGGCTGGATGCCCAACGCGCGCAAGACCCGCACACCCCCGATACCCAGGATGATTTCTTGCTTGACGCGCATCTCTTGGTCGCCCCCGTACAAACGGTAGGTCAGTTCGCGATCCCAGGGCGCATTTTGCTCGACGTCGGTATCCATCAGATACAAATCGACCCGCCCGACCTGTACGCGCCACAACCGCACATGGACAATTTGCCGGTCCAGTTGCACCTGGACGCATAAACGTTTTCCGTCTGCGTCCAGCACGGGGCGCAACGGCGCTTCCTCGGGATTGAGCGGCATATAGACGGCCTCTTGCCAGCCATGGGAAGGGATACGCTGGCGAAAGTAACCCTGAGGATACAAAAAGCCCACCCCAATAAAGGGCAGGCCCAGGTCACTCGCTTCCTTGCAGTGATCTCCGGCCAGGATGCCCAGGCCGCCGGAATAAATAGGCAGAGATTGATGCAGGCCAAACTCGGCCGAAAAGTAGGCAATCGGTCGCTCCATCAATTCAGGATACTCACTGGGGAACCACAGGTGACCATTATCGAGATCGCGATCCAGGTCCATCAACACCGCGTGGTAGGCACGTCTAAAGAGCGGGTCCTTGGTAGCCTGGGCAATCTGCTCTGGCGTCATATCACATAGCATCTTGACCGGCCGGTGTGTCGTCTCTTTCCACAACGTCCTATCCAATCTCTTGAAAAGGTCGCGGGAATTGTCATGCCAGCTCCACCACAGATTGTACGCCAGTTCACCTAACCGGTTCACTGACTCGGGGACCTTGGTGCGGCCCGTACCGTTGTCATCTATCAGCATGTTGCTCTTCTCCATTGTTCCTATCCCGTGCCGGCGCTATCTATAGCGCTATAGCGCCATTCAGTACAGACAAGGCACGCCCCCCCGGGAATCTAGACAGCCAATGTATAAATTATAAAATGACATTATACAGCAGGTCTGAACACTGTCAAATGTCTCACACCAGCGATTGGGCGCCAACAGCGTGACGCGCCGCCGCCGAGCTATGATGGTTGAGGCCTCAATCGAACGTCAGGCAAGTACCGGCCGGAAACGGCTGTACCGCCTCACCAAAGGCGTTGAACAGGGCGATGTAGGCGCGCTGTCCGGTGCAGTGATTGGGATAAAGGCGCGGCGCGCCATAAACGTCGCGCAGCGACGCCACGACGTGATCCAACTGCGCGGCATCCGCCTCAACCAGGTGCGTCCCGCCAATGATCGCCACGATGGGACGTGCAAACACCCGCTTGACGCAAGCCAGAGTGTTCAACAAACCGGCGTGACAGCAACCGCAAACGACGACCAGGCCCGCCCGAGTTTGTAAAACCAACGACATATCATCGCGATACGGATCAGGTCGCCAATCCCCATCGACCTTGATAAAGTGGTGCGCGCTGCGGCCTTGCGGCTCTTGACGGTCTGTAATCTCGCCGGTGGTCCACACGCCGGGCAGCATCTCGACCGGGTCAGCCGCAAGGCGCAAATCCGCCTGATGGGACAGTTCATCCTGCGTCACAGACATCCCAATCGACCGATATTGCCCCTGGCGTTGAGAAAATCGCGGCCGGAACAGGTCAGGGTGGGCATACAAGGGCACGCCAGGCCGTTTTGACAACCAAGCTTCCAGCCCCCCGGTATGGTCATCGTGGGCGTGGCTCAGGGCCAGGGCATCGATACGCGCCGGCGCTATGCCCAGCACCTCCATGTTGTGTAGTAACACAGTGCCACTTTGCCCCGTGTCAAACAGCACGCCGCCACACCCCGCCTCCCCCTCGATCTTAATCTCGA
>CAZSJU010000197.1:0-2241 GCA_964607235.1 uncultured Anaerolineae bacterium | reverse complement strand
GCCGGAGGTCCAGCCAAAAGAATGCGCGATTGCTCAATGACCCAATCGGCTGGAGCGCCACGCCCCCTTCTCTGAAGGGATTAGCGTCACATGAACCGACTCAGGATCATCGCCCGGTCATGAAGCTGGACACGGTCGCCAACGTCCAATTCATCGCGCCGCTTGCCCGCCCAAGAATGGGTGTGCTGGAACACGGCGATGATGGTGTCCAGCTTGGCGTATTTTTGCTTGATATAGACTTGCCCCACCAAGTGCCCTTTGGTGTCAATGGAACAACTGGTGACCTTGCCCGAGACCCGGCCCCTGAGGCTGACCACCGGGTCACCGGGCTGCGGCACGCGCACCCCACGCTCGACCATGCGGAAACGGGCCACCACGCTATCGCGCTCCTGTTCGCGCTGCATATAGCGTTGTCGCCCCACAAAGAACGGCTTGTAGGTCTTGACATAGCTGCCAAAACCGGCGTCCCCTGGCGTCAGGTCCATAGGGCCGGCCAGCTCGTGCCCGTAAAGCGGCAACCCGGCCTCGATGCGCAAGCTGTCGCGCGCGCCCAGGCCGATGGGCTGCAGTCCGAACGGCTCGCCCACCTCCAACAGCTTGTTCCACAAGGCCACGACCCGGTCTGGATGCACGTACAGCTCGTAACTGCGCTTCTCGCCGGTGTAACCGGTGCGGGAGATGACGAGATCAAAGCCCCCCAAGCGCCCTTGCATGACCCCCGTGCGATTCAGACGCGCCAAACGATACAGCACCTCTTCGTCCCCGCCCAAGGCCTGCAAGATGCGGCGCGACTCGGGGCCTTGCAACGCCAGGTCCACCCGCCGGTCCTCACCGCTCTCGACGGCCCGCAGGTCCCGGATTTCGGTGGCACAGGTCAAGCGTGCCCAAGGCCGTTCAGGATCAACACAAACCTCACCCCGATTGACGGCGTCAAGCCAGGCCCAGTCCTTGTCATTGTTAGCGGCATTGATCACCATCATATAACGTTCGTCTGCCAGGCGATACAGCATAATATCGTCGATGACGTGGGCCTCGGGTGAAAGCAAGTAACCATATTGAGATTGGCCGACCTGCAGGCGACTGACGTCGTTCGTGGTCACCATATCCAGGAAAGCGCCGGCGTTAAGCCCCTGAAAGTCGAGCACACCCATATGAGTGGTGTCAAACAAGCCCGCCGCGGTGCGGACGGCCACGTGTTCCTCCTGTACGCTGGTATAGCGGACCGGCATCTCCCATCCGGCAAAGTCGACCAGGTACCCGTCCAGCTTTTCGTGCGTCTCATACAGCGGCGTGCGCTGGGGCGCGGCGTCCGCCGGCGCCTCCCAAGAAAATGCCGGTAACGCTTCACAGCACGGCGCGTCCTCTAGGCCTTCAATGCCGATATAGTAAGGCTTGTCGACCGAGAGGGGGTCCTCGTCCGAGGGCTGGATCGTCAAATCTGTCTCTTCCAGGTTACGCACGATGACCGGGCCGATGAGCTTGACGTGCAGGTCCGTCTCGTCGGCCAACACATAACCATCCGAGAGTGCGCGTAACCAGGCCGCGACGCGGTTGCGCAACTTGGCCGGCACGAGCAGGCGATAATGCCGTTTTTCCTCCAGGCAATACAGCGTGCCCTCGGCCATCAAGGCGCCGTCCTTTTCCAACAAGCGGGTCGGTTGCCATTCCCCTGCCCGCAATTTGTAAACGTCGTTAGTGGTCGCGAACTGTAAAAAGCGGCGGGCATTATAGTGCTCGATTTCTAACGCTGCCTCCCCGCTGCCGCTGGGGTCGAGGATCAAGTCATAATGGGGATAGCCATGCGCTTTGGACATATAGTCCAGGCCGGCGACGTCGGCCAGTTGGGCCACACGGCACTTGGCCTCGTTTAACACGTCAAAGTCGATCCGCGCCCGATACAGCGGTCCGCGCAAACCCGCCTGGGTAAAGGGTTGACAATTTTTGAGCACCAGAGCAATGATCTCCGCCAGGCGCTCCATCTCGGGCTCTTTCAACCCGCGCTGCGTGATCCAGGGCGTGCCGAGCCGGATGCCACTGGGCAACCCCGCGCTTTTGTCACCGGGGATGGTATTACGATTGCAGACGATCCCTGCCACGTCCAAGATGCGCGCCGCGATATCGCCCATGAGCGGCGTGCCGTCGTCGGCGCGGACGCTTTTACAGTCCACCAGCAACAAATGCGTATCGGTGCCCCCGTAAGAGATGCGCAACCCCTGCGCTTCCAACGCCTTGGCCAGATGT
>CAZSJU010000196.1:0-6550 GCA_964607235.1 uncultured Anaerolineae bacterium | reverse complement strand
CGCCAGGGCAAGTGAGGACTTTCCCTGGCAAACGTCTGCCAGGACTTTGGGGGCGGGCAGTGCCAGGGGCGCGCAGGCGCAAGTGGCCCGCGAGGGCAAGTGAGGACAGGTCCTTCGACTAGCGTGTTGTCCAACTAGCCGACCGACCGGTACAAATCCCGATAAGCGTCTATCATGCGCTCTTGAGAAAACTCGCTCCGTCCCACTTTTGCCGCCTGTTGGCAAGCATCGGCATAATCTTGCCTCAGTGCCGTCAGCGCCGCTATGAACGCGTCTGGCGTGACGTGCGTCACCACGCGTCCACAGCCCGTCCGCGCCACCACATGGGCCATAGGAATGCCCTGGCTGACCAGGACTGGCTTGCCCGCCGCCAACGATTCCAACAAGGAACGCGGAAAAGACCTAATGATCGCAGGGTCGCTGGCCAACGTCACGCTGGCATGCACATCCGCCAACACCGCGTTGACGTCCACGCGCCGGTTCAAAATCTCGACGCGCGCTTCCAGCCCACGCTGACGCACCTGCGCGGCCATTTCGTCAAACAACACTCCCCGCCACAAAAAAATCAGGCGCAATTGGGGCCACGACTGCGCGGCGTCGAGTAACGTGTACACACCTTTGGAACGGAACTGACCCTTGACCCAAGGCGCCGACCCCACCATCAGACGAAACTCGTCCCGCAATGGCAGCGGTGAAACGGTAAAGCGCGTCACATCAATGCCAGGCCGGATGACGCGCACATTATCCAGGCCCCACATGGCCAAACGGCGCCGGTCCGCCTCGTCGGCGACGACCAGCGTATGCACCTGCTCATCAAAAAAAGAGACGGATGGGCGCTTGTCCCCTCGCAACCCGGCCGACAATGTGTAAACGATCGGCCGGTTCAGCCATCTCAAAATGGGAAAGGGATATGGGTCAGGGTTGTAAAGGTGATGCAAATCCACAGTGACCTCACGTCGCCGCAACTCGCGCAACCGATGCCAGCCATATAACAAGCGTGGCACCCACAAGACTGCATGCCGTGTAGGATTGAGATACACCAAATCCCCTCCCAACCGCCGGCGCAAGACGTCAATCTCTTGCCAAACCGCCTCGCACATCGGTCGCGCCGGGCGCGGGATCGTCAAATGATACAGGACACTCATCGCCCTTGGCCAGGCCCTGGTGGTGAACGCGTCGAGCCGTCAGGGTTAGAGAGCACCAACTCGTTCTGCCCCCCCACCGTTCCAGAAAAAGCGTGCCGCAAGGCTAACCCAATCGTCCACGCCCGGGCCCGTTTGCCCCGCAACAATGCGCCCAACATCAAGCCCGCACTATAAAGGGTCCACACGCCCAAGAGCCCTAGCCTGTGCACCCAGCCGCATCGGTGACGTCGCCGGATGTAAAGCAGCCGGTTTCTGACCACGTAATACACGTGCAACCGCTCCCGCAAATCAAAAGAACGCGCCAGGCTGTGAAAAGCGAGTGCGCGCGCGTCTATGGCAGACAGATAACCGCATTGCCTGGCCCGCTCACACCAGTCCACCATCTCGACGCCGAAAAAGTATGCCTCGTCCAGCAACCCAACCTCCCGCAAGGCAGCGGCACGGATCAACGCGACTGTACCGGGCACATAATCCACCGGGTAAACCGGACGGTCATCCGGCGGCTGTGTCAGATGAGAAATCAAATGATGGGCAATGTCCCGTCCCCCGGCCGAAAGGAGCACCTGAGGACGTTCTCGATCCCGCAACAAAGGTCCGACGACGCCCAAGCCTGGATCCGCACGCAACGTCGCGCGCAAACGCTCCAGGCTGCCGGCGTCCAGGATAGCGTCGTTGTTGAGCAACAACACCATCTCACAGCCCGCCGCCAGCGCCGCCTCGATCCCTAAATTGCAGCCCCCGCCAAAGCCACGGTTAAAGTCACTGCGGATCAAGTTCACGTTGGGACACTCGCGGGCGATCTGCTCGGCGCTGCCGTCTTGAGAGGCGTTATCCACTACCCACAGCGTCAGCCCTTCGGCTACGCGCCCCTGGCACTGACCGCCCAAAGTCCTGGCGGACGTTTGCCAGGGAGGGCAAGTGAGGACAGGCCCTTCGACAAGGCTATGCGCCGAGTCCCGCCACGCTTCAACTGTACGCACACAAGCGATGGTATCGGGGCCATTGTTCCAGTTGAGTATCACGACCGCCAGGCTCACCGCTGATCCTCAAGACTCATTGGCACAAAAAGTAACTGGCGCCTCGATCGTCCAGCCGCGGGTTGCCCGTCAGCTCGTTGCGCGTCTGCTGGACGATTTGCCAACCACTCTCTTGCAACCCACGGGCCAAGCGCGCGTGGGTAAAGCGGCTGCCGTGCCGCCAACCCGGGGCGGGCGAGACGAAATAGTCTTCATCCTCAGTCTGCAACGTCACCACGCTCTGGACTATCAAAAAGCCCGTGACGACCGGCCGCAGCAACGCCAGCAAGGCCCACGGCTGTTCTAAATGATAAAGGCCCCCCGTACACAGCGCCAGATCAAAGGTGTGCCCCTGCCGCAAATACTGCCACACGTCGGCAACCACAAAATCCAAGCGCTCAAAGCCGAGGACCCGCGCTGCTGCCTGTGCCCGTTCGACGTGCTGGCTATCCAGATCCACCCCGGTCATCCGCGCCTGGGGCCATACACTTGCAATCAAGCAGCTATAGTATCCATCCGCACAAAAAAGCTCCAAACCGGCTGGCGCATCAACGCCCCGCTCCGCCAGGCGGGTCAAGGCCTCCTCGACCAAGGGCAAGATGGCACCCTGTTTATGGCGCTGATTGACACGGTGGGAATTGGCGTGCAAGTCAAAGAGCTGACGTAGTGCCAGGTTATCACGGCGTTCGACGCGATTGCCCGACAGGATGCGCCATCCCGACAACACGCCGAGCCGCAGCAACTCTCGCACCCGCCCCAGTCCTCCCCGCACGGCCCTAAAATCTGTCTGGAGCCCCAGACGGGAAAAATCGTGATACCAGGGGCGCAGGTCATAAATCTCTTGATGGAACGTGGGTTCGCCGTTGTGCTCCAGGTCGCTTTGTCGCACGCTTTCTCACTCCCGGGTCATTAATAAAATATCCTGGTAGGACAGGCCATCCGGCCGGCCCGTCCAGGTGCCGTAATATGGCGCGGCAACCAACGTCAAGCCACTGCGCCGCAGCATCTCTAGCACATAGCCCTCACGGTAAGCGATAGCCTTTTCGGGCAAGGCCGGATCGACGAAACGCCAATCCCCAGCGCCGTGCTCAAACGCGAGCGCGTTCTTGCCGCGTTCGGCCCAGGCCGCTTGGGCGGGGTTGAGCAAGAAAAAGGTGGCCAAGCAACGTCCCTCAGGCTTGAGCAAACGGGCGATCTCGTGTAGATAATTCCGCACGCCGTCGGGTTTCATGTGCGTAAAGACAGACTTGAGCAAAATCACGTCCGAGCTGGCATCAGGTGAAGCGAAACGGAAATCAACATCCGACAGCGGCCCGCTCGGATTGTAACGCGGATTTCCCAGGTCGACGTGGCAAAAGTCAAATCGCTTGTCATGAGCCGCAATGTGCGTTTGACACCACTCAATAGCCGCCCGGTCAATGTCCATACCCAGATAATGGCCTTGCTCAGACAGATACTCACGCATCTGCAGCGCCATCATGCCGCAACCACAGCCAATGTCTAACACGTGATGGCGCGACTCGAGGCCGCCCAGCAGTTTTAAATAGGCCAAAAACTCGGCGCCGGTCACTTCAAAATCAGCAGGAAAGCCAACCGTGGCGCGCAGAGACCAGGGCGGTAAATAGCGTTTGCCGTGCAGTCGCCGATACAAGCCGTCGACACAGCGGGTACATAGATGTTGCAAACGTTCTTTTACAAAAACCATCCAATAAACACCCCGTGTCCAGGAACGTCACAGACCCTAGACACAAAAGGCGCGCCGGATAGACTGGCGCGACAGATTATCGAGATCTAATTTGACCATACTTGCATTCTAGCATAACATGGCGCTCGCAGCAAGGTCACATCCGGGAGAAAAAATGCAAGTCTCGATCATCATCTTGAATTGGAACGGCCGACGTTACCTAAAAGACTGCCTCCAAGCGGTGTTTGCCCAAACCACTCGCGATTTTCAGGTGATGCTGGTCGACAATGGCTCTACCGACGGTTCCACCGACCTGGTGCGCACACACTTTCCAGACGTCCGCCTGATCGAAAACACGCACAACTGGGGCTTTGCCGCCGCCAACAATCAGGCCATTCGCGCCACCACTTCAGAATTCGTGGCGACGTTGAACAATGACACGCAAGTAGAGCCGGGCTGGCTGGAAGCGCTGGTACACGCGATGGAATCAGCCCCACACGTGGGTATGTGCGCCTCCAAGATGCTCTTTGCCGACCCACCTCACCTGATCAACTCGGCCGGCATCGCCCTCGACCGGGCGGCCATCGCCTGGGACCGTATGGGCGGCCAGCCTGACATCCCCGAGGATCCGAGTCCACAGCCGGTGTTTGGGGCATGCGCCGGCGCGGCCCTGTACCGCCGGTCCATGCTGGATCAAATCGGCCTCTTTGACGAGGATTTTTTCGCCTATCTGGAAGACGTTGACCTGGCCTGGCGCGCACAACTGGCCGGATGGGAGGCGCGCTATGTCCCGCAGGCCCGCGTCTATCACTATCATTCGGCCACCGCTCAAGAGGGTTCGCCCTTTAAACGGCGCCTGCTGGGGCGGAACAAAATTTGGCTCGCCGTCAAAAACTATCCCACCCCCGCGCTGTATCAATACTTGCCAGCCATCCTGGCCTACGATTGGATCGCCGTCGGCTATACGCTGTTGGTCCAACGGGACCTTAATCCTCTCAAAGGACGTTTGTCCAGCTTGAGCGGGTTGCCACGTATGCTCAAAAAACGTCGCGCAGTGCAAAGCCTGCGGGTTCGATCCGCCCAAGACCTCCAGCGCCAGATGGCCCCCCTGACAGCCCCCTGGCGCGTCTGGAAACGCTACGCCCACCTGGCACCCCGGCCAAAGTAAAAGGCCCCGGGCTTGATGGCCCAGGACCTTTGCTCACTCACGCCCCGTGGCTAGTGACGCACGAGCAGGGGCAAATACACACAGTCCGCGCCTGTTGCGGTCTCACCCAGGCTCACTTCATCCAGCACCAAGGCAGCCCCCGTGCCAGCGTCCAGTTGGAATTCCACCGTCACCCGCTGCCCGGCCTGCACGTCGATTTCAGCGTCCATATAACCGTGCCCCCAAGTCCCCACCAGGACATCGGCCAGCGAGATCACTCTAGTCTGCACGGCCCCTTCCACATTGACCTCGACGGTCAGCGCATCTTGCGCGCCCACGGTCCCCTGGGGGACCAGAGCCATCCAGGACAATGTCACGGACCCGACCGCCAGGCTGTCGGACACTGTCAGCGCCTGACTGACCGCTCCGCTGCCCGGCCCCTGCATCCACAGCGCCCAGTCGCCCGTGTGCGCCATCTCGGTCAAGGTCACGGTGAGGGCGCCCTGGATTTCCCAGGCGCTGCCACTTAGCGTCCCGCTGGGTAGCTCCCAATTCCCATCCCGGATCAAATCATCCGCCGGGGGCAAGTAAAAGTCCAGCCCTTCGACGCTGCCACCCGAAACGGCCCTGGACGGCAACGCGCCAAAGCCGCGTCGCTGGACCGTCAACTGATAGTCACCGGCATCGTCGAAAAAGAGCCCATATGCGCCGTCCACGTCAGAGTATAGCTCGCCCACCCCAGGCGGCTCCGCCTGGACCTGCGCCCCCCACACCGGCGCCTCGCGGTTATTTAGTACGTCGCCGGTAAAAGCATAGGTCGTGACCGTCGTGCTGGTATCTCCGTCCTCATCAGGCAGCTCAACATTGCCCGCGACATCCGTCGCGACCGAGCGAAAGAAATACGTCTGTCCCGGCACCGTATCAGTATAGGTGGCCTGAGCCAGTCCTGACCCTTCAATCCACGTCGTCCACGCGCCATCCAGTCCCACGCGCGCCTGTATCTCATAGCTTGCCACACCGGACGGACCGGCGTCATCGCCTTGCCAAGAGACGACAAAGCGGCCCACGGCAAACGGCGGCGAACTGGCCACAGACTCGGGCGACTGGGCATCGATCCAAAAAGGTCCCAGATGCACCGTCTCAGTAGCCAGGTTACCAGCATGGTCTCCGGTGCGCAGATGGAAATAGTGCGAGGTGCCACCCGGCAACGGGTCACTGATGAGACTGGTCACGTCCGCATGGACATAGGCGGCCGAGTTATCGAGCGCCGTATCCGGGGCAGTATCCCAGGCATAATAATAGCGTCCCACACCACTATCCTCATCCGCAGCGCCCGTCCAGTCTACCTGCACCGTGTCATCGCTGGACCAAACGCTCAGCGTATGCCCAACGGCGAAAAGCGTCGGGTTGGTCGGCGGCGTGTTGTCGACGCCCCCCACATTGCCGCTACGCCACATATCGTGGTGAAAAGCCGGCCAGGGCAACGCGTCGTCCAGCGTGCCCACCGCATCCCAAATGAAAACTTGCCCGTGATACTTGTCGGGCGCCGCCCCACCTA
>CAZSJU010000195.1:3831-6577 GCA_964607235.1 uncultured Anaerolineae bacterium | reverse complement strand
CGCCGCGGCCATCTCCTCCGCCGCGCAGATCACGTCGTTGATCTGCCACACCCCGTCCACCTGCACCACCTGGACCGTGAAGGCATGATTGGGAAAGCTGGTCTCGACGGTCACGCTGGTCTGCTCGGGCGTGATGGCGGCCTGGGGGATGCGGATGCCCTCCGGCACGTCCTGGGCGCACAGCAGCGGGTCGGCGGCGAGCGGCTCCGGGCCGGCCAGCAGCGCGTCCAGTTCCTGGATGAACGCCGCGCTCAGATGGGGCGACGTGCGATAGGCGCCCTCGACCAGCGGGTTGTGCATCTCGCCCGCGTCCCGCCCGGCGTTAATAGCGCCCAGGTACCCCTCGTAAAAGGCGCGCACCGTGTCTGCGGGCGTCGCGGCGAGCGGCGTGGGCATCGGCGCGGCGGGCTCGTCCGTCTCGAGCGCCAGGCAGCCGGTGTCGTCGATGCGCCACGCCCCATCGATCCGCTTGAGCGTGAGCGTCAGCTTGTGGCCGCCCAGGTCGGTCTCGACGGCCACCGTCGCGACCTCCCCCGTGATCGAGACAGCCTTGACGTCGATGCGGTTGGGGATGTCCTGGGCGCACAGGATCGGGTCGTAAGCGCCGTGGGTAAAAGAGGCGCGGACCTGATCCACCCGTTGCAGCAGGTCGCCGGTCAGGTGGGGGCTGTCGCGGTGGGCGTCGTCCACCAGCGGGTTGCCCGGATAGTTGATGTACCAGTTGTAAAACGCCTCCACGGCGGCTTGCGGGCCGCCGTCGGGCGTGGCAGTGACCGGCGCTTTAGCCGCGCCACAGCCACTCAACCCACCAACCAGCAGCAGGATCGTCGCCAGGCTTAGGGCCAGGATCGCGCCGACGGTTAATTTCAGACCCAAAATTGTCAAACGCTGGTTCCTCATCTCACACTCTCCTTTTGCCACAGAGACACAGAGGGCGCAGAGGGTTTTGTGTGCCCTTTTGTGGTTGTGGCTTGTTTTTCTGAATGACTTTTTTTTCCCACGATGCAAATGAACACTTCTTTGGGCAGTTTGATTTGTGTTTATCAGCGAAAATCTGCGTCCTTGTTTTTCTGTTCAGTACAGTCATAGCCTATAACAAAATCTCCCCAGGCGCATCGGGCACCTGGGGAGATTATTAGCTGTCCAGCGGGCCGGTCCGGGTCCTGGTCAGTCGACCAGGTGCGCTTGCAGCGCCAGCGCCACCGCCTCGGTGCGGCTGCTCACGTCTAGCTTGGACAGGACGCCGCTGACGTGAAACTTGGCCGTCGAGGGGCTGATGATCAGCCGTTCGGCGATCTGCGGGTTGCTCAAGCCCTCGACCATCAGCGCCAACACCTCCCTTTCGCGCGGCGTCAAGTCATAATCCGCTGGGGTGGCTGGGTGTGGCGCGCGGGAGGCCTGGATCAACGCCTGCGTCGCCTCGGGCGCCAGGGTGGGGCGTCCGGCGTGGGCCGCGTGGATCGCCTCGGCCAGTTCGTCGGCCGAGACGTTCTTGAGCAGATAGCCGATCGCCCCGGCCTGAAGCGCCTTTTGCACCAGGTCCTGCTCTTTGAAACTGGTCAGGGCGATGACCTGCGTCTGCGGACAGATCTGGCGGATGGCGCGGGTGGCGCTGGCGCCGTCCATCTCGGGCATCATCAGGTCCATCAAGACCACATCGGGCGCCAGTTGTTGGCACAGCCGTATCGCCTCCTGGCCCCCGCCGGCCTCACCAACCAACTCGAGGTCGTCGAACACTAGTAAAAAGGCGCTCAACCCGCTACGCACCACGGCGTGGTCGTCCACCAATAACACGCGAATCGCATCTGATGTATCCATAGGCTTAATCCCTTTCCCAATTTACAATGATCTCGGTCCCTTGCCCGACATGGCTTGCAATCTGCAACGTGGCGCCTATTGCTTCGGCCCGCTCGCGCATGATGCCCACCCCCAGATGGTCGGGGGGGATTTGGGCCACGTCAAAGCCGCGCCCATCGTCGCGCACGCACAGTTCCAAGTACTGGCAGCCACTGGCGGCCCCCTCGGCCATAACACAGCGCAGGCTGACCGTGGCCTGCGTGGCCTCGGCGTGTTTGGCGACGTTGTTCAGCGCCTCCTGCGCGATGCGGTACAGCGCGATCTTGACCTCCAACGGCAAGCCCAACTCTCCTTCGTCCCCTTTGCGTTTCCTTTCGTGATTCACTTGGACCTTAACAGGCACCCGCGCCCGGCCGGTGACCGATTCGGCCAACTGGCGCAACAGCTCGCCCAGTTCGGCCTCGGCCAGCGCGGTGGGCCGCAGTTCTAACAACAATGTGCGCATCTCGGCCAACGCGCCCCGCGTCAGCTCGCGCAGTTCGGCCAGCCGGCGCGCGGCCTCCTCCGGATGGCGTTCCCACAGACGCGGCAGGATCTCGGCGATCAGGCTGGCGGAAAACAAGGTTTGGGTGACGGCATCGTGCAACTCGCGCGCCAGCCGGTTACGCTCGGCGGCCACGGCGTTCTGCTCGGCCTGCTCGTACAGGCGCGCATTCTCCACCGCGACGCCGACCTGCTGGCCTACGGCGGCCAGCAACGCCAGCTCTTCGGGCGTCACGGCGCGCGGGGTCCGGCTGGCCAGGTTGAGCGAACCCAGTACCTGCCCCTTGGCGATGAGCGGGATGCTGATCACCCAGGCCAGGCCCTCGTTTTGCAAGGCCGTTTTTAACGTGCTGGGGGCATACTCGGCCACCGGCCGCACGACGGGCCGTTTGGCCCGCACAGCCTG
>CAZSJU010000195.1:0-3731 GCA_964607235.1 uncultured Anaerolineae bacterium | reverse complement strand
CCGCCGGCCGCCATGTGCATGATCTCCAGGGTCTTGTCCAGGGCATCGTGCAAGATCTCGTCCAGTTCCAGGGAGCGGCTGACCGTGGCGGTGATGGCGTTGAGCGTGGCCAGCTCTTGCGTGCGGTCTTGGACCCGTTGCTCCAGATGGGTGTATGAGGCTTGCAATTGGGCCGCCATGTGGTTAAATTGCTCGGCCAGCGCCTCCAGCTCGTCGCCCGTGTGCACGTCGATGGTCTGGCTCAGGTGCCCGCCCGCCACCTCTTGGGCGGCCGCGGTCAGGTCCGCCAGAGGCTGCGTGATGCGTCGCGCGCCCCAGGCCACGACCAGCAGCGGTACGCTGACGCTCAGCGCCAGCAGCGCCAGCAGCAATCGGCGGTAGCCCTGGCTGACGGCCGTCAGCGTGGCCCAACGTTCTTGAATGACCAGGCCCCAACCTATGCCCGGCAAGGGCGCATAGCTGGCCACGATCTCTTGGCCTTCCACGTCCTGGGTACGCAGCGCGCCCACCTGGCCGTCCAGCACCGGCCGGAGCGTTGGCCGGCCTGATAGCGGTTCGCCGATGTGTTCCACGTCCGAATGGTGGATCGCCCGCCCGTTACGATCGGCCAGGTAAATGGTGCGCTCGCCTTGGACGTCGCCATAGAGGCGCAACTTGAGGATGCTGCGGTAAAGGGCGCTTCTCTTGGGTTCCAGGTGAAAGGCGCCCAGCATCATCCCGGCCAGCTCTTGCTCTTGGTCCAGCGCCGGCACGAGCACAAACAGCATCTCGTCACCCGTCCCGCTCGTCTCAATGTCCGAAAAGCGCGGCTGTGGGTCTTGGAGCGTGCGGTGCACGCTGGGCCGGCCGGACCAGTCTTGTCCCAGGGCGTTTAGCGGATAACGATCGGCTGCCACGACGATCCCGTCGCGGTCCAGCAGCAGCACGCCGCCGTCAAAGGTGATCAGGCGGCCAATGTTTTCGCGCAGGATGGCCTGGCGGGCGGCCAGGTCGTACTGCAAGATATGGGGGTGGGCGGCCAGGAAGGACTGTAACAAGCCAGGATATTGCTCCAATTCATTGGCGAGCTGTTCGGCCAGCAGTTGGGTCAGTTCCCGGTTGCGTTCCGTGACCAATTTTTCTGTCACCCGCTCATAGGTATAAAAGGTGACCAGCGCCACCGCGATTAAAAGCAGCAGCGTGGGCGCCAGGAACCAGGTGATGATCCTGGCCCGCAGTCCACCGCGTCTAGATAGCTTTGACAACATCAAGTTCCTTCCGTTTATGCCCCCCCTCTAATCCCCCCCACAGGGGGGAGGACCTGGGCGCAGCCGGTCCGTTGCCCCTCTCTAACTCCCCCCGACCGGGGAGGACTGGGCGCAGCCGCCACGTTGTCCCCCCTCTAACTCCCCCCAACGGGGGGAGAATTGGCTTCCCCCCCAGCGGGGGGGATTGAGGGGGGGAGAATCGGCTGTCTTACCCCGCCCCGAACACGGTCAGCAAGGCCAGCGCCAGCGCCGTGATGCTCAGGCCCGACAGGACAATGCGGTCCATCAATTGCTCCAACTCTTTCGTCTTCAACATCCTGTTTCCCTCTCGTCTCTAGAAAATTTGCCCGTGATGTACTCAGTATATAACAAACGCTCCCCAGATGCATCGGGCACCTGGGGAGCGTCGCGTCTGTACAGATGGCGGGTCTGGGGCCTGGTCACCTGACCAGGCCCGTCCGCCGGGGGCGCTATTGGCAGGTCACGTCCGAGATCTTCCAGGCGCCGTCCACCAACTCTAACGCGACGTCAACGTCGTGGACATTCTCGTAATCGGTGTTGGGGTTCCACACCTCGTGCATCACCACCCGCGCCGTCTGGCCGTCGTCGGACACCTGCGCCGCGTCAAAGCGGAATTCGCCGGGGATGTCCTGCGCGCACAAAAAGGGATCGTACCCGCCCTTGTCAAAGGAGGCGATGATCTCGTCCACCTTTTGGACAAACCCGTCGCTCAGGTACGCGCTGTCGCGGTAGGACTTGGACGCGATGGGGTTGTCAAACTCGACCGAGGGGTCCGCTCGGAACTCGGCATAGGGCGCGTAAAAGCTCTCTACGACTTTTTCGGGCGCGACGTCCGTTGACGCCTGAGCGCTCGAGCCGCATCCGGTGGACACCAGCGCAGCGCCGATCAACAACACAACTAGGGCAAACAATTTGGTCTTCATTTTAAAACGCTCCTTCTGATATGAATTTATACTGTGGCCTACTGGCCCGGCTGTTCTCGATTGTGCTTTACGAGATTTGAACATTTGCTCACCTCTGTTTTCATCTTGTTGGCCCTAGTATACGCCAAGCGTCTGCAGGCCACATCGGGCATCTGGCGAGTCTCCGGGCTAGTCCACGGTCGGGTTTGGGGCCTGGTCAGTGGGACAGGTAAAAAAGAGGTTGACCCGCCGCCTACTTGGGCGTATAATGAAATTGGGTGCCCGGTTAGGGTTGCCACACACTGGATTTTGCTAGGCCCCCGTTCATCCACACGTCTACCTTTTTGCCGACGGATGCGTCACCGCGCCAGCGTCAGGGCGCCTGTCGATTGACCAGCAACACTATCGCCGACTATTTGCGGCGCCACGGCCCCTTTGAGCCGCATCGTTTGCCCATGGAGGCCAATGGAGTACAGCACGCTGCCCCAGGTCATGGAAAAGCTGACCGGGCGATAAAGATGAGGATTTGCCAGAATAGACAAGAGGGAGATATGGGAAAAACAAAAGCAGCAACACAGCTTCACGCGGGCAGAGGTGTCTTTGTCACGCCGGAGCAGTATGCGCGCGAGCAGGCGCACCGCATGGAGACGACGCGCGGGCGGCTATTGATCGCCAGTTGTCGCGCCGGGGCTTATCTGGCTGAACAGATCGTGCAGCGTTACGAGGCGTTGGCGACCCAGGCCGGCGGTCCGGGGGACGTCTTGTACCTGGCCGAGGTTGATTATCGCTTTTCCGACTCGGAGGCCTGCGTGCGGTTGGACGTCCCGGTCAATGGTGACGACGTGTTTATCATTCAGGCGCTGTTTGACCCCGCCACGGGCGGGAACGTCGATCAGAACTATATGGCGTTTCTCATCGCGGCGCGGACCTTTCGTGAACAGGGCGCCAGCCACGTGACCGCCGTGCTCCCTTATCTGGCCTACGGCCGGCAGGACAAGCCCACCCGCTTTATGCGCGAGCCTACAACGGCCAGGCTCATGGCGGACCTGAGCATCGCGGCGGGCGTCGACGCGCTGATCACCTGGGCGCCGCACCGCACCCAGATTCGGGGCTTTTATGGCAGCATCCCGGTCGACATGTTGACGCCGCTGACGCTGTTTGTCGAGGTCTTTGACCGTTTCCGGGGCCGGGACGACGTGATCGTGGTGGCGCCGGATGCCGGCGCATCCAAGGCGGTGACGCACCTGGGCCGGGCGCTCGATTTGAAATGCGCTATTGCCTCCAAGCACCGCCCCCAACAAGAAGAAGCGGTGGTCACCGAAGTGATCGGCGATTTCGCGCACAAGCGGGTCGCGCTGGTGCTGGACGACATGATCAGCAGCGGGGGAACGGTGTATGCCCTCGTCAAGCGGCTGGTGGAGGAGGGTGGGATTGAGGAGGTATACCTGGGCGTCTCGCACAACCTGTGCATGGCCTCTGCGCGGGATCGATTGGTCGAGCTGCACGCCGATTACAAGCTCAAGCAAGTCGTCGTCACCAACAGCGTGCCTCAAACGCGAGC
>CAZSJU010000194.1:5149-6598 GCA_964607235.1 uncultured Anaerolineae bacterium | reverse complement strand
ACCGACGAGGTCGCCAGCGGCCCCCGCAGCGCCATCTATGACATCGCCGAGAACCGCCTGCACGTGCAAAAGGCGGCCATGGCGTTGACGATGGGCAACTGGTAAAGGGATTGGGAAACTGGGAAACTAGGGGGACGTCCGGGCCTGACTGAGCGACGTCCCCCCTCAAACTAGTCTTTTGCAAGGAGTTTATCTGTGAGTTCAAACAAGGAGCAAGCCCGCCGCGTGGCCGTGGTCGCGATTGGCGGGAACAGCCTCATCAAAGACAAGCAGCATCGGACCGTACAAGATCAATACAAAGCCGCCGGTGAAACCTGCGCGCACATCGCCGACATGATCGTCGCAGGCTGGGACGTGGCCATCGGTCACGGCAACGGCCCGCAGGTCGGCTTTATCTTACGCCGCAGCGAACTGGCGCGTCACGAACTGCACGAAGTCCCCCTGGACGTGTGCGGCGCCGACAGCCAGGGCGCCATCGGCTATTCGCTCCAGCAAAACCTGTACAACGAGTTTGTGGCACGCGGCATGACCAAGCGCGCCGCGACGGTCATCACGCAGGTGCTGGTGGACCGGGATGATCCCGCTTTCAAGCATCCCAGCAAACCCATCGGCTCCTTTATGGACCCGTCAGAAGCCCAACGCCGTCAGGAACAAGAAAGCTGGGACGTGATCGAAGACGCCGGGCGCGGCTGGCGCCGCGTGGTCCCCTCGCCCATCCCGGTCGCTGTCGTTGAGCTAGAAGCGGTGAAGGAACTGATCGCCAAGGGCGTCGTGGTCATCACCGTGGGCGGGGGCGGCATTCCTGTCGTCAAGAATAAGGACGGCAAGCTGGAAGGCGTGGCGGCAGTGATTGACAAAGACTTTGCTTCGTCGCTGCTGGCGCAGCAAATCGGGGCCGACTTGCTGCTCATCTCTACCGCCGTTGAAAAAGTGTTTCTGAATTTTGGCAAGCCGGACCAAAGCACCATCGACCGTATGACCGTGGCCGAGGCCAAGCAATACATCCAACAAGGTCACTTTGCCCCCGGCAGCATGCTGCCCAAGGTTCAAGCCATCATCCGCTTCCTGGAAGCTGGCGGCAAAGAGGCGCTGATCACCGATCCACCCAACATCAAACGTGCGCTGCAAGGCGAAACGGGCACGTGGATCGTCCCGTAAATCGATCATCCAGGACCTGGGCTGCTTTCCTTCACTACTGACACAAGGAGGTGATGTCTAGCGCGTATCCAATCCCATCCTCACGGTTCGAACACTTTCGCAACCTTTATATTTGGAGGAAGAAGAAATGAGAAAAAAGTTTTGGACCTTTGCGTCCATCCTGATGATCCTATCTTTAATTCTAGTGGCCTGCGGCGGTGATGAAAAAGAGCCCACCGCCACACCCGCACCGGCAACGGAAGCCCCCGAGGCGACCAGCCCACCCAAGGACAAGCTCAAAGTGGCGTTCGT
>CAZSJU010000194.1:3905-5049 GCA_964607235.1 uncultured Anaerolineae bacterium | reverse complement strand
CGGGCACCTGCATGAGCGACGAAGAAATGCTCAACATGGGCTGGTTCGTCGAGGGCGTCGTGGGTGAAGCTTCAGACGAACCGCCCGTGGTAGAGGGCGTCGAGCTGCCCAGCGCCGCTTTCGTCTATGTCGGCCCCACAGGTGACCTGGGCTGGACGTACGCCCACGACCAGGGCCGTCTGGCGCTGGAGGACATGGGTGTCGAGACCGCCTACGTCGAGTTGGTGCCCGAAGGCCCCGACTCGGCGCGCGTCGTGCGCGACTTTGCCGAAAAGGGGTTCGACATTGTCTTTGCCACCAGCTTTGGCTACATGGACTCGGTCATCGAAGTGGCCGAGGACTATCCCGACACCGTCTTTGCACACTGCACCGGCTACAAGATCGCCGACAATGTGGGCATCTATGATGGGCGGGGCTATCAGGGCTGGTATCTGTCGGGCATCGTCGCCGGTGAGATGACCGAAAGCAACATCCTGGGTTATATCGCGCCCTATCCCATTCCCGAGGTGGTGCGCAACATGAACGCCTTTGCCCTGGGCGCGCGTTCGGTCAACCCCAACGCAGAAGTCCGTCCCATCTGGATCTATGCCTGGGTCGACCCACCCAAAGAGCGCGAAGCCGCCGAGGCCCTGTACGACCTGGGCGCCGATGTCATCGCCCGCGAGAGCGACTCGACCGAGCCCGACAAGTTGGCCCAGGAAAAGGGCATCTATGTCATCGGCTACAACTCGGACGTGGCGCGTGACCAATCGCCTGACGCCTTTTTGACCGCGCCGATCTGGCACTGGGACATATACTATGAACAGGTCGTCCAAGAGGTGGCGAACGGCACCTGGGACAACACCCCGGTGTGGTGGGGCATGGCAGAAGGCATCATGAGCCTGGCCCCCCTCGCCGACTTTGTGCCTGAAGAGGTCAAGGACCTGGTCAATCAAGAGCAGGCCCGCATCCTGGAAGGCGAGTTCGACGTGTTCAAAGGCCCCATCAACGACAACAGCGGCGAACTGCGCATCCCCGAGGGCGAGACCATGTCTGACGAAGACAAGCTGGCCTTTGACTGGTTAGTAGAGGGCGTCATCGGCGAGGTCCCTCAATAGCTGAAGGGTTGGGAATCCGAGTCGTGACACTTGTATAAATTGGTAGA
>CAZSJU010000194.1:0-3805 GCA_964607235.1 uncultured Anaerolineae bacterium | reverse complement strand
TAAATTGGTAGATTAGGGTAGATCCTCGTCAGGCCACTTTACACCTGGCAAGGACGAGGATCTCCTTCCCAAAGGTCCGCGTGGCCTTTGGAAAGGGGCTAAAAGCATTCAGCTCCAACCACAAGGATTGTCTATGAACGCACAACCCCCTGCCGTCGAAATGCGCGGCATCGTCAAACGCTTTCCCGGCGTGGTCGCCAACGACCACGCGGATTTAACCGTCCGAGCCGGAGAGATTCACGCCTTGTTAGGAGAGAACGGCGCGGGCAAGAGCACGTTGATGAACGTGCTGGCCGGCCTATACCGGCCTGACGCCGGTGAGATCCGCATCCACGGCCAACTCGTCGACATCACCTCCCCCGCCGACGCGACCGAGCTAGGAATCGGCATGATCCACCAGCACTTTATGCTGGTCGAACCCCAGACCGTGGCCGAGAATGTCATCTTGGGGCTGCCGACCCCGCGTTTCCGGCTGGATATGGACGCCGTCGAGCAAGAGATCCGCGAATTGTCCGCCCGGTACAGTCTCCAGGTAGACCCCAGCGCCTACATCTGGCAACTTTCGGTCGGCGAACAGCAACGGGTCGAAATCCTGAAAATGCTTTACCGCCGGGCCAAAGTCTTGATCCTGGACGAGCCTACGGCGGTCCTCACGCCCCAAGAGTCCGAAGACCTGGGCCAAACGTTGCGCCAAATGGTAGATGAGGGCAAAGCCGTCATCTTTATCACGCACAAGTTGGACGAAGTGATGGACTTTGCCGAGCGGGTGACGGTGCTGCGCCGGGGCAAGAACGTGGCCAACCTGGTGACCGCCGAGACCAGCAAGCGCGAACTGGCCAGGCAAATGGTCGGGCGCGAGGTCGTGTTTAGGATCGACCGCGCCGATTACCAGGTTCCAGAGGCCGCCCAGCAAGTGGCCCAGCCGGTGTTAAGCGTCGAGAACCTGAACGCCCTCAACGACAAGGGGTTGCCGGCGCTACAAGACGTCTCTTTTACCATCCACCAATACGAGATTCTGGGCATCGCCGGGGTGGCCGGCAACGGACAAAGCGAGCTGGCAGAGGTCATCACCGGCCTGCGCAAAGCTAGCAGTGGCCAGGTATTGCTGAGGGGGCAGGACGTGACCAACAAGTATCCCCGCTGCACCATCGACCTGGGGTTAAGCCACATCCCCGAAGACCGCATGCAAACCGGCCTGATCGCCAACATGAGCGTTAGCGACAACCTGATCCTCAAAAGCTACCGCCGTTCGCCCCTGTCGCGGCTGGGCTTTTTGGTCCAACAGGCCATCCAACACTTCTCAGACCGCCTGGTGCAAGACTTTGAAATCGCCACGCCCACTTGCGAGACGATGATCAAGGGTCTATCCGGTGGCAACCTGCAAAAGGCGATCCTGGCGCGCGAGATCACTGCCAGCGCGGATACACGACATCCGAATGACCTGCCCTTGCTGGATGGCGGATCGGCTATGGTAGCCGTCCACCCCACCCGCGGCCTGGACATCGGCGCGACCGAATGGGTGCAGCGCAAGCTCTTGGAACAACGCCAAAATGGCGCGGCGATATTGCTCATCTCTGAGGACCTGGACGAGCTGCTGGCGGTCAGCGACCGCATTGCCGTGATGTACGAAGGCCGCATCATGGGCATCGTGCCCATCAAAGCGGCCCAGGTAGAGGAACTTGGCCTGATGATGGCCGGCACGGTCGAAGGATCAGAAACCGCGGATACACGACATCCGTAGGAACCTAGGATTGAGAAGGCGGATACACGACATCCGACAGACAAGGAATGGCATAATGAGAATTGTATTTGAACGCCGGCTAGAGCCCTCACGCTTGATCGCTTTTCTGGTGCCCGTCGCCTCTTTTATTCTGGCGCTGATTATGGGCGGCCTCCTGCTGCTGGCCGCGGGCGTGGACCCCATCGATACTTATAAAGCGATGTTCGACGGCGCGTTTGGCAGCGGCTATGCCCGCTCTGAAATGCTGGTCAAGGCCATCCCGTTGATGCTGACCGGCCTGGCGGTATCCATCGCCTTCCGCATGCTCTTTTGGAACATCGGCGCCGAGGGCCAACTGGCCATGGGCGCCATCGCCACCGCCTGGATCCCATTGTTCGTGCTACAAGATGCCAACTTGCCTGGCTGGTTCCTGTTGATCATTATGGGCGTGGCGGCCTTTGTGGGCGGCGCCCTATGGGGATTGATCCCCGCTGCGCTGAAAGCGTTCCTCCAGGTCAACGAGATCATCACCACGCTGATGCTCAACTATGTCGCCATCCTGCTGCTGAGCTATCTCTACACCGGTCCATGGAAAGACAAGCAAGGCTTTGGCTTTCCGGGCACGGCCAGCTTTAAAGAGCTGGCAGCCCTGCCGCGCTTGACCGGACGCGTGCACGTGGGCATCATCATCGCCGTGGCGGCCGCCGTGTTCATCTGGCTGGTGCTGATCCGCACCCGCTGGGGCTATGAAATCCGGGTCATTGGTGAGAATCCCGAGGCCGCGCACTATGCCGGCATCAGCCTGACACGCAACGTCTTGCTGGTCATGATGTTGAGCGGCGGGCTGGCCGGGCTGGCCGGCTTTGGCCAGGTCGCCGGCATCGCCCACCGCTTGCAACAAGGCATCACGGTCGGGGATGGCTTTACGGCCATCATCATCGCCTGGCTGGCCAAGCTACAGCCCATCGGCGTGTTGTTTGTGGCGATCCTGATGGCCGCCCTCAGCGTCGGCGGGGACCAGATCACCATCACTATGGGCCTGCCGGCGGCGATGGCCAGGGTGCTACAAGGCGCGATCTTGTTCTTTGTGCTAGGTGGTGACATCTTTGTGCTTTATCGCTTGCGCCTGGTGCGCAAAACCAGGAGCGGCAGCTAGGCGCTTGTTACGATTGGGAGAAAAAATATGGATCTTGACCTGCTCGTCTCTATCTTGACCGTCACCATCCAGGCTGGCACCTCGTTGGTCTTTGCCACCGTCGGCGAAATCTTGACCGAACGGTCCGGCATCCTCAACCTGGGGCTGGAGGGCATCATGATTATGGGCGCCGTGAGCGCCTTTGCCGCCGTGTTTCATTCGCAGAGCTTGCTCGTCGGCCTCCTGGTCGCCATGTTGGTCGGCGCCTTGCTGGCCTCGGTGCACGCCTTTCTCACCATCAGCCTGCGCACCGACCAGGTCGTCACCGGCCTGGCGCTGACCATCTTTGGCGGTGGGCTGTCCAGCTTTTTAGGCCAACGCCTGGGACCAAGCGGCGCGCCGCTGGTCGGGCAGACCGGCCCCAAGTTCACCAAAGTGGCGCTACCCCTGCTGTCCGATATCCCTTACATCGGCAAGGCCTTGTTCAACCAAGACCCCATGGTCTATGCAATGTACCTGATCGTGCCGCTGGCCTGGTACTATATCTACAAGACCCGCCCCGGCCTACACCTGCGCGCCGTGGGCGAAGATCCGGCCACCGCCGACGCCATGGGAGTGAACGTCACGCGCAACCGCTACGCCTATACCATCCTGGGCGGCATCTTTATCGGCCTGGGCGGCGCGCACCTGTCGCTGGCCTATACCCCCGGCTGGACCGAGAACCTGACCGGCGGCCGGGGCTGGATCGCCATCGCGCTGGTCATCTTTGCCACCTGGAACCCGCCGCGCGCGGTGATTGGCGCGCTGCTGTTTGGCGGCGTGAACGCCATCCAGTTCCGCTTACAGGCAGCCGGCACGACCATACCGGCGGCCTTTTTGGGCATGTTGCCCTATCTGCTGACCATCATCGTGCTGGTAGCCATCACCTGGTGGGAAGCGTTCAGCAAACG
>CAZSJU010000193.1:3899-6619 GCA_964607235.1 uncultured Anaerolineae bacterium | reverse complement strand
AGTGCCAGGGGGCGGGCCACTTGCGCCTGCGCGCAGTGCAGGTGAGTGCCAGGGGAGCTTGTCGAAGGGCGTTGACTAGCTGTCATATTTGCCTTGCCAGCCGTTCAACCGCACCCGCAACACCTCGCCCAACATGCGGAACGGATCACGCAAGAGATCAACCTTGCCCCCCGGATGATAATACCAGTTGATCGGCACCTCGACGATGCGATAGCCTCGCCGTCGCGCGATAAACAGGGTCTCGACGTCAAACCCAAACCCGTTCATCGTCTGCCAATCAAAGATGTCACGGCCCACCTCGCGACGGAAACACTTGAAACCACATTGAGAGTCATTGATGCCGGGTAGGGCTAGAATTTGCACCACAAAGTTAAACACCCGCCCCATCAAGTGCCGATAATGTGGCTCGTCGTAGCGGCGCGCGCCTGGTCCCTCCCGTGAGGCAATGGCGACGTCATACTCTTCACACGCCGGCGGAAAAAACTTGTTGACCTCTTGGATGGGCATCGCCAGGTCCGCGTCGCAGATAAATAGATACTCACCGCGACCGGCCATCATGCCTGCCCGCACGGCCGCCCCTTTGCCCTGGTGCTTTTCTTGAATCAGGCGCGTAAAAGGGTGCGCGACAGCAAACTCGCGCACGATGTCCGGAGTACGGTCACGGCTGTTGTTATCCACGACGATCAACTCGATCGCATATGGTTGAGCGGCGACAAACTCGGCTATTTTCGCCAGGCTATCAGGAAGACGGTGTTCCTCGTTATAAGCAGGGACAATCAAAGTCAAAAGAGGCTCATTCTTGTTGATGATCTTTCCTCCTCTAGTTATCGGATTTGTCAATCTTGGCGCGTGCCAGACGGCGGCGTCAACACGCGTAACAGTTCTGCATCAGAGACCTTGCGCGTGCGCTGTACCGCCCGGCGTGCGCGCAGCATACGTGGAATCCCCAACAAACCTGCCATCTGACCCCGCAGGCGTGCCCGGGCCGCTTTACCACGCCGCGCCTGCCAGGCCTCACGGGTGATGCGCCACTGAGCACACAAGACTGCCCGCCAATGATGACGCAACAACGACCAGGGATAATCCTTGACGATCAAGTAAATAAAGTTACGGCCATCGTAAAAGCTATTGATCACACCGGCGCCCGTTGCGCTAACCTTGTGATATAGGATCGCCTGCGGCGTGTACAGACACGACCAACCGGCCAACTGCGCCCGCCAACCCAGGTCCACATCCTCACAAGAAAAGAAAAATGCCTCGTCCAGCAAGCCAATCTGGTCCAGCATCACGCGGCGGTAAGCGGCTCCTGCGCCACAAGCGCTGAAAACAGGTTCCTCCCGGTCAAATTGTCCCTCATCCCGTTGCCAGGCCCCCCGGTTGCCTGGGGTGCCATCGAGCCGATAAAAATCACCCGCTGTATGCAAATAATCACGCCGGTCAAATAACAATATCTTGCCGACCACTGCGCCTATCTCGGGGTGACGTTCAAACGCGTCGACCAGCGCTTCCAGCCAGCCGGGGTCGGCCTGGGTATCGTTGTTGAGCAACACCAAGATCTCGCCCTGGGCGGCCTGCATGCCAACGTTGCAAGCCGGTGCAAAGCCACGATTCTCGCTCAAGGCGATTACCCGCACCTCCGGATACTCTCGCGCCAACAACGCCAGCGACGCGTCGGTCGAACCGTTATCCACCAGTATCACTTTAAAGTGCGGATAACGCTGGCGCCGCAGGCTGTCCAGACAATCGGGTAAATGATGGGCGCCGTTCCAGTTGGGAATAACGAGAGAAACTAGCGGTTGACGTTGTTCCATTGACCCTTCTTACAACCCCGCCAGCCGCACAAACTCGGCCAGCGCCTCTTGCCAAGGGCGCAACCGGATGCCAATCGCCGCGCCGTTCACATTGACCAATGGTGCATACGCTGGCGGCGTCGAATCTCGCTGAAAGGCGGATAGCGTACTCGGCCCCAGCGGCACCGACGCACGACCTGTCAGGCGCAAGATTTCACGGGCCAGGTCAAAGCGTGAACAGACACCGGCGTTAACAAGATGATAAATGCCATACTGCTCACTGGCGATCAACTGACCAATCGCTTGGGCCAAGTCCATGACAAAAGTGGGCGAGCTGACTTCATCGGTCACCACTTTTAGTTTCCCATGTTCGTCGGCCAGTTGCACGATGCGGTGAGGAAAATTATGTCCCCCCGGCGCATAGAGCCAGGCCGTCCGCACGATGTAGAAACGATTCAACAAATGACGTGTGTACCACTCGCCGGCTAATTTTGAACGTCCATAAGGGTTAATGGGATTGGGCGTGTCAAATTCAAAATAGGGGCGCTCACCGGCGCCGTCAAACACCTCGTTGCTACTGACATACAACAGGGCCGCGCCATAATCCTGACAGGCCAGGGCGACGTTCTGCGTCCCCAGCCCGTTCGCCCGATAGGCCGCCTGGGGGTCACGGGCACAACCGTCCACATCCGTCATCGCTGCACAATGGATGACCACGTCCGGTGCAGCCTTGTTAATCGCCGCACGAATACAGGAACGCTCAACCACGTCACACTCGGGCAAATCCCCGCCGTCCACTTGATGTTCTGTCAACGTCGCTTCGAGCGCCCGCCCCAACTGTCCTCGAATGCCTGTGATAAAAACCCGCATTTGCTTTGCTCTCCCTTTGAAAAAGTAGCGACCGCCCCATGATACCATACATGTCAAAGG
>CAZSJU010000193.1:2233-3799 GCA_964607235.1 uncultured Anaerolineae bacterium | reverse complement strand
AGAAATGGGTAGCCTTGCCAGGAAAATGGGGCTGTGTTAGAATTCCAGCAAGGTCCTGAGCTGGTCGAAGGGCAGAGTTTATCATGAGGTTCGGGCAATGCATTTTGACGTATTTACCCTGTTTCCGGGTATCTTTGAAGGCCCACTGCAGGAAAGCATTCTCAAGCGCGCCCAGGAAATGGGCCGTTTATCGGTAGCCATTCACAACATTCGCGATTATGCCACCGATAAACATCACACTACCGACGACTATCCCTACGGGGGCGGAGGTGGCATGGTCATGAAACCGGACCCCATCTTTGCGGCCGTTGAGGACGTGCTGGGTACGGCGCTGACGACCACCTCTGTCATCCTGACAAGCCCTCAAGGGCGCCTGTTTAATCAAGCCATCGCTTGGGAAATGGCGCAGCAAGCGCGGCTGACGATCATCTGCGGTCGATATGAGGGCGTGGACGAACGTGTCCGTCAGTTCTTGGTCACCGACCAAGTTTCTATCGGCGACTATGTGTTAACCGGCGGTGAGTTGCCGGCGTTGGTGCTCATCGACGCCGTCACCCGGCTGCTGCCGGACGTGTTGGGCGATGCTGGCGCAACGCTAGATGACTCGCATACCAACGGCCTACTGGAATACCCTCATTACACCCGACCGGCCGAGTTTCGTGGGCACCCGGTGCCTGATGTACTATTGTCGGGCCATCACGCTGAAATTGCGCGCTGGCGGCGGCGCCAGGCTTTGCGACGGACCTGGGAACGCCGGCCCGAATTGTTGGATCAAGCAGAACTCAGCTCCCAAGAGCGCCAATACCTGGAAGAACTGGCAGGCGCCGACGAGGGAAATCCGCCTCGCGATTGAGGCAAAATCGAAAGTGAACCTTTTTTTCGGCTGCTCAGTATATGTCATGACCGGTACAGGGGGATAATATGAGGCAAGCAAGCCAGGACGGCCAACTGGTTAGCCGTGTATGCCAAGGGGACCTCAAAGCCCTGGGCGAACTGTATGACAAGTACAACACCCAGGTTTTCCGTACGGCTCTGTCTGTCACTCACAACCAGCAAGCGGCGGAAGACATTTTGCAAGAGGTCTTTTTAAGACTGTATCGCTACTGCGAGCGTATCGATACCTCCCTGCCTCTGGCTCCCTGGCTATATCGCGTGACGGTCAACCTGTGTTACACGCAACTCTCTCGCCAGAAACGTTGGTTTACGGCGCTGGAAGATGTCATTGAGAACCTCGTCTCCCCATCGGCGCAGACTTCTCCCGAACGGTTTACAGAACAAAACCAAGTACGTACCGCTGTCCAACAAGCGATTGATCTGTTAAGTCCTAATCAAAAAATTGTCATTGTATTGTATTATCTGGCCGACCTGAGTCTCAAAGAGATCGCTCACATCCTAAAAGTTCCCGAGGGAACAGTCAAGTCACGGCTGCATTACGGAAGGAAAAACTTGAGACGTAAACTGGAAAAAAGTCATGTGTTGTTTCCCGAGGTGGCTTATGAGTTCACATAGAGCAGATAGGCAGATGCCAGGTCAAGACAACCTGGATTATATCATTCGCTGGGCTCT
>CAZSJU010000193.1:0-2133 GCA_964607235.1 uncultured Anaerolineae bacterium | reverse complement strand
TTATCTGCAAGGTATCCCTGGGATTGTTGGTTAGACGTCCAAACCAGGTCGAATCACGAAAGACCTGCGCAAAAGGATAAAAGGAGAAAAATATGCAAAGCAAAAAGCTAGCGTTGATCGTTTTTCTTGTGCTTGCCGGCTCAATCTTGTTAATACCGTCCGCATGTCAGACCAGGACTCAAGAGATTGAGGTCACGCGCATTGTTACAGAAAAAGAGACGACCATAGAGACCGTCATCGAGCAAGAGACAATTATCGTCCAAGTTACTCCCACTCCCGAGCCGGTGGAAAAAGGTCCTCGCACGCTGGTGATTTGTCAAGGTCAAGAGCCCGAGACACTCTATATTTATGGTCAATCGATGTTAGAAACCGACTCGGCGCTGGCTGCACACCACGTGCGGCAGGCCATCTATGACGGTCCGATCGACAACCGAACCTACAGCTACCAGCCTGTCATTCTGGAAAAGCTTCCCAGCCTAGCGGATGGGGACGCTGTCATTGAGACGGTCACAGTAGAGACAGGCGATCTCATTGTGGGTGACAATGGCGACCCGGCGATTCTTGAGCAAGGCATCCTGGTACGCCCCGCGGGTTGCTACAACTCTAGCTGCGCCGTCGCGTTTGATGGCAACCCCCTTGAAATGGAACAGCTCCTGGTCACCTTTCGTCTCCAAGAGGGCATCCTCTGGTCAGACGGCACCCCCTTGCTCGCCAACGACTCGGTCTATTCCTTTGAACTGGTCAAAGACCCTGATACTTTGGCCAGCAGTGAGACCGCCTTTCGCACCGCCAGCTATGAGGCCCTCGATGATTATACCGTTGTGTGGACCGGCCTCCCCGGCTTTCGCGACAGCAACTATGCCATCAACTTTTGGTCCCCCTTGCCCGAGCACATATGGGGCGACTTTACCGCTTTAGAATTGATAGAAGCGGAAGAAAGCGCCCGCCGGCCCATCGGTTGGGGACCTTATATCATCACCGAGTGGGTGGCAGGCGACCACATCACGTTAATCAAGAATCAGAATTACTGGCGCGCCGCTGAGGGCCTGCCCAAGTTTGATACGGTGATCTTGCGCTTTGTCGGCCAAAATTCTGAGGCTAACATCGCCAGCTTGTTGGCCGGTCAGTGCGACATTGTGGATCAAACGGCACATCTTGAAGACCAGAGCAAATTGTTGGTCGAACTAGAGGCCGTAGACAAACTGGATGCTGTATTTAGCACCACCCCCTTTTGGGAACACGCTGATATGTGCATCAACCCGGTGGCGAGCTATGATCGGCCGGACTTTTTCGAGGCTGTAGCGGTTCGCCAGGCCGTCGCCTATTGCCTGGACCGTCAACAAGTGGTGGATCAAGTCCTGCTCGGCCAGACCGCGGCCCCATACAGCTATGTGCCCCCTGATCACCCGCTCGCCAACCCCGAGGTGAAACAATATCCGTTTGACCCCCAAGCCGGTTCGGCGCTATTAGAAGAGACTGGCTGGATTGACGATGACGGTGACCCCACGACGCCACGTCTGGCTCAGGACATAGAGGGGATATCCAACGGCACGGCGTTAGAATTTAGCTATTGGACCATCGATACCCCGCAACGACGGGCGGTCGCCGAAATCTTGAGGGATTCGCTGGCCCAGTGCGGCATACGAGTGAACCTGGAACACCGCGACCGCACCGAATATCTGGTCGACGGTCCAGATGGTCCGATCTTTGGCCGTAGTTTTGACATCGGCCAGTTCGCCTGGGTAGCGGGCATCCAACCCCGTTGCGACTTTTATCTCAGCAGCGCCATTCCCAGTGAGGAAAATGGCTGGGACGGCCTGAACGTGACCGGCTTTATCAATGAAGAATATGACACAGCTTGCAACACTGCGCTACAGCTTCTGCCTGGACAGCCAGGGTATGAGGAAAATCACCTCAAAGCCCAGCGCATCTTTGCAGAGCAAATGCCGGCCGTGCCCTTGTACCTGCGGCTCAAAATAGCCGCCACCCGCTCTGATATGCAAGGGTTCGAGATGGATCCTAGCGAGAGCGAAATGTGGAATATTGAAGCGTTCGACTATGAATAATCCCATAGCTTAAGATTATTCAATGGTGGCCGCACACACGTGTGTGCGGCCACCATTGCTTTATCCC
>CAZSJU010000192.1:1563-6632 GCA_964607235.1 uncultured Anaerolineae bacterium | reverse complement strand
GGCGACATTTTTGTTGATCATCATGGGAGGATAGGCGCATATGAACACGGAAGTGGTGGAATTGCTGGTCATTATAGGCGTGCCTCTGGCTTCCGCGTTGGTGCTCGTTTTGTTGCGTGGGCGCGGCGTGCAGGTGGCGGGGTGGATCGCCGGCCTGGCAGCGGCGATTTCTTTGGCCGCTGTCCTGGCCCTTTTGCCGGCGCTGCGACGCGAGGACGCCCTGGCGTTAGGGATTCAATGGATCCCCACGGCCAACGTGCAGCTATCTATACGCCTGGACTGGCTATCGTTTCCCTTTCTCCTTACAGTGACCGTCGTGACCTTGCTGGCGGTGGTCTATGCCTGGGGCTATCACCACCCCGATGAACGGACGCCGAGTCCTGATGGTTCGACAGGCTCACCACTGAGGCTTGCCGAAGGGCCGAGTCCTGATGGTTCGACAGGCTCACCACTGAGGCTTGCCGAAGGGCCGATTTTTTATGCTTTACTGCTGCTCTTTGCAGTCGGAATGATGGGGTCCACCCTGGCCGATGGGATGTTTTTGTTTTACGTCTTTTGGGAACTGATGTTGCTGGCTTCTTGTGCAATGGTCGCCGTTTGGGGGAGTGGGGAACGGCGTGGCGAGGTCGCGCTCAAGTATTTCATCTTTACCCACGTCGGTTCGCTGATGGTGCTGGTGGGGCTGCTCGTGCTCTATGACGCCATAGGTAGCGACAGTCTTGCGGTGCTACGGGCGGGACTCACATTGGACCCCGGCTTGACGACGTTCGTTGTGCTCATGTTTATCATTGGCTTTTGCGTCAAGATGGCCATCTTTCCGCTGCATCTCTGGCTCCCGGATACTCACGCCGTGGCCCCTATGCCGGTCACCGTCATGCTCGCAGCGGCGATGCTCAGCATGGGCACCTATGGCATCCTGCGTTTTCCTTTTAGCATTTTCTCTCTGGAGCAGATGGCGCCTTTTGCCTCGTGGATGATGATTGCGGGCATTGTCTCTGAAATTTATGGCGCGTTCATGGTCATGGCAGAGCGCGACGTCAAGCGCATCGTGGCGTATTCCAGTGTCAGCCAGATGGGCTATATCCTCTTTGGTCTGGGCACGTTGGACCATGACGGCATCAGCGGGGCCATACTGCATGTGGTCTTTCACGCCATCATCAAGGCGCTGCTGTTTATGGACGTGGGGCTGGTGATGCGGGCTACAGGACGTCGAGACATCAAAGCGTTAGGGGGGCTGGGGCGTGCAATGCCCGTGGCGGCGACCTGCGCGGGCGTCGGTGCGCTGGCGCTCGCTGGGACGCCGGCCTTTTGCATTTTTGACAGTGAGTGGATGATCTTTAGCGGCGGTTTCCACACGACCGGCCTCATTCTTCCTATCCTGGCCCTGTTTGGCTCATTATTAACGGTTGTTTATGCTTTGTGGATTGTGGGAAGCATCTTTTTCGGCGAGCGGCCTGATGACCTGACGGTAAAGCCATTGCCTTGGGCCATGATCGCGCCGACGGTCTTGCTGGCGGTTCTGGCCCTGGTGGCGGGGCTTTTTCCGGCCTCATTCTTTGATTGGAGCGATCGGGCGCTAGGCTTGATTCTGGGAGGCAATTGGTGACGGGTCAAGTGTGGGTCGTGCTGCCGTTGATGTGCCTGGCTGGGGGGGCATTTGCACTATATCTTGTGGCGCGGGTCGTGACGCGTCGGAATGACCTGTTGGCGCTGTTTGCGGCGGGGTTTTTAACAGCCGCGCTGGTCGCCCTGCTCATCTTGTGGCCGATGGTCGATATAGATCACTTGCCGACCTGGGGGCGTGCTGCGCCGGACGGGGCTTTTTTGCGCGCCGACCCCGGCGCGTTGGTGATCGCGAGCGTGGCGCTGGTGTTGGGGGTATTAGTGACGGTCTATTCGGGCCGTTATCTGGCGTTGGACCAGCGATACCAGGTTTTTTATCCACTCTTGCTGCTGCTGGTAGCGGGGCTGATCGGGATGCTGCTGGCGGCGGATCTCTTTAATCTCTATCTCTTTTGCGAGTTGATGAGCGTGGCGGCCTATGTCTTGGTCGCCTTTCGGCGGCGCACCGGGACAGCCATCGAAGCGGGTTTCAAATATCTGGTGATGGGCAGTGTGGGAACGGTGACGATCCTATTGGGCGTCGCTTTTGTCTACCGTGAGACGGGGAGCACCGCGCTGCTTCAGCCGGCAAATGCCGCCGGCCCTTGGGGACGGGCTGGCCTGGCCTTTCTCCTGGTAGGTTTGGGGTTAAAAAGCGCCATCGTACCCCTGCACACCTGGTTGCCCGATGCGCATGGCCGGGCGCCGAGCAGCGTCAGCGCCATGCTTTCCGGCATCGTCGTTCAAAGCACTTTTTACGTCCTGCTAAAGGTTGGTCTGGGGTTGGGTTTCTCGTCCTATGTTCTGGGCACATCCCTGATTGTACTCTCGCTGTTCAACATGACGTTGGGGAACGGCATGGCGCTGGTGCAGACGCACACCAAGCGGATGCTGGGTTATTCGACCATCGCGCAAATGGGCTATGTGATGCTCAGTGTGGGGATTGGGTTGCGGTTCGAGCTGGCGGTGGCGGTGCAAGCCGGATTCTTTTTGATTGTCTCCCAGGCTGTGATGAAGGGGTTGGCCTTTTTGTGCAAGGGCGCCTGTCATTTTTACCGTGATGCCTCGACCGTTGAGCAGTTGCGCGGGACAGCCACGCAACTGCCGGTCGTCGCTGTGGCGTTCACCGTCGCGCTGGTGGGGCTGGCGGGAGTGCCGCCGCTGGCGGGTTTTACGGCCAAGTGGTTCATCCTGCGCGGCGCGTTACAGGCTGGTAAATTGGAATCGGGCGTGTTGGGATACGTGGGTATGGCGGCGTTATTGTTAAACGCCTTGCTCGCGCTGGGGTACTATTTGCCGCTGGTTGGCACGCTATTTGCCCAAACCCCGCAGACCTCTGATAAAATCTCCGTTTCGCCCTGGATGACGGTGCCCATTTTGACATTGGTCGCGTTGGTGCTGGCCATTGGCCTTTATCCTGACCCTTGGTTGAGCCTGACCAGGGACGTCGGCATCCATCTGTTGATATGGGGACGGTGAGCGATGTCCGTTAGAGATGTGTTGCTCAGTCCGGTGGTCGCCAGCTTTATCTTTATGGGGTTGGCTTTTGCCCTGTACCGGCTGAGTGGCGCGCTGGCTGCCAAAGGGGAGGATTCCCCAGGCAAGCACCAACCTTATGCTTGCGGTGAAGATCTGTTGCCCTCCGAGACACAGTTGGTCTATCATGCCTTTTTTCATTTGGCGCTCATGTTTGCCTTGTTGCACCTGGCGACCCTGGTAGTCTCGACGCTGCCAATGGATAGGGAAGCGCATCTCCTCGCATTGGTTTATTTGTCGTGTATCATTGTCAGTGTACTTGTGTTGATTCAAGAAGATGCCTGGTAGGATGCTTGCCAGGATGCTGGCCGGGATGCCTTCCAAAGGTGTCTGTTAAAGGTGTTTGACTGATAGAATAGATAGAATGGGGAATAGTATGGGTGTTGTGGAACGTGTCGTACGTTGGGCCAGGCGCAAGTCGCCTTGGGTGCTGCATTTCAACAGCGGCGGGTGCAACGGCTGCGATATCGAAATTGTCGACATGCTCACGCCGCGCTATGATATAGAACGGTTGGGCATCTTGAAAGAAGCATCACCGCGCCACGCCGACGTGTTGTTGTGCACCGGGCCGGTGACGCGCCAGTCGCGCTTGAGACTGCGCCGCATTTTTGAGCAGATACCCGCCCCCAAGTGGGTCGTGGCTGTCGGTAGTTGTGGTTGCTCCGGCGGGGTCTTTCACGATGGCTACAACGTGTTGGGCGGCATTGACCAGGTATTGCCGGTGGACCTGTATATACCGGGATGTCCCTGCCGGCCCGAAGCGATCATTGCAGGGGTGCTACGGTTACTGGAGGAAGTCTAGTGGACGTTGACTTGTTATTGCAGGCGTTGGACAAAGCTTTGCCGGACCCAGTCCCCAGCCCACAGGTCGTGCCCATAGACGAGCTGTTTCTCACATTGACGCCCGAATGTATCCGGCCGGCCGTACACTTGATGGTCACGCGTTTCGACATATTGCATCTTTCGGTCATCACCGGGGAGGATATGGGCGACGAGATCGTGCTGCTTTATCATTTTTGGGACCAACGGGGCCTGACGCTGCGCACGACCCTGCCGCCAGAACAACCGCAAATCGCGACCATCACCGACCTGATGCCGGGCGCTGATTTTTACGAGCGCGAGCTGGCCGAGATGTTGGGCGTTCGCTTTGAGGGTTATCCAGATCCACGTCCCCTGTTGCTCCCTGACGACTGGGACGAACCGCCGCCTTTGCGCAAAGCCGCCGCCGGTTCGAGCGATTCGAAAGCCAAAGACTGATAGAATGGAGTAAATGCAATGACTCGGATAACGATCCCTATTGGTCCCCAGCACGCGGCGCTCAAGGAACCGGTTTCCTTTTTGCTGCAGGTTGAGGGGGAGCGGGTAGTCGAGAGCATGCTGCGTCTCGGCTATGTCCACCGCGGGCTGGAGCACATTTTCCAGAATCGCAGCTATGTCCAGAACGTCCACGTGGTGGAACGGGTGTGCGGGATTTGCTCGCACGCGCACACCACGGCGTACTGTCAGGGCGTGGAAGCGTTGTTGGAGCTTGAGGTGCCCCGACGGGCACTTTACCTGCGTACCCTGCTGTGCGAGCTGGAGCGTGTTCATAGTCATTTGCTTTGGTTGGGCGTGTTAGCTGAGCATATTGGCTTTACCGCGATTTTCATGTATGCCTGGCGTGACCGCGAGATTGCGTTGGACATTATGGAAGAGCTGTCGGGGGGGCGGGTGGCTCACGCTGTCAATCTCGTCGGTGGCGTGCGCATTGATGTGGAACCGGAGCAGGTCGACGCGATCCTGGCCCAGTTGGACGAGTTGGAGCGCCAGGTTGAGACTTTTATAGACTTGATCCGGCACGAGCGTACTTTTCAGGCGCGTACACGCGGCGTGGGTTACCTTTCGGCGGAGCAGGTGCGCCGCTATTGTGTCGTGGGGCCTGTGGCGCGTGC
>CAZSJU010000192.1:0-1463 GCA_964607235.1 uncultured Anaerolineae bacterium | reverse complement strand
CCCCCGGGCCAGGTGGTCAGCCGCTGTGAAGCGCCCCGGGGAGAGTTGATTTATTATATCCGCAGCGACGGCAGCGACTGTCCGGCGCGGGTCAAGCTCCGCCCCCCTACGCTGACCACGCTCATCACGCTCCCTGAGCAATTGCAGAACATTCACACCGCGGATGTGCCTACCGTGCTTGCTGGGGTGGATTTGTGCATCGCTTGTGCGGACCGCTAAGGGGGCTAGGGTGGCTAGTGTGATTGAGTGGTTGAGCGTCTTGTTTCATCTGTTTATTTTTCCAGGCTTTGGGTTTCTCTTTATTTTAGCCCTGGTCTTTCAGTGGATCGACCGCCTGGTGGTGGCGCGTCTGCAGGGGCGCATTGGCCCGCCCTGGTTCCAGCCGCTGGCTGACTTTATCAAGTTGATGGCCAAGGAGGACGTGCTGCCCACGGGCGCACACCGGCGGGCATGCGCGATATTGCCAATCGCTTCGCTGGCGGCTGTGCTGACCGCCGCATTGTACATTCCCGTCGGTGAGTGTGTGGTCAGCACATTCGAGGGAGATCTGATTGTGGTGCTTTTCCTGCTCAGCCTCCCCTCGCTGGCCTATTTTTTGGCCGGCTGGCTCTCGGCCAGCGTCTTTAGCGTCGTCGGCGGGAGCCGCGCGCTGCTGCAGTATTTTGCTTACGAGGTGCCCTTTTTGATGGCGCTTAGCGGTCCGGCCATCCTGAGCGGGTCGTGGTCCATTTCGCACATCGCAGCGTTGCAATGGCGTTCAACGTGGATGCTGCTGCTGCAGCCGATCGGTTTTTTGCTGGCCTTTGTGGGGCTGATTGGCAAGCTAAAGCGTTCACCGCTTGACATCCCCAAGGCCAAGTCGGAAATTGGGGCCGGCCCGTTGACCGAGTTCAGTGGCCGCAAGCTGGCGTTGTGGCAGCTCTCACTGCATACGAAAACGGTGGTGGGCATTTTCTTTCTGGTCAATGTCTTTATGGGAGGCAGTGGCGGCTATTCGGCTGTTGCAGGGGGGCTGATCTTTGGCGCTAAATCTTTGTTCCTGCTGCTCGCCCTGTCGGTCGCCAGTGTGTTGTATGCGCGGTTACGCATCGATCAACTGGCCGACTTTGGCTGGCGTGTGTTGGCTCCGTTGGCCCTCGTGCAGCTTTTGTTTATCATTTGGATTGGAATTTAGAGATGTCTCGTCTGGATTCGTTGGTTTACCTATTGCCGGAGCTGGTGCGCACGCTGCTGGACCGCCGGATGACGGTGCATTTCCCTTTCACTCCCCTCGAGCTGCCTTCCTACTATCGGGGTCGGGTGGTCGCCCAACCGGATTTGTGCAAGGGTTGTGGGCTATGCGTGCGCGATTGTCCCGCTCTTGCGCTAGAGCTAGAGCGGGAATCGCGAGATCAGTTCCGGCTGATCTATTACCCTGACCGCTGTGCTTATTGCGGACAATGTGCCGACAACTGCCGCCATGG
>CAZSJU010000191.1:3809-6712 GCA_964607235.1 uncultured Anaerolineae bacterium | reverse complement strand
GCCGCCGCCGGCGAGGCCACAAAACGGCCGGTGACCGTCAGGGGCCAGCCGCTGACCAGGCTACCGTCGGCGTGGAACGCCGAGACGCGCCCTTCCCGGCCAGTCACCACCACCTCCCGACCGCCGTCAGCGTCCACATCTACCAACAGCGGCGAGGCGTCACACCGGCCGGTGAACTGGGGCCAACCGGCGACCAGGATCCCATCGTAGTGCCAGGCGTAGGTCTGCCCGTCATACGAGCAAGCCACAACTTGCAACGCCCCGTCGCCGTGTAGATCAGCCACGGCGGGCGTGGCATACAGCGCGTCACCGGTGGCCTGGGGCCAGCCGGCCACCGGCGCCCCCTGGTGATCGTACACATAGACCCGCCCGTCGATCGAGCCCACAATGACCTCCAAATTGCCACCGGCGCTGAGGTCTGCCAGCGCCGGGGTGGTCAGCCGGTTGTCAGAACCCGGCATTTGGGGCCAGCCGGCCACCGGTTGGCCGTCGTGATGCCAGGCATAGATGTGCATGCCATAGGAACCGCAGCGCCCGCCCACTGACGCCGGCCCTGTGTCCAGCACAGAGAGCGCGCCGCCGCACACGCGCATCCCCTCGGCTGCCACCACTTCCAGGTCCCCATCCCCATCCAGGTCGCCCACGGCCAGCGCCGACTCGGACAGGCGTTGCGCGACGGTCTGGGGCCACCCCACCTGGTACAGCGGGTCGACCACCAGCGGCAGCGTATCCGTGCCGGTGTAAGCGTCGCCCTGGACCTGGAGGCGCAAAGCATAGCGCCCGGCCTGGGTAATCACCCCGCTATCCCAGGATGCCAGCGCGCCGGCCACGACCGGCGCAGTGGCGCTGTAGATCGGGGTCCAACGCGTGGGCGCGGCCCCCGCGCCAAAGTGGAGCGCATAGCGTTGCAAATCCCCCCGGCTGGCCGTCCCGGTAACGCTGATGACGGTGCCTCCCCTCAGAAACGCGCCCGGCGCCGGCGCTTTAATGGCGGCGTGGTCCACGGCAAGCGCAAACTGATCCGTGCTGGACCGTCCGGCCCCGTCGCTGGCGGTCAGGCGCAGCGCGTATGGGCCGTCCGGCAACAGCCCTGTGTCCCACATGACCAACGGCCCCGCGGTCACCGGCAGCGTGGCCGTGACGCCGATTTGCATCCACGCCGTGGGCGCGACGCCCGACCCATAGTCCAGGCGATAACGCGCCAAGGTTGCCCCTGCCGCCGTCCCGGCGTGGGCCGACCCGATCAGCGGCACATCTCCCGCCACCGCCCCCCCACCCGCCGGCGCGGTGATGCGCGCCACCGGAGCGGCGTAATCGGTCACGATCCCCGTCGCCGGATCGCCCAACAAGACCAACTCGAGATAAACCCAGCGCTCCGGCCCGGCCACGCCCACGCGGTACAGCCCGCCCTCTTTGGCCGTCTGCAAGACCCATCCCAGAGGACGCCCGCCGGCGGGCGACGCCGGTCCCTCATCCGGGCCGAAGGACGCTTTCATAAAGGCGCGGTGAAAGAGTTGCGAGGCGCCATCGGTAGACCCTGGCAGATACCAGCCGTATTGGGTGTTACCGATAAAGGCAAAGGCCCCATGCGCGGCCAAGACAAAATGCTCGCCGATGGCGTCATCCTGGTCAAACTGGGCCGGCAGGCAGCCCTGGGTATGCACCAGGAACGGGAACGGGTTGGTCAGGCTATCCACCTGGGTGCGGTTCATCCGCATGAGCATCGCGTGATAGGCGTGGCCCAGGTGATGCACCATGTGCACGCCGGCGTTCAGGCGCGGGATGAGGTCTGAAGCGCGCCAGACCTCGTCCCGGTCATACATGCGGGTGACGTCTAGCGGCGGCGCCAGCGCGATCAGTTCGTCCACGTAATCGCCGGCGTAGGTCTTGCTGTCCAATCGCTCGCCCAACATCAGGGCCTCGTCCAACAGGTCGGCTGCGGGGGCACTCTCGTAAGCGATGACCTTGCTGATAAAGCGACCGGCCTGCATGGCGTCGCTGGCCGGCACGCGGCCGACATACAACTCGGCGTACAGGTCCGCCTCTTCGCCGGCCATCCCCGTGCCCCCGCCGGCTGCGTCTCCCTCGCCATAGCGCCCGTCGGCGTCGTCGTCCCAGGTGCCATCCAAACCGGCGTAATAGTGGTCGCTGATGAGCCGATCGCTGCGATAGATGCCGGCGGCCACGCTGACATAACGCGCCGGCACGACCTCTATATCCCCACCCAGCAAGACGTAGCGCAGCGGGTGGGCCGTGCCGCCCCAGGTGCCATAGGCATCGATTAAAAAGTTACGCAGCCGCGTGGCGTCGTCGGCGTCGCCGTCGGGACGCTGACCGTCATAGACCGCATAAATCTCCTCGGTGGTAAAAACGCGCGCCCGCAGACCCTGGTCAATGCGCCAGTCCACCAACGCGCGGAACGTGGGACTCAAGGCCGCGCTGGTGACGATGACATAGTCGTAAGGCTGATCGGGCGTGACCAGCGTCGCAGCGCGCCTCTCCCGCTCTGGGATCGGCAAGGCCTGATAAGCGCCCATCAGCGCCGGGTTGTCCACCACTTGCCCCACACGGGCCGCCACGTCCTGACCCGCTGGCCGCATAGCGCCCTGCGCCAGGGGCTTGAGGTGGACGCTCACTTTTAACTCCCGGACGTACGTGAGCTGCGCTTGAGCAGGGTCATAGCGCACCGGGAACAACCGCAGCAGCAGCACGCGATAGCCCCCCAGGTGTTGGACCGAGAGGACCTGATGACGCCGCGCCGGATAAAGGCCCGCCCCGGCGTCGCCGTCCGAGCATTGACCCGCGACGCGTTCCAGCAACGCAGCGGCGATAGAGAGCCAAGGGGCGCCCAACGGTCGCTGCGCTCGCGCCAGGGCCGGCCGCACCGGCGCGGGCCACAGCGC
>CAZSJU010000191.1:0-3709 GCA_964607235.1 uncultured Anaerolineae bacterium | reverse complement strand
AGCAGGAAATTCACACACTATCCGCGCAACATGCGCAAGCCGCTGCCGATCACCACAAACTCGCTGAGCTCGTGGGCCAGCACCGCGACAGGTAACGTGAACCAGCCCGCCAACGCGCCGACGACCAACGCGCTGATCACGACCGCCGACAGCGCCAGGTTCTGCACGACTACCGACTGGTTGCGCCGCGCCAGTTCGAGCGCATAGGACAGTTTGAGCAGGTCATCGGCCATCAATGCCACGTCGGCCGTCTCGAGCGCCACGTCGGTGCCGGCGGCGCCCATCGCCACCCCCACCGTGGCCTCGGCCAGGGCCGGGGCGTCGTTGACGCCATCGCCCACCATCGCCACGTGCCCATACTGCGCGTCCAACTCACGCACCTTGAGCAGCTTGTCCTGGGGCGCCAGTTCGGCGTATACCTCGTCGATGTCCAGCTCCTGGGCAATGGCCCGCGCGGTGCGCACATTGTCACCGGTCAACATCACCACCTTTTCCACGCCGGCCGCGTGCAGCGCCGCGATCGCCTGGCGGGCGTTGGGGCGCAGGTTATCCCGCACCGCGATCAAGCCCCACGGGCGCGCGTCGTCACCGACGACGATCACGGTCTTACCCTCGCCCTGCAAGCGATCCACCCGGTCTTGGGCACAATCCATGCGCTCCCCCAGACGCGCGCGAAACATCTCGGGGCTCCCCACGAGCACCGTCCGCCCCTCGAGCTGGGCCGTGGCCCCCGCACCGGGCAGCGCCTGAAACGCTTCGACGTCCCACGGAGCGACCTGCCGGTCGCGGGCATAGTGGACGATGGCCCGCGCCAGCGGGTGCTCGCTACGCCGCTCGATGCCGGCGGCCAGCGCCAACACCTCTTGCTCAGAACGGGCTTTTCCCGACCCTGCGTCTTGGCAGACCAACACGTCGGTCACCCGTGGCTCGCCGCGCGTCAGGGTGCCCGTCTTGTCCAGGGCCACGACCTTGATGCGGGCCAGCGCCTCGACGTACACGCCGCCCTTGATCAAGACGCCATGCCGCGCCGCCGTACCCAGCGTCGCGACCAGAGTGATGGGAATCGAGATGACCAACGCGCAAGGCGCCGCCGCGACGATAAACACCGTCGCCCGCGTGATCCACGTCTCCCACGCGGCGCCGAACAACAGGGGCGGCAAGAGCGCGATCAGGACGCCACCCAACAGCACCGCCGGGCTGTAGCGCGCGCCCAAGCGTTCGATGAAACGCTGGCTCTGGCCTTTACGCTCCTGGGCCTCCTCGACCATCTGGATGATGCGGCTGATGGTATTGTCGGCCCAGGTGCGGGTCGCGCGCACCTCCAGCGCGCCCTCGCCGTTGATGCTGCCCGCAAAGACCGGGTCGCCCGCTCCCTTTTCCACCGGCAAACTCTCGCCGGTCACCGGCGCCTGGTTCACGCCCGACGCCCCGAGCAATACCACGCCGTCGGTGGCGATGGCCTGGCCGGGCTTGACGATAAACACGTCCCCAACCTGGACCTCTTGAACCGGGACCGGCGCCTCGCGCCCATCCTGCCGCACCAGCGCCGTCTTGGGCGCCAGGTCCATCAACGCCTTGATCGCAGCGCGGGTCTTTTCTTCGGTATAGCCCTCGGCCGCCTCGGAAATCGAGTACAAAAAGGCCAACATTGCGCCCTCAGCGGCCTGGCCCATGAGCGCGGCCACGACCGCCGCCACCCCCATCAACAGCTCGATGCCGATCTCCCGTTCCAAGATCAACGCTTCCAGCGCCTCGCGCCCAAAAAAGTACCCGCCGGTGAGGATGGCCACGGCGTACAAGGCGGTCGAGACCGGGGCGGAGGCGCCGGCCCGCCCGGCCAGCCAGCCGAGCAGCAACAACGCCCCCGAGGCCAACGAGGTCAGCACCTTGGGATTGCGCCAGGGTTTGGGCGGCGCCGCCATGGTCAGCCCTTGCTGGGGCGTAAAACCCAACGCGTCCAGCTTTTTGCGCAACGTCTCTTGGTCGGTGATATGCGGCGCATATTCCAGGCGCACCTTGGCCGCCTTGGGATAGACCCGCAGCCCGAGCAGCCCCGGGACCCCCTGCAGCCCGCGCTCGATAGCCGCCGCGTCGTGCTCACAGTCCAGGTTCGCTACCCGGATGTCTATTTGTTTGCTCTCGGTCATCTCTGCCCCCTCCCAGCCTCCCCCGCGGGGGGAGGAGTGCCGTCGTGCTGCTCAATCCGTCATTTCGAGCGCAGTCGAGAAATCTCTGCCCCCCTCCCAGCCTCCCCCGCGGGGGGAGGAGTGACGTCGCGCCGCCCCAACCGGCGCAGGGCGGCCCGCGCGGCCACCAACCCGGAGGCTGAGGCCTGGATCAAGCCGCGCGTCACGCCCGCGCCGTCGCCACAGGCAAACAGATTTTGCACCTCGGTCTCCATCTCGGCCGTCAGTTGCAGGCGGTTGGAGTAAAACTTGACCTCCACGCCGTACAGCAGCGTGTGCCGCGAAGCCACGCCCGGCGCGATCTCGTCCATCGCGTGCAGCATCTCTAGGATGTCGACCACGTAGCGATAGGGCAGGACCAGGTTAAGGTCGCCGGGCACGGCGCTGGGCAGCGTAGGCGTGACGATGCAGCGCGACAGGCGGTCCGGCGTCGAGCGCCGCCCCCTTTCCAGGTCTCCCAGGCGCTGCACGATGATGCCGCCACTCAACAGGTTGGCCAATTGGGCGATACGCTTGCCATAAGCGATCGGGTCGTCAAACGGTTCGGTAAAGCGCTTGCCGACCAGGACCGCAAAGTTGGTATTGTTGGTCCGGTGATGCGCGAACGAGTGCCCGTTGACCGTCATCACGTCCCCGGCAAACTCGGTGCTGACCTCGCCATACGGGCACATGCAAAAGGTACGCACGCGGTCGTCAAAGACCGCCGAATAGTACAGAAACTTGGACTCGTACACCAGGCGGGTGATGGGTTCCAGCACCGTGGCCGGCAACTCGACCCGCACGCCCAGGTCCACCGGGTTGCGCGTCATCGAGAGCCCCAGCTCTTTGGCGCACGCCTTGAGCCAACACGCGCCCTCCCGGCCCGGCGCCATGATGACCACGCCGGCCTCGATCCGCGTCCCGTCGTCCGTCTCGACGCCCACCACGCGGCCATCGTCCGTCAGGATGCGCGCCGCCGGCGTGAGGGGGCAAATCGTGACCCCGCGTTCCAATAGCACGTCGCGCATGCCGCGCATAATGTCCACGCAACGCTCGGTCCCCATGTGGCGGATCGGCACCGACACAAAACGCAGGCCGGATAGGGCCGCGCGCTTTTCCAGGTCCTCGACCTCGTCCGTGTAGGCGCCGTGGACCTTGGACGGCGCGCCAAACTGCACATAGGTTTGATCCACCTCCTGCACCAACTGGATCGCCGCAGGCTTGCCCAGGATGTCGGCCAGGCGACCGCCCACGGCGGGCGACAGGGTCAACTTGCCGTCGGAAAACGCCCCCGCGCCCCCCCAGCCGTTGAGGATGGCACAGGGCTGACAGTGCCGGCAGGCTCCACCCGACGCGCGGATGGGGCAAACGCGCCGGTCGATGTCCCGCCCCTTGTCCAGGATGGCCACGCGCAGGCCCGGCTGGCGGCTCAACTCTAGCGCGGCAAAGATGCCGGCCGGCCCGGCGCCGACGATCAGCACATCAAAGCTGCGTGACGTATCGTTAATGTCAGACATGTCCTATCCCCCTGCTAGCAATCTGGC
>CAZSJU010000190.1:2464-6714 GCA_964607235.1 uncultured Anaerolineae bacterium | reverse complement strand
GTTGACCGGACTGGATCAATTCCATCATGACCCGGTCCGTCTCGACCATACCCCGGTTGTTCAAGACACCTAGATTTCGAAAGGTGCCCTCAATGGTGTGTCCCAAAATGCCCGTTCCTGCGTCGATACCAACCCCCTCCAGAGCCAGGTAGGCGGACTGGACAGCCGTTGCTGCGGCCAAACTCACCTTGTAAGCGCACGACACCTTTGCACCATCGCACACCAAACACGCCAATTTACCAATGGTGGAACGCATCGCGCAATCGGCTTGCTCAAAGTCGCCACCCAATAACAAAGTCACACCGCTCGCAATCCCTGCCGCGCCCGCAATGGCAGACCCGCAAAAAGCCGTCATGCGCGCAGCACAACGCTTGATAAGGATCGTCACCAGCGCGCTCATAGCCAGCGCCTGAGCCAATTGCTCGTTGGTTACATTGGAACTGCCCAACTGTTCGGCCACGCCCACCACACCCAAGGTCGCCGTGATACCCTGGTTACCGCTGCCTGCCAAAGCCATCACAGGCACCTTTAAGCCCAGCATCCTGGCCTCCGAAGCTGCGCCGACCAACAATTCGGCGCGATGTATGGCAGCAAAAGGCGCCGATGAACCTATTGTAGAGGGCCAGCGGCTTAACGCGCGGGCCAATTTTAACTGCGGATCGTCGAGACCTGTCTGCGCCGCCGCCCGGTTTACCTGCGCGGCCTGGACCAGGAAGGAAAGGTCCTCCAAGGTCATCCGCGCAACGAGGTCCCAAGCCTTTTCCAGACCGCCATCTTGGAGCCAGTGGTTCGAAACCTCGTGCGCTTGTGAAGGCGCCTGATAGGTGACCCGAGCGTTGCGTCCGGCCTCCACAATGTGGGTATAGTCTCCAGAAATGATGGCATAGGCGGTTTCGCAACCGTCAGAGACCCTGGCATCGACGTGCAGCACGTCAGGCGCATCTCCCGGCTGCACGCTCACCTGCCCCTGGGCTAACAATGCCAGGGCCTGCGCGAGTTTAGACTCGGTCACGTAATCCAGGATCGCCAACCGGGCCTCACTGTGATCGATAACCGCCCCCAACGCAGCGGCGATCTCTACCCCTTTGCGGCCTGCACCGGGCACTCCCACTCCAATAGCGTTTTTGTAAATGTTCGGACTCACGCTCACATCTACTCTCTGCGGGACGCCACCCAATTCCCTGGCAGCCCGTGACACCGCCAAAGCGATGGCCACGGGGTCCGTACACCCAGTTGTCCGTTCAATCTCTTGTCGCACCGTCTCTAATAATGTTCTCTTGTCCAAGTCCTTCCTCCAATATAATATCTCGTCAAGGCGCGTGGATTCGACAAGCTCACCACAGGAAGCGATCACCCGGTCACTCCAAAATGTAACTCTCAAGGCTGCCAAGGGCGCGACCAGTATGCCGCAAGTCAAAGACATTGTCAACTTTTTACAATTGCAAAAGTTAGTAATAAAGGCTAAAATAGCATCAGGTTTCCCGCAAGCCATCTATGGCTACCGTGCCAGGAGGCATAAATGAATGATAGTGACCACTGGGCCAAACGAGCGTTGAAACACGCGCGCGTGCTGTCTCAAAACATCGGAGCACGGGGCGCGACCAGCAAAGCCGAAGGGCGCGCCGCTGCGTACGTGCACCATCAACTCGAACAGTTGGGCATAAAAGACGCCAAGCTGGAGCGTTTTGAGGGCGCCACTTCGGGCTGGATGCCCTGGGCCCTGATCTTTTCGCTATCCAGTTGGGGAATGCTCATCGGGTTGGTTTTCGGCCTGGTGGGTGGCCTCATCGCTGCGGCGTTTTATGCCGCCGCCACATGGATCGCTTACCAAAAACTCTATCCCACGCTAAACAACCGCCCGGCGCGTCGTTGGTTATGGCACAGGGAAAGCCAAAACGTGTACGGCAGCATACCTCCGGCCGGTTCGGCGGAACGAGAGATCGTCATAATGGCTTATTTGGACAGCGCTCGCGCCCCTTCTCTCTGGGGACGTCTAGGCCGTCGCCGACTACTCTACCGTCTGGCGCCGCTCCTCTTTTTGAGCCTGCCCTTGAACGCCGTGTTTTTTGTGCTAGGGGCGTTCACAACCAACGTCCTGTTCTACTTTATGGCGCTTTTGCTGCTCTTTCCCCAAATCGCGGCCCTTTTGGGCAGCCTGCACGCCGAGCACAGCCCCGTCGGCCCCGGGGCGAACCACAATGCGTCCGGGGTGGGCACGCTGCTGGCTCTGGCCGAGCGATTATCTGCCTCGCCCCTCGCCCATAGCCAAGTGCGACTACTGGCAACAGGATGCCGCGAGACGGGCGGGGATGGAATGCGCAGCTTTTTGCAGGCATACCGTGAGACACCCACCGACGTCACGTTCATCGCCCTGGAAGGGGTGGGAGTCGGGGAACACGTCGTCTACCTCACAAGTGAAGGCCCCCTATGGCGCACCGACTATTCTCCGCAGGCCATAGAAATTGCCGCCCGTGCCGCTGCGCGTTGTCGAGAACAAGGTCTCTCGATCCAGACCGGACATCACCGAGGCTTTCCCACTGAGATAGGCATACTCGTGCGCCACGGGTTTCAAGGCCTGGGCATCAACGCCTGGCCAGCCGAGCACCCGGGTGTCGCGCATCGGCATCGGATAGACGATACGCCTGACACCCTCCAACCACAAACCCTGGCGCACACGCATCACTTTGTTTGGACGCTGCTCCAAGAAATCGACCGTCAAGAGTAGGGTAAAATTATGATTCCAATACGAGACATCAATCCCACGCGCCGCGTTCCCCTCATCACCATCGGGCTCATTGTGATTAATTTCCTGGTCTTTTTATACGAACTGAGCCTGAACGACCCAGCTCTCAACCAGCTCATCATGTCTGCGGGCGTCATCCCTTACCAGGCGACCAACGAATTTGGTCCAGGCGTCGCGCGTGATTTTATCACCTCTATGTTTTTACACGGTGGGTGGATGCACCTGCTTGGCAACATGCTGTACCTGTGGATCTTTGGCAACAACATCGAAGACCGGCTAGGGCGCGCGCGCTTTGGCTTTTTCTACCTCGTCTGCGGCATCTTGGCCAGCCTGACCCAGATACTGGCCATGCCCGGTTCTCCCCGCCCCACGATTGGGGCCAGCGGGGCGATCGCCGGCGTGTTGGGCGCTTACCTGGTGCTCTACCCCAGCGCCAGGGTTCAATCCCTGGTGCTGGTCTTTTACTTTGTCCGCCTGATTGAGGTCCCCGCCGTCATTGTACTCGGCATGTGGTTCATCTTGCAATTCTTTAACGGCCTGACGTCGCTGGGCGTGCCGGACATGGGTGGGGTGGCCTATTTCGCTCACATTGGCGGGTTTATAGCCGGGGGTGCCTTGATCTATCTATTCAAAATCGGAACAAACACCGGCCCTCCACAGAGACAATCTAGTCAGCGCAACATCTTTGAAGACGAGTTCCCGAACAGGTGGCGCTAGCATAGCCCTTTCTTCCCCCTCCAAAATCATCACAGCGGGCACGGGCCGAAACCCAACTGTAATTCAACCGTAACCTCGCACATCTGTCGCCTATGCTACAATCCACAACAGGTCAGCATGGGCTTGAGACCTGTCAGCCGATTGTATCTCGTGTATCTCGTGTATTTTGTCTCTATCGTGGAAAGGACGTCACGATGTGCGAACAGGGCGCTGTTCCAAACATCCTAGTCATAGACGACGAGCCAATAATTCATCACACGTTGGCCCTGACTTTTGAGCTCTTGGGCTACCGGTCAAGCAGCGCCGCTTGCGGAGAGGAGGCGTTGGCGCTTCTAGAACAGGAGAATTTTGATCTCGGTCTTCTCGACTTGCACTTGCCGGATATGCACGGCATGGAGGTATTCTCTCAAGCCCAATCACTCTCCCCGCACACAGCAATGATCATCATGACCGCTTATGGCAGTCTCGACTCGGCCGTCAGTGTGATGCGCCAGGGTGCATTTGATTACCTGTTAAAGCCCTGCTCGGTAGACGAGATCGTCAAAGCAGTACAACGCTGTCTCCGCACACGCCAGCGTGCGCGCCGCCAAGAAAAACTCGTTAGCTTGTTAAAAGAAACGCTCAGCGCGGTACAGACGGATGACGACAAGGCGCCGGCTGTGCCCAAACCCGATTTAGACAAGCTAAGAGCAGGACCGATCACATTGGACACACAATGGCGTGCGGCCGTCATAGATGAGAAAATGATCGGCCTGAGCAGCACCGAGTACGACGTCATCTATTATCTGAC
>CAZSJU010000190.1:0-2364 GCA_964607235.1 uncultured Anaerolineae bacterium | reverse complement strand
CCTCTTTTTTTCTTGGGCCACTTGAGGTATAATGTAGCCTGCTGTTCACAAGTCATGCTCGCCCCCGTTGGTGGGCCCCAGAGGAGGCTGTTGGTGAGTTTGCGCAAAGCTCTGCCGACTATAGAGACAACTGCCATTTGGCTATTTTTATTACAGGCCTTGCGGGTGCTCTTTGCATCCCTCTTTGGCGTCATCTACCAGGCCATCTTTGACGCATCCTTGTCCCCATTTATAGTGGTGCTGGATATGTTGCTGGTCATCCTGGCAATGTTCACACCACTACTCTTGCGTCGCTTCCGAGGGCAGGTCAAGTTTCGCGTGGGTGCGGCGTTGCTGGTCGTCGCCGCTCGCATTCCCCTTTCGCTGACCTCGCCTACTGTGAGACTGTATGCCTCGATCCTCTTGCTGGGTGGCGCGGCCTTTTACGTGGCCCACCTGCTATGGCGCGAGCCGGAACGACTGGTCACCGGCCTGCTAATCGGGTTGGGCGCTGATCAACTGTTGCGCGCCCTGGACTATACCTATGATCCCACCCTGCGTCCCGGCGGGCTACCTTTTGTCATAGTCGCCGCTTTTATTCTGGGGCTGCTCAGCCTATACCTGGCCCGCGAGGAATCTCCCACGCCATCTACCCAACCCCACATTGCGACGGGCCTGGCCCTCGGCGCTGCGCTCTTTCTTGAAACCGCGTTGCTGGCTCTGCCCAACGCGCTGGCCCATTGGAGCGGCGTCGGCTATTATCTGACGGCGCCGCTGTTGCTGTTGTTCACCCTGCTGCCCTTGATACAGGCCCGACGCCCGGCAGAGATGTATCTGTCGATATTGCTTTGGCCGATGGATGGGCCGATCTCTGTCATCCTGGTCTTTCTTTGCCTGTTGCTGGCAGCGCTGTTGGGTGGCGTGTTGGCATTTATCTTGCTGCTGGGCGCTCAACTTTTGCTCTTGATCAACCTGACCCAAGGCATCGTCAAAAAACGGGTCCCCCCAGAAAAGGGGCGTCGCCTCCCCGGATGGGAGACAAGCCTGGGCCTGTTGCTGTTCCTGCTGTTCCATCTGGCCTTTGCCTTTACGTTCACGTACCCTTATACGTTGCCTTTTTTGCGCGGCCTGGGCACGCCCATCCTGCTGGCAGCGGCACCGCTCGCCACGCTTTCTATCTTGAACATCTTTATAGAGCCAGAGGTCAACGAGCTCCAAGTCAACGCGTCAGCTATCAGCGCGGGCAGCGCTGTCGTGCTGAGCGTCATTTGTGCATTGTTCACGTTGCCCGCCACACTGCCTGACGCTCCTGCCGCGCAAGATCTACGCTTGGCCACTTTTAATATTCATTATGGGTTCGACAGCGATTGGGCTTTTAATCTAGAGGGGATCGCCGAGGCCATCGAGTCAGAAGGGGTAGACGTTATCGTTTTACAAGAAGTAGACGCCGGTCGCATCACCAGCATGAGCGTAGACGATGCCCTATGGCTGGGCCAGCGGCTGGATATGCGCGTGGTGTACCAACCCACCCTGGAAGCGCTGAGCGGCATCGCTTTGCTTTCGCGCTACCCTCTCGTTGCCCAAGACGGTCAATGGTTGACCAGCGCGTTAGAGCAAACGGCCATCGTCCACGGCGCAGTGGAGACACAAGGGAGGCCCTTGTCTGTGTATGGTGTATGGTTAGGGTTAGAGCCTGAAGAACGGGCGACGCAACTGAGCGAGGCGCTGGACTATATCGGTGCCAAGAATCCGGTGGCGCTGGGTGGGGACTTTAACGCTACGCCCGATTCACCCATCTATGCCCGCCTAATCGAGACCAACTGGAAAGACCCTTTTACGATGACGGGGACCCAGCCTCCTCCAACTTTTCCCTCCACTGACCCCGCCGAACGCATCGACTATGTTTGGTTGCGAGGGATAACGGCCACTCAGACCTGGGTCTCGGACGCCACCGCTTCAGACCACCGCATGGTCGTGGTCGAAGCCCAACTAAACCCCTGATGTACCTTGATGCTTTAAAAGCTCAAGACGGTTTATCGCCAAACGAATTGAGGAGTATACGGCTTTGATTGAACGAGAGGGTCCACCCCCCAAACAAAGGGTATTAACCTGGAGAGACATAGACCAACTGATCGACCACCTGTTACCCCAACTCAACGGCCCTTACGACGCCTTGCTGATGATCACGCGGGGGGGCATCATCCCCGGCGGCCTGATTGGCGAAGCGCTAGACATCCGTCAAATTCTGACAGCTTCGGTCCAATTTAGCACCGACCTGGACCTGGAGGCGCGCCTGTTTGCCTGGCCCGAGTTTCTCCAGTTCCCCCAAGCGGAGCTGCTGACGGACAAAAAGATATTGATCGTCGATGACGTATGGCGTGGCGG
>CAZSJU010000189.1:4745-6749 GCA_964607235.1 uncultured Anaerolineae bacterium | reverse complement strand
ATCCCAGCCTTGGCCCAGGAGGCCCAGTTGTCGGCTGAATGGGTGTACCGGTTAGATTGGGGAGATTTAGAGGTTGTCGAGCTGTCCCACTTACGTCTGTGCTGTATTTTGGGACGGTCGCCCCTGGAAGCTTAAGTGAACGGGTCATGGGTCCACGTCGTCCCTGGAAGCGGAAATGAGAGACTGGTTACAGCGCTCTCGACTTTCATCCAGCCATTGCTTTACGTCTCCGCCGGCCGTCATGGCATACAGCATGTTGGTGATTTGAGCGTCACATGCGTCATAATTGGTCACGCCGGGTTCGGTGACCCATTGGTTTTCGAGCAATTGCGCGGCCTGGCGTCGCTTGGGGTGCTGTGCCAAATAGTCATCCATCGCTTCCAGCGCCGACCGGCGGACAGGAAAACGGCCCGAGTCCTGGGACCCTGGAAGCGCTGGAAGTGAATGGGCCTGTTGGGTAGGCTCGGTTAGCCACTTGACAAACAGCCACGCCGCGAGTTGCTCTTGGGGCGTGCTCCTCAAGATGCACAGGCTGTCTCCCCGTACGCCGCTCACCGGTTCCTCTGTCGTGTGGGGCAGGGGCGCGATGCCCCAATCAAAGTTAGCGCCTTCCTCTGTGGCGTATTGGTACATGGGTAATTCGTCGGTAGAGCCGATCGTGAACAAGACTTGGCCCTCACCAAAATCCGCCAAGGTCTTTTCTTTTTCTTCTTCTTCCCATATCGCACACCCATCTGTGATCAGATCTTGTAGAAACTGCAGGACGGCCTGACCTTGCTGGCCGCCGAGGGTATAGGCAGTAGCTGTTGGATTCAGTAACGTGGCCTCTTGCGCGGCCAACATTTGGATAAACAACAAGCTGTCCGTGCCCATCTGATACCCATAAAGTCCCTCGGCGGGTTGACTGGCCGCGCAAGCGATTGCGCGAAAGTCTTCCCATGTCTGCGGGGGAGCTTCGTAGCCCAATTCCTTGAGCCAGTTCAAGTTATAGTATAAAACTTGTAACGAATGATAAAAGGGCAGACTGAATAGTTTGTCCTTAAACTGGGGTAGACCTTCGGAGGACAAGGCGCTGGGAAAAAAGTCTTTCAATGCTTGTGGGGTAAATCCCCACTTTTCACTGTCCATATAGCGCTCCAGCGCCACCGCGACGTCTTGGCTGGCAAAAGTCGCGATCTGGCTGCGCCCGGTCAAGACCAGGTTGGGCAGTTGGTTGGTGGACACGCCCGCTATAACCTTGTCGTAAAGCTCTTTTTGGCGGCCTTGATACTCGCCGACGACGGTGATATCCCAGGCATTGTTGGCATTGAACGCGTCAATCATATCCAGCAGGCGTGCTTCTTCGGCGCCGGTTAGGGCGTGCCAAAAGACGAGCAGTGTCCTTTGGGGATTGATCGTTTCCAGGGCTTTGGGATCACGTGCGTCAATATCTTGGGGTGTGCCTTGAAATTGGAGCACAAGCTGGCAACCGCTCAGCAACAGGACGAGTCCCATGGCAACCCAGAGGGACACGGTGAGTTTAGATAAATAGGACATAGTTTGACCATTTCTAGTTCGCGAGCGTGGGTGACCCGGCCGACGCTGGAAGCGAATGATGATGGGTCGCAAGTACTTGACTCAGATGGGCGTGGCGCATTATAACAAAGGTGGTATTGCGGGTCAAGCAAAGCGCGTCCGCTGCGCACGGCCTCGGCCAGACGCACCCAGCGGTAGTAGAACGCGCGCGCTGTAGACTGTGCAGCATGTCCTCGGCCCCGCCCGGCGTGAAGAAACGACTCGGTCAGCGCTGTGTTGTTGAAACGCGCTGTGCGCTCATCACCGGTCGTTGTTGCTGTCGGGTCCGGTCATAGTGGATGAGTTTATCCCGTGGTTCGTTCACCGGCAAGCGAAAAAGGGCGAGGCTACAGCCTCACACAAGCGGTCTCTGGCCCTTTGCTTCTACGCAGTATCAAGCTTTAGAGCGGGACACGCACGATCAACTTTCGGGGTTCGCCTCAGGTCGTT
>CAZSJU010000189.1:0-4645 GCA_964607235.1 uncultured Anaerolineae bacterium | reverse complement strand
GGTTCAGGTGGACAGTATGCTTTAAAAAGTCGATCTTTTTGATGGTCCCTTTTACCAGCTTTTGCTCGCCCAGCAGACTGACCAGCAAGTAAGCATCACCCTCCGGCTGCACCAGGACCACGTCCTCCATAATCCGCTCTTCATCGCCGTTCTTTGTGACATAGATTTTGGCTTCACACATTTTGCACCCCCATCGAAAACAAAAACGCCACACGTCCGGATCTTTAGGCCGGTGGGTGGCGATCTTCATGATGCGCTATTGTGCCGACTTCATGTCAGCGCCAGAAACTATATCACAAACCGCCAGGTTGTCAACTTTTTGCATCTGGCCATCCTCCGGCACGGACAAATTTATCCTAGCGGAAAGACGGTCAGGAGCAACCAACTCACAAAGGCGGCGCCGCTTAGGGCAAAGGGCCATTTGTCGCGGTAGGGTAGGGCGGCCAGCACGTGTAATCCCAGCACGGCGGGGAACAGTGGTAAGATCAAGCCGATAAAGCCCAGGTCCGGGCTGGAGCGCATACCCAGCCACAGTCCGCCTATCAGGATGGCATTATGGGCCAGCCATCCCCCAATTTGCCCTCGGACACTGGCGCGGCGGGTCACCTCGCCGACTGCCAGGAACCACGGCAACAGGAGCAAGGCGCCCAGGGGCCATAACTGCAACCGCTGGCGAATGAGCAACCATTGCAGCCACACCATTTGCCCCAACCATCCTACACCCAGCCATAGCGTCGCAAAAGCTAACGCCCCGCCCCATGCAGCGCGACGTGAGGGGCGTGAAGGGTGGACGCGCAGCAATAGCAGGCTAAAGGTACCGGCGATGCCGAACCAGAGCAGCAGGTAGCCGCCTACCAGCAGCCCCAAGAGATCGCGTAGCGGGGCGTCCGCCTGTCCGGCCGCCCACAGCGTCAACGTTGCGCCCAAGGCGCCCAGGGCCAGCGCGATCAGCCGTTGCCAGGACGGGCGGTCTCCGGCATGATCCGGCGGGGGCGCGTCTACCCTGGAAGCGCTGGAAGTGAGGGGGGCCAACGTCCAGGCGATGAGCAGGCACCCCAACAACCCGACGCCGTACCAGGCCAGCCGCCAGTCAGTATACTGCCGGCTACCCTGTTGCGGGCCAAAAGTCGCGTCCAGCCAGTCACGGGCCGCGGCGTGTGAGGCCGGCGCGAATAGGATGGACAGATGCTCTACGCCAGAGATGATGCGTAATTGGCGAGCCGTGCCGGCCGCCAGATCACCGCCGGGTCCGCCAGCTTCAGATAGGCGTTCTCTGGCGTTGCGCACAAAGGGCGCTTCCAAGCTGCCAGCCATGAGCAGCAGGTTGCGCGGCAGATCTGGTGTGACCTTGCGGTCGACCGGTGATATGGCGATCGTGGCAGCGGTTTCGGGGTGGTCTTGACCGAAAATCAGCGCGACCCCGCTGCCCATCGAATGCCCCAGGATTGCCACCTGGCCCGGCGTGACCAGGCCACGGGCGCGGGCCTCGGCCAACGCAAACTCGGCGTTGGTGATCAGGGATGCTCTGTCCGTCTCGGGTGATAGAGGCTGCGGGTTGGCGCCGTGGCCGTCAAAATCCCACGCCACGACGGTGTAACCGGCGTGGGCCAGTGTCAGTGTAAACCCACGCATCAGCAGGCGCGATCCGGCCAGGCCATGGCCGATCAGTACCACCGGGCGGTCTTGTGCGCCGGTAGGGCGCACAATGGTCAGCGGTGGCACGCCCGGAACTCGGGTGATGGTTAGGCCCTGCGTCGTCGCCTGGATTTGCCGCACGGCCAGCAGCACCAGCAATAGACCGATTAATCTCTTGGACCAGTGGATCAATGGGCGCATTATCCTCTCTCCAGTTCAAAGTCTGGTGGCCCCACGGTGACGATGCCCAGGTAACCGTCCACCGTGACCCATTGTCCGTCTTTTAATACGTCGGCGGCGTTGGCAACGCCGTTGACGCAGGGGATGCCGAGTTCGCGGGCGATAATGGCCCCGTGAATGAGCATGCCACCGCGCCGCTCGACGACGGCGTTGGCCAGGGGCACGAGGTGGGTCATGGTTGGCTGGATCGCGTCGCACACCAGCACCTCCTTGGCACGAAAGCGGCCCAAGTCTTGGGAACTTTTGATCACCCGCACATGACCTGTCGCTAGGCCTGGAGAAGCCGGCTGTCCAATTAGCTGCCGAGGTGTCTGCTGGGCGTTGAGAGTAACGGCAGGTTGGTTATCTTGGATGGGGGGAAGCGTGACTGTGTCGTCGGACGGACTCTGTAAAGCTGTTGCTAGGACTGGCGCAGCTTTTTCGCTCATTGGCCCCGATGCGCGCAGGCGACCTGTGCGGCGCAGCCGGTCCGCCCCCAAGTTCAGCGCACGTAGGAACTGACTCTCTACTCGACCTAGCAGGACATTGTCGTCGTCGCGCAGGCGCCAGCTCAGCCGGCCCAATGCGATGACCTCTAATGCTTCATCACGCCGGGCTGGGCCAACGGCGTCTAGCAGGCGCTGTGTCAACTTTTCGACTGTTGATTCACCGGATTGCTGCGGAGCAGGCGAGACGGGGCGTGTACGCGCTGTGGCCATTTCGAGCACGATGCTGAGCACTTGATCCGGGCGGTCGCTCAAGCGCTCATTTTCGTATGCTACATCCATAAAATTGGTGAGCAACGTTTCCAGATTTTCGGCAAAATGGTGCCCGCCTGGCACTTTTTCGATTTGCTGACGCGTGGCTGGCCAAAAGTCGGCGTTTTGATGTGTTTTGGCTGACATGACGTCGCGCAAGATATTTTGAAGGGCGGTGTTTTCCCAAACTTGACTGGCAAGATCCGCCAGAGCTTGGTTACGTTGCTGCGCCATCATATCTTTGCCTTTGAGCAGACCCACAAATTCATAGGGATCTTCTGGATGTACTGCGTCATTGTAGTATAGACCGAGTTGGCGCACGCCGTGGGCGAGGGGGATGAACGCGTCCCAATAGATTTTTTCCCACTTTTTTAACACAGCCTGACGTTCTGTGATGGCGTCTGCTAGGCGTTTGTCTGTATAGCTCTCGATCGCTTCGGTAGCCAATCGTTGTCCCAAGCGTTCCAATTGTGGGATCAGCTCTTCAGATACTCGTTCAGCCAGTGCTCGTAGGCGCTGTATGCGTGGACGCAAGGATAGGTACCAACGACGCTTGTCGTCGGGTGCTGAGGACGCGCCGGTGATGGGCCTGGCTTGTAGCAGCGTTAGGCGTGTGTTGCGGCCGGTCCATTCAACGTCTGGCGGCCATCCCAGAAGTGACTCGACCCTAAAGAGCGTTTGCAGCAGTGTGTCCAGATCGCTTTGGTTGAGGATGGGGGATGGGTTTTCCTCTTGTTCGCGGTCGCCAGGGTGCCATTCTAAAATTTGTCCTGTCGCGCGTTTCAAAATCCAGTGATCGGGATCGACAAGACCGTCGACCAGGTCGCTGCAGGGACCGGGGACAGCTTCTATGATGGCTCGCTCTTGTTGGATATCTCGGGGGTCACGTCCGAATGCTACCCCTGAACGGTCCTCGTTAATCATTTTCTGAACGACGACAGCCATACGGCTGTGCGCGGGGTTGAGGAAATCGAGGGCTAACTCTTGCCGGTATAGCAGAGCGGCATCCGACCACAGCGAGGCCCACACGATGCGCACGGCGTCCAGCACTGCCTCTGCTCCTATGACGTTCACCACCGACTCGTGCAACCCAGCGAATGAACGATGGACTGAATCTTCGCCTGGGGCAGAGGATCGTACAGCCAGGGCTTGGTCGGCGCCAAGCTGTTCTATGGTGTCGCGAATGGTTTGCGACAATGGGGCAGGGATGTGTGTGGATAGAAAAGCTGAGCGAATCCGCAGGGCTGTATCCCAGATTTCCTCCCAACGCATTGTGGCAAAGGGCTTGCGACCTAACTCCATACGGATAACGTCTGCAAGATTTTTCTCTTGCAAAAAACGTCCATAGGCCGCAGTGGTGATGCAAAACCCATCCGCCACTCGGAATCCGGCTTGTAACAGTTGCGCGAGTTTTGCGGCTTTGCCACCGACAAATTTTTCAGTCCGCCGCGTTCGCCAGGGGGATTATCCATTCGGTTGCGGAATCCACTGGTTGACCTCCTGGAAGCGAGTGACGTGCAGGTAACGGATGACGTCAATGCGGAACAGTGCGGTGGAAGGCGCGGCTACAAATGATCTCAAGTAAGGGTGTCGGGTGGTGAGCAAATCCGCCCACTGATCAAACTCGGTCCCGGCTTGCAACCGGATGGCTTTTCCGGTTATGGTGACGGCTTCGGTGCGCATGAGGTTTCCGGGGAACTTTTCTCGGTTATCGATTACCAGCGCAACCCGATCGCACTCGCGCAACAGGCGGAACTTTCTCGTAGACACAGGGGTCGCAAACGCGAAAGCGTTGAGGTCTGGGATGGTTGCATAAGCGACGACTGACCCGTAAGGTTGGCCCTGACCTTGAGTACAGAGAACGGCGAACAATTGCCCCTGCACCAATGCCTGAATGCGGTCTGGCACGGCGGGTAATGTGTCTGCATGGGCCAGTCCGGCGTCAAAATCTCCAAGCACGGGCTCGTCTGATTGATGCATATGTTTGCCTCACATTCTTGGCTAGCGTCTTTACCTTGATCCAATAAAGGTGG
>CAZSJU010000188.1:0-6801 GCA_964607235.1 uncultured Anaerolineae bacterium | reverse complement strand
ATCCAGCTCCAATAGCGCCAGGCAACGATGAGCGCAATCGTGACGGCTAGAGCCATTGGCAAGTAAAAGGTCAGCAGATAGAACCAGTTGCTATTCAACAAAGCTGGACCTTGTTCAGGTGCGACGATGATGCTGTCGCGCACAAGATGGCTGATAAAGGCTAAAAATATCAAGCTCATCGTCACATAGAAGCCGCGATAATAGGGAGGTAGCCGAATGACTTGGCCGTATCTGCGGCTCAGGTTGGCCAGTATATAGCACGCATAGATGACGGCCAAGAGGCTTAACGAACTCAGGGGCGCGGTCAAAAAGCTCATTAACGGCCTCCGGTCATAAGTTTGAGCAGGAAATAGCCTATCAGGGTTAACGAAACTCCTCCTGCAAAGAAGAACAAATCGCCCCACTCATCACCCGTAAATCCGGCGCTAGTCGTGATGTAACGCAGCATACCACCGAGGAACAAAATAGCTGGGAGTAGGAAATAGCGATAGTGGGAACGTACATTGGTCGTCACTTGGTAAAAACGCGCGACGAAATAGAGTAACATAATCAGCGCTATGATACCCATCCAGATATACGCGGTCAACAGCTTGCTAATAATCGTCATAGTATCTTGGTCTCAAAATGTGAGTGTTCAACCTGGCTGTGCCGTACAAACAGCCCGGCTGAATGGCCTAGTGTGACGAATTTGCTGGGGCAGGAAAGGCTTGCCGGAACGCTTCGGCCCTGCTGCGCGGGCTACCGCTCATGATGCCTTCGCGTCCTATGAATTTGTCCTGGACTTGGATACCTGAGCCGCTAATGGAGAACTGGCGGATGTCTTTGGCATGATCGCTCCCGCGCAGTTTGAGTACTAGTAACGCCTTGTGTATGGCGCTGTCAATCTCGACATATCGCAGCAGCAGGTAAGAATCTGTGACAAAGGTGACATCGTCGTCTATCGACTCGGCTTCTCCTAGCAGAGCAGGACTTTCACGCGTCAGCAAGCTCGTCAGTCCCTCACGTTTGAGGGCGTTGATGAAACTGTACAAAATAGAGCGCAACTCTACTGGGTCGTTCGATAGCCGCTCAAAGTGCGACAGGCTGTCTATCATGATGCGGCGGGCGCCGATTTCTTGTACCAATCGCTCGATGCGCCCACCGATGTTCTCCAGGTCAGCCTTGGAGACTTGGGGGCTGGACATGATAATGCGCAGTTTATTTTCCTTTTCCGACGCTTTAAAGTCCCAACCGAACGCAGCGGCATCACGATAGTATTGTTGAGGAAACTCTTCAAAGGTCAAGATGATTCCCGGTTGGTTGTAACGAACCAGGCCATTGTAAATAAACTCCATTCCGATGGTTGTTTTGCCTGTGCCAGGTGCACCCTCTACCAGGTTTGCTGTTTGAGGCAAGAAACCACCGCCCAACATTTCGTCCAATCCTGCAATACCGGTTTTGACACGTGCCATGGCCGTCTCCTCTCTGTTGAATCGAGCCTTTTGAGCTTGCTCTATCTCATGCCGCGGATAATGTGATAGATGGCCTTGACGCGGAATTGACGATCGTCGCAAGCTTGAACAAATTGATCGATCAGTTCACGCATTTCGTGATCGATGGCCAAGGAATAGACAATCATCTCGCCAATTTTTTCACGATTTAGGACACCAGACTCGGCTAGCTCGGCTAGTTCTTGTTCAATGGCCACTGGGTCACGCCCGGCATAGCGGGCCACGTTTTCGGCTGTGTCGGCTGTGTGAGGGTTTTCATGAAAAAAACGAACGAGATCCCACTTGACGAATGAATTGACTTGATTTTTCAGAAAATCAAGCAACTTGTCGTCCATATCTCCCATTAACCTAGCAGCCAAATCGCTTTCATCAATTGCCATCTTTTTCTCCCTTACAACTTTGCCTTGGCCGTTCGGCCGGGTTTTTGCAGACTAGGCCAGTAAACCGCAATGTTTTTGCCTCGATGTATACTGATCCTGTAAACTCGGATACGATCAATCTTGGGACTTGCCGAAAAACGTAAAAATAGGGACCTTTTTTAACGACTCCTTAACGTCTTTTGCGTCGTCGGCCCCCTGTGGTGAGCTTGTCGAATCCATTTGGTGGGCGCCGACCACCTGTTGTTTGACGCTCGGCTTGGTCTTGGCGCCAGTGACAGTGCTTGTACTTTTTCCCACTGCCGCACCAACAAGGGTCATTTCGCCCCAGTTTTTCTTTTTCCGTCGCCTTGATCGGCGTCGGGGGGCCATCATCTTTGCCTTGCAAGTTGGTCGTGAGTTGGCGTTGGACACGGGTTCGAGGGACCGCACTTGCTGGCACCTGGAACAAGTGGTTTACGATGGCCTCTTGGATACTCGCCATCAAGTCTTGATACATCTCGTGGGCTTCTTTTTTAAAGGCAACCAGCGGGTTTTGCTGGCCGTAGGCCCGCAGCCCGATCCCTTCGCGTAGCATATCAAGGTCGGTCAGATGCCGGATCCATAATCGATCTACCGCGCGTAACATCATATCGCGGATGCGATACAATCCGGTGGCTGTAATAAATCCTTGTTCAACCAAGGTCCGCGACTCGGGGGGCAATTTGTCCAGCCGCTTTTCTATGTCCTTGGGCGTCAGCGCGCCGTCCAATTTGGCCATAACGTGATTGTAAATCGAGCGATAGAAAGGCGACGCGTGTCTTGATAAATCATCCAGGCTCAAGCCTTCCTGTATGATTTGCCGGAGTACCTGGCGACCAAGATGTTGGTGGAGGGCGATGAGTTGCTCTGCTGCTTTTTGGCTTAATTGTTCGATGATCTCGTCAGGAGAAAGCCCTTGCCAGGCCTTGACGCTAAAGTCGGGCTGGAAAGGGAAAAAGCTGCGTAGCGTGCTATATAGTCCTTCCAGGTCCCAATCTTCCTCATAGCGCAGGGCGGTCGTGTAGGCGGTGACTATTTGTTGCAGGTGCTCATCAACCATATGCAGCGCTGAGCTTTGCAGGTCGTCTGACTCTAAAATTCGCCGTCGTTCGGCATAGATAACTTCACGTTGTTTGTTGACCACGTCGTCGTATTCGAGCACGTGTTTGCGGATATCAAAGTTGTAGCCCTCGACCCGCGTCTGGGACTGCTCGATGGTCTTGGAGAGCAGACTGTGTTCGATGGGCATGTCTTCGTCCATCCCGACCCGTGTCATCAGGCTCTTGACACGCTCACCGCCGAAACGACGCAAAAGGTCGTCTTCCAGGGAGAGATAAAATCGGGATGATCCTGGGTCGCCTTGACGACCGGCGCGTCCGCGGAGCTGGTTGTCAATGCGACGCGCTTCATGTCGCTCGGTGCCCAAGATGTGCAGCCCGCCCGACTCGAGTACTTTTACCCGGTTTTGGGCGCATTGTGTTTGTGCCTCGGCTATGGCCTGTTGCCACTGCTCCGGAGTGGCCTCGGTGAGTTCAATCCCCTCCTGGCGCAACTTTTCGCGGGCGATCCCCTCAGGGTTGCCGCCCAGCAGGATGTCCACGCCACGACCAGCCATGTTGGTGGCAATGGTGACCGCGCTCGGCTGGCCTGCCTGGGCAATAATGGTCGCCTCGCGTTCGTGCTGCTTGGCGTTCAGCACTTGGTGGGGGATGTTTTGCCTTTTCAGCAGGTGCGCGAGGTGCTCCGATGTCTCGATGGCGACGGTGCCGACCAATACCGGTTGCCCGATCTCATATAGCGCTCTGATTTCATCCAGGACGGCGCGCCATTTAGCGCGCTCTGTCGTAAAGACCATATCTGGATGGTCTTGGCGAATGACAGGCTCGTGAGTAGGAATGACGATGACATCTAGGTCGTAAATTTTATGAAACTCTTCTGCTTCGGTGGCAGCGGTGCCGGTCATACCTGCCAGCTTGTCGTACATGCGGAAAAAGTTCTGAAAGGTGATGGTGGCGTAGGTCAGGCTCTCGCGCTGCACGGTTACGCCCTCTTTGGCCTCGATCGCTTGGTGCAAGCCTTCGGAGTAGCGGCGACCGTGCATCAGTCGCCCCGTGAATTCATCGACAATGATGACTTGGTGGTCCTGTACGATATAGTTGCGGTCGCGTTTGTAAAGGACGTTGGCGCGCAGCGCGTTGTCCAGATAAGGCGTGAGGTCAAAATGCTCCTGGCTGTACAGATTGTCGATGCCCAATGCCCGTTCGATCTTTTCGATGCCCATCTCGGTCAGGGTGACGATGCGACTTTTTTCATCGATGACATAATCGCCGTCGGGCTGTTCTTCGCTGGTGCTGGGACGCAAGCGGCGCACCAGCTCGGCAAAGCGCTGATAGTTGTCCGATGGCTCTTCAGCCGGCCCCGAGATGATGAGGGGCGTGCGGGCCTCATCGATGAGAATGTTGTCCACCTCGTCAATGATGGCATAGTAAAGTGGACGTTGTGCCAGCTCGGACAAGTCCTGCCGCATGTTGTCGCGCAGATAATCAAAGCCGAACTCGTTGTTGGTGCCATAGGTGATGTGGGCCTGGTAGGCCTGGCTTCGGGAAACGGGACGCAGGTGTTGGTAGCGCTCGTCGTCCGAGACGTATTGGGGATCAAAGACAAAAGATCCCTGGTCAGGGTCGGCGGCCGCCGACTGGATGACGGCCACGGTCAACCCCAGCAGGTGGTAAATTGGCCCCATCCATTGCACGCCAACCTTGGACAAATAGTCATTGGGGGTGACTAGATGTGCGCCTTTGTTTTGCAGGGCGTTCAAGTATAGCGGCAACGTGGCTGCCAGCGTTTTGCCTTCGCCAGTCTTCATCTCGGCGATCTTGCCTTGATGCAAGACGATACCGCCAATTAATTGGACGTCATAGTGACGCAGGCCAATCGTGCGCCGTGCAGCCTCACGCACGACGGCATAGGCTTGTATCATCAAGTCGTCCATACTTTCGCCCTGAGCCAGGCGCGAACGAAACGCGTCTGTTTGGGCACATAGCTCCGCGTCGCTCATGGCTTGGGTTTCGGGCTCTAGATCGTTAATGGCGTTCACCAACGGTTGCAACCGGTCTAACTCTTTTTCGTTGGGGTCGCCCATCACTTTGGTCAGTAGACCTTTTAGCATCGCTTACTCGTTAGTTTGCTCCTTTGCTTGAACTCATTATAACCTACAATCTTGTATTTTCAAAGTTGTATAAACTCTTTATATTTTACCTCATCCGTGCTCTTTGCGCTAGACGATCAGCAACAAGCCAATGACGAGCAGGAAAGCATGTACAAGTGCTCAAAGCGCTGCCGGGAGCGCCCTGCAAAAAGAGACCCCCTGACCGTCAAGGTCAGGGGGTCAATGCTCTCAGGTGGAGCTGACGGGGATCGAACCCGTAACCTTCGCCGTGCAAGGGCGACGCTCTCCCGTTGAGCTACAGCCCCAAGTTCCCAAGCAAAGTGGATTATACCATAGCCTTGACTTTTAAGCTACCCTCCTATCATCCAATCATGTGTCACACACAACATTGCTGGGTGCTGGCGCAAAGGGAAAAGATGGGGTAAAATGGGTTAGGCTTGCCTACAGATGGACACAATGCTTCCGCGCAACAAGCCCTCGGTTATTAAAAGGAGGCTTAGGCTATGGATTTTGTGAATACTCTCAAGCGCACGGACATCTTTTACGATTTAAGCGACGAGCAGTTAGAGATGGTGGCAGGGTTGTGTCACGAGGTTCACTATCGTATGGGAGAGATGATATTTGAGGAGCAGAGCGCGAGCGACGAGCTATATGTGATTGCTCGCGGTGAAATTGAGATTCTGGTGGATCCCAGCATCATCGAAGCCACGTCTTCACCACGCCCCGTTACCGTTGCCACAATGCGGGCCGGGCAGGCGTTTGGCGAAATTGCATTGGTTGATCAGGGGTTGCGTTCCGCCGGCGCACGCAGTGCTTCGGAGGATACGCGGCTGCTAGTGATCCCACGCATCAAGTTGTTGGGCTTGTGCGATGCTCATCCGGAATTGGGGTATCGTGTGATGCGCAACGTTGCGGCCGATCTGGCGCTCAAGATGCGCGGCGCGGATCTCACCATCCGTGAGCAGTTGTTATGGGGCGGACGCAGAGGGTAGTTAACGGGGTGAGCGGTTAATCAGAGGGGTACGGATCAGAGGGGAGCTGATGTGAAAGACCAAGAGCTAGATTATAACCCGACGATACCGGACATGCCGATCGGTGAGCGTCCCCGGGAGCGACTCATTCATGCTGGCGCGGCGGCACTTTCCACTACCGAGTTGTTGGCGATTATCTTGCGCGTCGGCGTGGGAGGAGAAAATGTCTTGTTGTTGGCGCAGCGTATGCTGACGCGCTTTGATGGTCTGCCAGGGTTGGCGCGGGCCAGTATCGCTCAACTGACCGACGAGCGTGGCGTTGGTGAAGCCAAAGGCGCGCAGGTCAAAGCGGCATTTGAATTGGGGCGTCGTCTGTTAGTCACCGCGCCCGCCGAGCGCCCCCAGGTGCGTTCTCCTGCCGACGCTGCACAATTGGTGATGGCAGAGATGGCCTTGTTGGATCAGGAGCAACTGCGACTCGTGCTTCTGGATACCAAAAACCGTGTGTTGTCTATTCCCGTCGTTTACAAGGGATCGCTAAATACCAGCCTCATTCGGGTTGGCGAGATCTTTCGCTATGCGCTCAAGGAAAACTGTGCCGCTCTCATTGTCATACACAATCATCCTTCGGGTGATCCGACCCCTTCCCCCGAGGACGTGATGGTGACGCGCAAACTCGTCGAGGGCGGCCAGTTGTTGGATATTGAGGTGCTCGATCATTTGGTTATTGGCCGCGGGCGATTTGTCAGCTTGAAAGAGCGAGGCTTGGGTTT
>CAZSJU010000187.1:0-6808 GCA_964607235.1 uncultured Anaerolineae bacterium | reverse complement strand
TTGCGGCGGGTCGCGCTAGAGACGGGCGAGGTGCAGCGGATGCATCAACTGGCGGACCAGTATTTTGGGGAGGGCATCACGGTTTACGGTGACCGGATTATTCAATTGACCTGGCAGTCTCGGGTGGGTTTTGTGTACGACAAGGACAGTTTTGAGCTGTTGCAAGAGTTTAGCTATCCGACCGAGGGCTGGGGCATCACCCACGACGGTACGCGCCTGATCATGAGCGACGGCACGGCCAACCTGTACTTTTGGGACCCGCAGAGCTTTAAAGAGATCGGCAGGGTTCAGGTGTACGATGAGCAGGGGCCGGTGGTCCGGCTCAACGAGCTGGAATACATTCATGGGGAGGTTTACGCCAACGTGTGGCAGACGAACCGCATCGCGCGGATTGACCCCGAGACGGGGCGGGTCGTGGGCTGGATTGACTTGAGCGGTCTCTTGAGCGCAGAGGATATGGTGCAGCCCGTGGACGTGTTGAACGGCATCGCTTATGACCCTGCCGGGGATCGGCTGTTCGTGACAGGCAAGCTGTGGCCCAAGGTTTTTGAGATACAGTTGGTCTCGCTAGAGTAGGCTGGGCATATGTTGACATTTCACTTGAAAAAACAGGAACATTGTCTATAGGCAAGCCGCGCTTTCTGATGTATTCTATACAATGGGTGTGCCGGCGCGCTACCTGGCGCCGTTCCGCTTGTTTTTCCCACAAATCCTTTATTAAATCACGCGGCGTTGGCGCCGGTGAAAAGTGGGCTAGTGCACGACTGTATGTTTGTGTTTCCATTGCTAGAGCGAGAGTAAGGAGAAGACTATGGCCCGACTGCACGAATTTCAAGGCAAGGCGCTATTGCGCCAGTTCAAGATAGCCGTGCCCGAGGGGGGGGTGGCAAGCACGCCGGAAGCGGCGCGCGCCATCGCCGAGGAACTCGGACGGCCGGTGATGGTCAAGGCCCAGGCCTGGGTGACCGGACGGGCCAGCATGGGCGGCATCAAAAAAGCGGCCACGCCCGGCGAGGCCGCCGCTGCCGCCGAGGCCATGCTGGGGATGAAGGTCAAGGGTTTTACCGTCGAGCAGGTGTTGGTCGAGGAACAGTTGGACGTCGCCCGCGAGTTTTACGCCGGAGTCATCATTGATGACCGCGAACAGGCGCCGCTGGTAATGTTCTCGAGCGTGGGCGGCACCGGCATCGAAGAGATCGCCGCCGAGTATCCTGACAAGGTGGCTCACTCTCACGTGGACATTGAATTTGGCTTGCAGGATTACGAGGCCCGTAACCTGGTGCGCGAGACCGGGTTGGGCGGGCGGCTGCAGCGGAACCTGGGTGCAATGCTGGTGCAGCTCTATAACGTGGCGCGGACCTACGAGGCGCGCGCCGCCGAGATCAACCCGCTGGTGCAGACGGCCGACGGCAAGCTATACGCCGCGGACTGTCGCGTCACCGTCGACGATTATGCCGTGTTCCGGCACAAGGACCTGGGCATAGAGATCGCGCGTGAGTACGACCGCCCCCCCACCCTTCTGGAAAGGATCGCCTACGAGGTCGAGGCGCACGATTATCGCGGCACGTTTTATTTCATCCAGATGGCCGAAGATTTTGAGCGCGGCGAGGGGTATATCGGCTTCCACGGCGCCGGTGGGGGCGGCTCGATGATGAGCATGGACGCCGTGCTGCGCCAGGGCTACAAGTTGGCCACTTTTGTGGATACCAGCGGCAACCCGCCGGCCAGCAAGGTGTACCGCGCGGCGCGTATCGTCCTCGCGGCCGGCCCGGTGGACGGTTACTTTGGGTCCGGTTCAGGCGTGGCCAGCCAGGAACAGTTTTATTCTGCTCGTGGGCTTTTCAAGGCTTTCTTGGAGGCGCACCTGGACATCCCCGTCGTGATTCGCTTGGGCGGTAATGCCGAGGACAAGGCGGTCGAGATCCTGGAGCAGCTCAACGGCCGCATCCCGGCGCCTGTCCAGGGCTATAAAAAGGATGACTCGCCCGACTTTTGTGCGCAACGGCTGGACGCGCTGATCCAGGCCGGTGAGCTGCGTGACGTGCCGCCGCCGGCGCCGCGACCTGAACCGCAACAGCCTTATACCTTTGAGACGGTCACCGACGGCACGGTGACGCTGGACCACGCGGTTTGCGCGACCTGTGAGAGCAAAATCTGCGTGGCCGAGTGCGCCGGGCAAATCTTGTCCCTCAATGACGCGGGCTTGCCGGTGCTCAATATCACCCGTGAGGAAGCCAAAAAGGGCCGCTGTATCGAGTGCCTGGCGTGCGAGGTGGCTTGCTTGTTGTATGGTGCGGGCGGTGGGCACGTGCGTCTGCCGATCCCCGAGCTGGAAGCCTATCAATCGTCCCAGGCCGGGGCGTAAGCGCGAAAAACGTTAGCAAATGACACCTATCGGAGGTCATATATGTCCATTCTGATTGATCAAAGCAAGCGCGTGCTCGTGCAAGGCATCACCGGGCGTGAGGGCACAGCACGGACGAAACTGATGCTAGGATATGGGACCGAGGTCGTGGCCGGCGTCACGCCGGGCCGCGGCGGACAAGAAGTGGAGGGTATCCCGGTTTTTGACACGGTGCAAGAGGCGTGGGAAAATGTGGGGCCGCTGGACGTCAGCGTGCTGTTTATCCCTGCCCCGCTGGTCAAGAGCGCGGCTCTGGAAGCGATCGATGCCGGGGTCAAACTGTTGGTCATTGTGCCGGACCGGGTGCCAATTTATGACGTGTTGTCCATCGCCAAGCGCGCCAAAGCGGCCGGCGCGCGCTTTATCGGGCCGAACACGTTGGGCGTGCTCAGCCCCGACAAGGCCGTGTTGGGCATGATCGGTGGTCGCGCGGCCTCGGCCCGCTCGTGGTTTTTCCCGGGGCCGGTGGGCATTTCTTCGCGCAGTGGCGGCATCACCTCATCGATGGCCTATTATCTGGCGCAGGAAGGGATCGGCGCGACCACGTTGGTGCACGTCGGCGGGGACGCTGTCGTGGGGCTGCCTCATCCCGACGTGGCGCTATTGTTCGAGCAGGACCCCGACACCAAGGCGATGGTGATGTTTGGCGAGATCGGCACCAGCCAGGAAGAGCGCGTGGCCGATTTGATCGAGCAAGGTGCTTTTACCAAGCCCTTGATCGCTTACATCGGCGGCAAGGCGGCCAAGAGCGGCACCCGCTTTTCGCACGCTGGCGCCATCGTCGAGGGCGGACGCGGCACCTATGAGGGCAAGGTGGAGCGGCTGCGTGAGGTCGGCGCGACTGTCGTCGAGGCGTTTATGGATCTGCCCCAGGCCACCAAAGCGGTGCTGGCCAAGTTGGATTTGTAATTAACTGGAGGGAGGGTAGACATGACAGAACAAACCTGGTCACAGCCGATTACCAAGATCGAACCCAACAAGGTGATGGTGCGGGGGTATTGCATCGACCAGTTGATGGGCCGCGTTCCGTTCGCGCATATGGCTTACCTGGTGCTCAAGGGCGAGTTGCCCAGCGAGGCCCAGGGGCGTGTCATGGACGCGATCCTGGTCGCCAGCGTGGATCACGGGGCGACGCCGCCGTCGGCGCTGGCCGCGCGGACGGTCGCGTCCACCGGCGCGCCGCTGACTGCCGGCATCGCGGCCGGCATCATGGCCATCAACCGCCACCACGGCGGGGCTATCGAGGGCTGTATGAGGGTGCTCCAAGAAGCGGTGGCGCGCAAGCGCGCGGCAGGACAGACGGCGCGCAAAGCGGCGCGTGAGCTGGTGGACGCGTATCGGGCGGAAAAAAAGCGTATCCCCGGTTACGGCCATCGTTTCCACACGGATGACCCGCGCACCCGCAAGCTGTTCGCCATCGCCGAGGAGCAAGGGGTTGCCGGCGAGTACGTGGAGATGGGCGAGGCGATTCGCCAGGCGATCAAGGAAAGTTTAGGCAAGGATTTGCCGATGAACGTGGATGGTGCCATCGCTGCCGTGTTGTGCGAGATGGACTTTGTGCCCGAGATGGGCAACGGTCTGTTTGCCATCGCCCGGACGGTGGGGTTGACCGCGCACGTGTTTGATGAGATCATGAACCAGCGACCGATGCGGCGCATTTCGCCGACCGACCACGGTTATAGCGGGCCGCCAGAGCGCGCGCTGTAGCATAATGAAGGGTCTTGGGGATTTCGAGCCTAGCACCACGTGAAATCTAGAGCTACAATGGACAAGGAGGAAACTATGCGAGAGCAATTGCTAGCGTTGCTGCCCGAGTTCAACTTGATACAGGATGCCGACATGCGTGAAAAGACTTTCCAAACCTGGGAACTGGCTATGGCAGAGAGCGGCTGGACCTTGGACGAACTGACGCGCATGCCCTTTACGCTGTTGCTTGATCCCTGCCCCGCCAGTTACATCGCGCACATCCGTGCTGTGACGTTGGTGGCCATCCGCGCGGCCGAGGTCTTTGGCGAGGTGTACGGCGCGCGTATGCCGGTGGATATGGACGTGCTGATCGCCGGCGGGTTATTGCATGACATCGGCAAGCTGCTGGAATACGAGCGACGGGAAGACGGGATGACGGTCCAGACCCATGACGGCAAGCTGTTGCGCCATCCTTTTTCCGGCATGGCGCTGGCGGCACGCTGTGGCCTTTCGGCCGAGGTGCAACACGTCATCGCGACCCACGCCTCTGAAGGAGACAAGGTTAACCGCAGCACCGAGGCCACCCTGGTCAACCACGCCGATTTTATCAGCTTCCACAGCATGCAGCGCATGATGTACAAGAAGGAACTGGCGGCGAGGATAGAGTGACCGATGGCAGGCAAGACGATCATCCAAAAGATTTTCGAGGCCCACAGCCCCGGCGACGTGCCGGTCGCGCCGGGTAACATCATCTGGCTCGACCTGGATGTGCGCACCGCGCGTGACTTTGCCGGGGCCAACGTGGTCAAGAACTATCGTGCCCACTATGGCGATGCGCCGGTGGACGACAAGGACAAGACCTTTTTCACCTTTGACCTGGTCGTGCCGCCCAACAATATCCCCTATGCCAATAACCAACAGATCTGTCGCGTCTGGGCGCGGGAACAGGGTGTCCAGGTCTATGACGTGAACGCCGGCATCGGCTCGCACGTGGCGTTAGAGCAGGGTCTGTCCTATCCGGGGTCTACCTTTGTCGGCACCGACAGCCACCTGAACATCCTGGGCGCGGTGGGCGCCTTTGGACAGGGCATGGGCGACCAGGACATCGCCTTTACGTTCAAGGCCGGCAAGTCCTGGTTCGAGGTGCCGCCGACGATGCGAGTCGTCGTCAACGGGGCGTTGCAGCCACCTTGTACCGCGCGTGACCTGACGTTGGCGGTGCTGCGCCGGCTGGGCTCCAACGGCGCCCTGGGCCGGGCGGTCGAGTTTTACGGCCCGGCCATTGAGGCTTTGGACCTGGCCGGGCGCATCACGCTGGCCAGCCAGGTGACCGAGATGGGTGGCATCATCGGTTTCGTCCCGCCTTCGGAGGCGGTGTTGGCCTTTGCCCGCGCGCGGACAGGGCGTGACGACCTGCAGGGCGTTTATGCGGACCCAGACGCGCGCTATGTCGAGACGGTCGAGGTGGACGTCGATGGGCTGGAACCGCTTATCGCCTGCCCGCCCAGCCCGGCCAACGTGGTACCGGTGCGTGAGGTGGCGGGGCAGCGCCTTCAAATCGACAGCGTGTTTATGGGCTCCTGCACCAACGGGCGCCTGGAGGATTTCCAGGCGGTGGCTGAGGTGGTCAAGGGCCGGCAAATTGCGCCGCACGTGATGGCGTCGGTCGTGCCGGCCACGCGCGAGGTGTACCAAGACATGCTGCGCACGGGCGTGTTGGAGACGCTGTTTGACGCCGGGTTTATCATCAGTAATCCCGGCTGTGGGGGCTGCGCCTCGGGCCACCTGGGCATGACGGGTAAAGGACAGGTCAACATCAGCACCAGCAACCGCAACTTTCCCGGCAAGCAGGGCGCCGGCGACACCTACCTGGCCAGCCCGGTCACGGCCGCCTGGTGCGCGCTTGTGGGCGAGATTGCGGTACCAGAGGTGTAAACATGAGTGATCAATATTCCAAAGCAACCCAAATTCAAGGCCGTTTGTGGGTGCTCAGGGACCCGGACGGCGTTCTATACGACGACATTGATACCGATATGATCTTTCACAACCGTTATCTGCACATCACCGATGTGGACGAGATGGGGCAGTATGCGCTGGATAACCTGAAGGGCTGGGAAGACTTTGCCAACCGGGCGCAGCCGGGCGATGTCATCATGGCGGGGAAGAACTTTGGCGCCGGGTCGTCGCGCCAGCAGGCGGTGGATTGTTTCCGCGCGCTGGGCCTGAGGGCGGTCATTGCCGAGAGCTTTGGCGCCATCTATAAGCGCAACGCCATCAACAGCGGGTTGCCCATCGTCGCTTTGCCCGGCCTGACCCAGGTGCAAGCGGCATTCGAGAACGGCGACACGCTGCAGGTGGATTTTGAGAGTGGCGAGGTCATCCTGGAAGGTGACCGGGTGTTCCATGCGCAGCCTTTTTCCCAGGTGCAGATGGACATTTATCAAGCGGGCAACCTCTTTGCCTATGGCAAATCACTGGAGGGCTAAAGATGGGCGATACTTTTGCTGAAAAGATCCTGGCCCGCAAGGCAGGGCTGGCGCACGTGGTGCCGGGACAGATCGTCACGGTCCGGCCGGACAAGCTCCTGACGCATGACAACACGGCTGCCATCTCGAAAAAGTTTCACCAAATCGGGGTGGAACGGGTGGCGGACCCGGACATCAATGTCATCGTGTTGGATCACGTGGTGCCGGCGGCCAACGAGACCTATGCCACCAA
>CAZSJU010000186.1:3331-6815 GCA_964607235.1 uncultured Anaerolineae bacterium | reverse complement strand
TCGACCAGGCCGCGCTGCGCGGGGTGTTGACCCGCATCTGCGACCTGGGACTGCCACTGGTCGCCGTGCAGCGCCTCGACGACGAGGAGGCGGCTCGTCCTTGACCTGAATCTCTCTGTGGCTCTGCCTCTCTCCGTCTCTGCGTTGAATTTTTTTAGGCGCGTCAGATTGCCGTCAGCTTGACGGGAGCCTGAGGCCAGCAAAGCGGACAACCGGGCCGACGGATAGACGTAGTGTATAGTAGGGCGTCACGTTAGAGGGGACGCCAGGGGGTTCTCGGGTGAGCTAGAGCGCGTGCGGACGTGATTTGAGGCTCACCGTCGTTCAGAAGGAAAGGAGTCAGACGTGAAAAAGGTACTTCTCTTTGGTTACAATGGGGCCAACAACACGGGCGCCGAGGCGCGACTGCTGACCATCATCCAGGATGTGCGGGCCGTGCTGGGGCCGGATACGCACATCACCATCCCCACCCTCAACGAGGACAACTTACGACGATACGTGCAAGAGGGGCCAAACCTGAGCATCGCGCCGGTGCCCTCGATCTTTGTCTCGACCCTGCACCGGCTGGTCGAGGAGCACGACCTGATCGTGCTGGTAGAGGGCAGTTGCTACATGGACACCTGGACCTCGGCACTATTGTGGGCCTTTTTGTGGGCCACACACTGCGCCCACGCCCTGGGCAAGCCCTGCCTGGCCTACGCCGTCGACGCGGGCGAGCTGTCCCCCTTTAACCAGCGCCAGGTGCGCCGCGAGGCCAGCAAGACCGACCTGATCATCACCCGCACCCGCGCGGCTGCCGAGCGCCTGCGCCGGTGGGGCGTGAGCGCGCCTATGGAGGTGACGGCGGACACGGCCTTTACCTTCCACCCGCGGCCCGAGGACGTGGACTGGCCCGCGCGGACCTGGCCCGAGGCGGCCGGGAACGCCGTCGGTTTCTCGGTGGTAGATTTCAACCTGTGGCCTGTGGTGATCCGGCCCTGGGGCCGGAAGGAGCACTGCTACCGCTGGCCCTACTATTTTTCGCGCTCGCGCGAACGCTGCCAGGCCAGCCGGGAACTGGCGGCCAGTTATGCCGCGCTGGCCGACGAGATAGTCGAGCGACACAACAAGCACGTCGCATTGATCGGCATGGAGCAGGTGGACGAGCCGCTGGCGCGCGAGATTCAGCGCCGCATGGTCCACGCCGACCGCGCGCGGGTGTTTTCCTCGCGCCAGTACAACGCCTCCCAGATGACCAGCCTGCTGCGGGGCCTCGACCTATTGGTCACTTCGCGCTACCACGCCTGTGTGCTGTCGATGGCCGCGGCGGTGCCGCAGGTGGCCGTAGGCCACGACCTGCGGCTCAAGAGCATTTACGCCGACCTGGGGTTGGAAGAATACTTTATCTCGGCGGACGATCCGGACCGGGACGCGGTGCTGCGGGAGCGTATCGCGCGCTTGTTGGCCGCGCCGGACCTGGTCCGGAAAAAGCTGGAGCGGGGCTATCATTGGCAAATGGCCAGCGCTCAGCGCAACCCCGAATTGTTACAAGCCTTTGTATGGACGCATGATCGGAGCGTGATAAATGAAAAGCGTGATCTTTCTCACCGGCGCCACTGGCTTTTTGGGCAGCCAGGTCGCCCGACAACTGCTCACTGAAACAGACAGCTTCTTAATTGCCCTGGTACGGGCGGAGGATCAGGCCGCGGCGGCGCGCCGGCTGGCGCGGGCCTGGTGGGACTGGCCCGAACTGGCCGGCGCCATCGGGGAACGCGTCCAGGTGCTGGCGGGCGACGTCGCTGCGCCGCGCCTGGGCCTCGATGACGATGCCTATGACGACCTGACCCGCCGGGTAACGCACGTGATCCACGCCGCGGCCGACCTGCGCCTGAACGCGCCGCTGGACGCACTGCGCGCGACCAACGTCCAGGGCACAGCGCACGTGCTGGCGCTGGCGCGCGCGGCGCACTGCGACCACGGCCTGGCGCGGCTGTCCCACGTCTCAACCGCATACGTGGCGGGGCGCCGCCGGGGCGCCGTGCCCGAGGTGGCCCTCAGCGACGCCGGCGGCTTTTCCAGCGCCTACGAACGCACCAAGTACGAAAGCGAATGCCTGATCCAGGCCGCCAAATCCGAGCTGCCGGTCTCGGTCTTTCGCCCGGGCATGATCGTCGGCGATTCGCGCACGGGCGCCATCCAGACCTTTAACACGCTATACTTTCCGCTGCGGCTCTACATGACGGGCGCGCTGCAGGTCCTGCCGGTGCGGCCGGACCTGCCGGTCAACCTGGTGCCGGTCGATTACGTGGCCGAGGCCGTCGCGCGCCTGACCTTTGATCCACGGGCGGCGGGGTTGAACTTTCACCTGGTCGCGCCACGGGAGGCATTGCCCACCGTGCGCGAGCTGGTGACGTTCGTGCGCCAATGGGCCGAGGGCCATCTCAACCTGACGCTGCCCCGGCCCGTGTTCATGCCGCTGCCAGCCACCTTGACGCAGCGCCTCAAGCTGGGCGGACAGATGGGCGCTTTGTCAAACCTGCTGCCCTACATGGACGCGCGCCTGACGTTCCGGCGGGACAACATGGACCGGCTGTTAGGACCCTACCCAATGAATTGGCGCGCACTGCTGCCGGTCATGCTCGAATACGCGACCGCGCGGAGCTTTTTCCACCGCACTGGCCGGACGGTGCACGAGCAGGTGCTGTTTCGCCTGCGCAGCCAGAGCAGGCCCGTGACCTACCACGACGTGGTCGAGGGCCAGATCGTGACCCGCGACACGGCTCAGGTACGCCGGGACATGCTGACCGCGGCGGCGGCGTTGCGCGCGTTGGGCGTGCGCCCCGGCGACCGGGTAGCCCTGGTGGGTCTCAACAGCAGCCGCTACCTGACGCTGGATGTGGCGTTGGGCCTGGTGGGCGCGGTGAGCGTGCCGCTGTATTACACCAGCCCGCCGGCCGAGCTGGACGAGATCCTCGCCGCCAGCGGCGCCAAACTGTTGTTCGTGGGCGCGCCCAAGCTGCTGGCGCAACTGGACGCTTTTGCGACCGAACTGCCTGTGGTCTCTTTTTGTCGCGGCCCGTTACCTGAAGGCCTGCCACGCCAGGTTGTGGGCTGGGACGCGTTCCTGGCGCTGGGCGCCGGGGAGGAAGAGATGCCCGCCGCGCCGGTGGGTATGGGCGACGTGGCGACGTTACGCTACACGTCGGGCACGACCGGTCAGCCCAAGGGCGTGATGTTTGCGCACGCGCACCTGCACTGGATGGCGCAGACCCTGGTGGCGCTGCTGCCCTGGCGTGCGCGCAACGCCCCCGCCGCGTACCTGTCCTTCCTGCCTATGAACCACGTGGTCGAGGGCATCCTGGGCACATACGCGCCCTATTACGTGCCGGCCGCGGTAGACGTGTACTTTTTGGAGGACTTTTACGGCCTAGCGGACGCGCTGCCCCAGGTGCGGCCCACCCTCTTTTTCTCGGTGCCGCGCTTTTACGAAAAGGTCTGGGAGAAT
>CAZSJU010000186.1:0-3231 GCA_964607235.1 uncultured Anaerolineae bacterium | reverse complement strand
TCATCTGTGGCCGCAAGAAAGAGCTGCTCAAGACCTCCTATGGCAAGTACATCCGCCCGCTCAAGATCGAGACGGCGCTGCGCGGGGTGCCGGGCGTGGTCGAGGCGCTGGTGGTGGGCGACAGCCAGCCCTATTGCGCCGCGCTGTTGTGGGTCAAGGACGGGCGGCGCGACGCGCTGCGGGCGGGCGTCATCGACCGCGCCGTCGAGCGGCTGAACGCCGGCTTGTCACACCCCGAGCAGGTCAAGCGCTGGGCGGTGCTGGCCTACGACCTCTCGGTGGCGGGCGGTGACCTGACCGCCAACCTCAAGCTCAAGCGCCGGGCGGTCACGGGGCGCCGGGCCGACGCCATCCGGGCGCTGTACGACGCGGGCGATGTGCCGGGCGACGTTTTACACCTGGGCGGCGTCGCGGGCACGGGCGCGCCGCCCGCCGGACCCGGGAATGAGACGTCGTGTGAGGTCTTGTCCTTGCCGGGTGTGGGCCACGGGGAGCTGCCGGTATGAACCTGCGCTTGCGACTGCTGGCGCTTTACACGCCGGATTGGCTCCAACGGTACATGTTGCGCGAGCTGTTCCAGCGCACGGCGGCGGCGTTCGGATGTCCGGCGCCGCCGCCGGCCGGGCGCGCCCCGGCGACGCTGCTGGCCCAGTACGCGCGCTTTACGCGGTCGATGGCCGAGGCGGCGTTGGACGGGGATCACTCGGCCCTGCCGGATCTAGAAACGCGACTATACCGCGAAGCCTATGCCTTGGGCGCGCGGCTGTGGCGGCTGTGTGGCGTCACCACGCGCCAGGACGTGATGGACGCCGCACAGTGGTTGTACCGCATCCTGGGCATCGCGTTCCAGGGCACGGCGGACGGCGCGATCGTGATCCGGCGCTGCGCATTCAGTGACGTTTATAGCGGCCCGGTGTGCCGCCTCATCTCGGCGCTGGATCAAGGCGTGCTGGCGGGCCTGGCGGGCGGAGGACAACTCACGTTCCAGGCGCGCCTGACCGAGGGGGCGGTGAGCTGCCGGGCCTGTTTTGACTGGGAAGGGGAGCGAGCATGAAACGTGCCATCGTGGTAGGTAGCGGAGCCGGTGGGGCCACCGTGGCCAAGGAGCTGCAAGGCGCCTTTGACGTGACCGTCCTGGAGGCGGGCCGGGCGTTCCGGCCCTTTGGGTGGTCATTGCCGCTGTTAGAGACGTTCAAAAAGGCGCGCCTGCTGCCGGACGAGCGGCTGATCTCGCTCTTTTTCCCGGCGATGCGCGTTCGCAAGACGCGCGACGGCATGGTGCTGGTCAACGGGGTCGGGGTGGGCGGCACCACGACGCTGTGCACCATGAACGCGCTGCGCATGGATCACGACCTGCGCGCGCTGGGCATCGACCTGGACGCCGAGTTTGCGGCGGCCTATCGCGAGGTGCCGGTCACCACAGCCCACCGCCGGCGCTGGCGCGGGACGACGCGGCGCCTTTTCGAGACCAGCCAGGATATGGGCCTGGATCCCCATCCGGCGCCCAAGATGTTTGATCCGGCACGCTGCGTCAACTGTGGCCGTTGCGTGCTGGGCTGCGCCCACGGCGCCAAGTGGGACGTGCGCCGCTTTCTAGACCTGGCGCTAGACGGGGGCGCGCGGCTGGTCACCGGCTGCCGCGCCGAGCGGGTGGTCACCGAGGATGGTCGGGTCACTGGGGTGTTGGCCCGGCAGGGCTGGCAGCGCCGCTTTTACCCAGCCGACCTGGTAGTGCTGGCGGCCGGCGGCCTGGGCACCCCGGCCATCCTGGAGCGCTCGGGCCTGGCCTGCCAACGCAACCTGTTCGTGGACCCGGTGCTGTGTGTCGCCGCCCGCTGGCCGGACAGCCGGCAATGCCACGAGCTGTCGATGCCCTTTATCGTGCAGCGCGAGCATTTCATCCTGGCGCCCTATTTCGACTATTTGAGCTTTTTCTTCAACCGGGACTGGCGTTTCCCCGCCCGCGACACGCTGAGCCTGATGATCAAGCTGGCCGACACCGGCGCCGGGACCCCGGACGACAAGCGCCTAAGCGCCCAGGACCGGCGGCGACTAGACGAAGGCGTACGGCTGTGTAAAGAGATATTGCGCCATCTGGGCGTGCCTGAGGGCGAGACCTTTGTGGGCACCGTCAACGCCGGCCACCCCGGCGGCATGTTGCCGCTGACGGCGCGCGAGGCTTCGACGTTCCACCACGCGCACCTGCCGGGAAACCTGTACGTCGCCGACGCCACCCTGCTGCCCCGCGCCCTGGGCAACCCGCCCATCCTGACCGTCATCGCCATGGCCAAGCGCGTCAGCCGGTTGTGCATCCAGGGCTGGTGTTAGGGAATGGGGACGGAAAAGATCAACGCAGAGTCGGGGAGAGGCAGAGGCGCAGAAGAAAAATCTCTCTCAATGGCTCCAAGGGGATAGCCATATCCCCGTCTCGCTCTCACAGCCACACCATCCCTGGCCTGGCTGTGAAGCTCCGCACGACGGACGTCGTGGGTTTCGGGGGTGGAGCACATTTAATCTACAGAATGCCCGCCTCCCAACAAGAGATGAACTCGGTGGCGTCCAGTACGTCGAAAGCGTTCGTGCACAAGTCTCGTAGAAAGTGGCGGTTGTCCGAAACCAGGTAACGGGCTTGCATCCACTCGGAGAACGCGCCAATAAAAGCGTCGGCCTTGGCAGGTAAACCCAGGCCGATGTATTTGGTGACCAGTGTGCGGGGGACCGGTTCGTCGATGATAAAGGTGAAATGGTAATCGTGAAACAGCCGGTAAAAGCGGCGTACCTGATCGAGCGTGCTTAAATTGCGCGTCACTTCCTGGGCGACCAAGCGCGGGATGAGCAGGATCAATTCAGGACCGATGAGATTGAGTAGGCGTACCGCTGCCGGATCACTCTCTTGTAAGCCGTGAATGAAAACGCAGCTATCTATACAGATGCGCATATTCGGCCTCAAAGATGTCGCGCCGACTCTGACGCAGTTGCTCTATTACCTCATCTTTGGTCGTGCCGATTTCTAGTCCACCTTCCGCGCGGATTTGCTGGCGCAGGGCTGACAAGTCGCTTAGCCACGCGCGTCGTTGGCGCGCTGTCGCCACCAGCCGGGCAATGACTTCTGCTGGGTCGACTCTTTCATCGGCAGCCAGCGCTTGGAGGTCTTGATAGACTTGGTTTGGGAGTTCAAATGTCACGGTGCCTGTGTTCATTCTTTCCCCTCACTTTGCTTGTGAGACGATT
>CAZSJU010000185.1:0-6849 GCA_964607235.1 uncultured Anaerolineae bacterium | reverse complement strand
GCCCTCAGCAGCGTCAGGGAAAATACGCAAGACCGGGATGGGTTCTGGAACCCAACTCTCAAAATAGACATTCCCCCGGTCCGGTGGGTGCAACTGGGGATCGGTCAACAACAACAATGCCACCGCCCCGTGCTCCAAAGCGTTGCGCGCCGGATATTTGACGCTTTGGGTCCCGCCTTCGCCTGGCGCAGCATCCCAAGCGCTGGTCGGCATGGCCACGTCCCGACACAACAGCACCTTGCCCACCACATCCAGTTGATCCAGGTCTTCATGGGTGCAGTTATTGCCCCATATCACCGGTCCACTGGCCCGACCCGGGCCGGCATAACCACCCAAGACGGGCGCAAAGTCTTGATGTAACCGGTAGCCCTCATAGATCGTGCCATCCGGCCCCTCAATGACCAGAGTGGGCGCCTGGTCCAGCGTGACGTATTCTAGTGGAAAAGACTGGAAAAACGTGCCCTCGTCGCCCGCGGGCTGTAATCCCACCGCAGCAAACTGATCCGCGATATAGTCACCCGCCACCCGACCTTGGGGAGACCCTGCAACCCGTCCCAGATAAGGCGGGCCACTCAGGGTTTGAATCTGGGTCAAGGCCGCCTCGACGTCGAAAGCGTCTGCCAGCGCTACCAGGTCGCCGCTGGCAGCGGCCGGCCCCGGCTCATAGGTCACCGGCTGCACGACAGGCGTGGCAACGACATGTGCTTGCGGTTCCGCCGGGCTACCGGCCGGTGCGGCTGCCGGCCAGTCAACACCCTCCCCTTCCACCGACTGGGACGCGAGTACGGCCACCTGGTGACGCAGATTGTCGCTTTCCAGGTGACCATGCCAGGCATACAGCCCCCCAGCCCAGATCAACAACACCACCCAGGCGCTGGCCAAAGCGGCGGCCGGAGGAACCCCGGCAAACACACGGCGCAGCCACCGCAGCCAGCGGGGCGGTTGCCGCTCCGCGCCGGCCTCGCCCAGCCGCATGGGCTGGAGCTTACGGTAGGTCAGAGTGCGCCACAACCACTCTATCGGCCCAAAGCGGTAGCGATCGAACCACCAGGCACTGAGCCGTACCTGCACCCAGTAAATCACGACGGCTAAAATCAAGGCGACCGTCGGGCCAAACTCCCCGTACAACCCCAGGCCATAACCATAAAAAATAAAGGTGCAAAGCACAGACTGGAACAGATAATTGCTCAAAGCAGCGCGCCCGACGTTGCTCAACGGCGCCAGGCGTCGCTGCCAACGCTCGTTTTGAGTTTGTTGAGATTGAAACAGCAAGATAATGCCGCACACGTAAAACAACATCAACGCCGGTGCACCGATCGTGCGGGCGCCCACTTGAGCGACGGGGCGATAACGGTCCGGCAGGCTGTCCGGCGAGAGCAACAGCCAGATGTGAATGGCGTTAAAAACCAGGCCAATACCCAATCCGGCCCACATCACCTTGCGCAACGCACCCAGGTGCTGTTGCACCTGGTGAAAGATGCGACGCTTGCCGATGTATAACCCCAGCAAAAACATCGCAAGCACGTTAGCAAAAAAGAAACCCAAATACGACATCGCCCCCAGGTATTCCTGCACACGCAGCGGGGTGATCTCGACATAGGTTCCCCTGGCGTACAGTCTATGTGAGTAGGTGTCGTAGCGCAAGAAATCGGTCAAGTTCATATACCCTTCGCGCACCGCCTCCATCGCCCCGCCAGGCACCCGCATCAAGATGGAGAACAATAACGCCAGGCCCACCCCGGCCAGGAGCACCTTGCCCGAGCGTTGGCGAAAGAGCAACAGCACAAAACCAAGCAGCGCATAGGTCGTCAAAATATCTCCAACCCAGATCAACGTGCCATGCACGATCCCCAAGATCAACAAGATCATCAAGCGGCGCAAATACAAGGGCACGAACCGGACGCCCCGCGCCTCGGCGCGTGACAGTTGTACGGCCAGACCCCAGCCAAACAACAGCGAAAACAGCGAATAAAACTTGGCCTCTACCAGGAACCGCGTCACTGCCACGACGACCCGGTCGATGCCAGACCAGGCCCCTGGTTCATAGGCCACCCCGCTATAGCTATAAATGTTGGCGACGAGAATGCCAAACACGGCAAAACCGCGCAAGATATCAATAAATGCGATGCGCTCGCTAGCTTGAACGGGCACACTCTTGGGGGAATCGTTCGCAACAAATTTCAACTCTGACATTACCTCTTTCGATTTCATAGATGAGCGCCTTGCAGTATCTCTAGCACGTAATCTCTTGAACAAGCCAGATTTATTCAGGGGGCTCCAGACTGACAGACTCAGCCGGGATCCAGCCCTTCTTTTCTTCGACCTCGACGTAATACCACAGTTGATCTCTATCCTCCGTCGAATCCACCACGTCCACAGCGGTGCCATACTCCAAGACAGAGCGGACGCGCGCCAGCCGGTCGGGTTCCTCGTACAACTGGAACAGCCGACCACCGCCGGTCAGATAAACCGTGACCGTTTGATCGGCTTGAGAAATCGTCCTTGGCAGGACTAGAGCCCTTGACGCCAGACTAACCGTCACGATCAACAACACCAGGGCCACCAGGCCCGTCAATATCCACAAACGCGAAAAGAGTTTTTTTGACACTAGTATTCAGCCTCACGCACGATACGGGTCAACGCCAGGGCGAACGCTTCCCCCATCTTTTGCAGTTTTTCAGCCTCGACACGCTGCAGTTGGTCCTCGTCTGGTGCGACCTGCGCGTCGGCCCACGCAAAATACACCCACGGTGTGCCTATCCCGCTCACCGGGGCTTTTACCTCAGCAACGGCGGATCCCTCGTCGTCTAAATCATACACGACGGGAATACCCAACTCTTGAGCTGTCTTTTCCACCAACCCTGAGAGCTGCCTGTGAGAACCTGGATGGATGAACAAGCTCTCCCCCCCAGCGCCGATATCATCCGGCTGGAAGACCAGTAGCGGGTCAAAACGCGGATTTTGACTCAAAGGCAGCAAAAAGCTAAATCTTCCGCTATCCGCGAACAATGTCTCTGCCCCTGAATCATCCAGTTGACTGCCTCCCCAAGCTACAAACAACACAGAGCGACGCACGTCCAAATCCTGCTCTTGCCACACTCGGGCAATTTCCAGCAACATACCCACGCCGGAAGCGTTGTGATTGACCGCTGGAAAGACCGTGCCATCGGGGTCCGTGCCCAGGCCATCATAAGAGGCAAACAAGACCACCAACTCGGCCGCCAGGTCAAAGTCGGACCCTGGTTGGAACCCCATCACGCAGGGGATTTCAATATCCTGGGGGGCGCTCAAGTCCAGGGACATCCGCACGATAGCACTCATATCCACCGTAAACCAACCCGGGCCTGAATGCCCCACGCTCGCCCCCTGATCGAGCAAGATGGATTGCCCATCAGCCGTCAGGACCATGCCATCAGGCTCGAGCATGGCGCGTGCGACCGAGGGGCGAATGCGAAAGATCGGCATGGTGGGCGCACGCATACTGTGTGCGCTACGGCCTGGCGGGGGGTCTTGATCAGCGCCTATCACCTGGAACTGTGAGCGTACCGCGTCACGGCCTTCACCCTCAATCCACAACACGCCCAGGGCGCCGCGGATCAAGGCCTCGTCCGCAAAGTTATCCGGGGCATTGCCCGTCATCAACAAGACGATCCGCCCACGCAAATCCAGCCCCTTGAAGGTTTCCCAATCATAATCGCTTTCGCCGCGCTTGAATCCGACAAAGGTCAACGGCGCCTCAACGTCCCCACTCCCGCCGTGCCCATCGATCACAAAGCCAAAATCAAGCTGGTGCCGGAACGCTTGAACCGGCTCACCATCAGGGCCGATGAGACCCAGATAAGGCTGCGCCGTGGGGCGCACCAGCCACGTCTTTAGAGGATAATAATAACTGTTATGGAGCCACCCCGGTTGCAAACCATAAGCCTCAAACTGCTCGGCGATATAGGCCGCCGCTTCGGCGCCACCGACTTGGCCCGCGCCACGTCCCTCCATCTGGGCCAGCGTCTCGACGTGATCATAGGCTGTGCGGCCATCAAAAGCACCTGCCACCCGAGAAAACCAGGGGTCTGCTCCCGTATTGTTGACGATAAAAACGGTAGCAAGCGTCAACACCGCCACCACCAAGATCATGCGCTTTTTAAGCAGAAAAGCAGTGCTGATGGCAGATTTCTCAACCAGGCGCCGCAACCCCTCACCCAAGGTGTTAAAGCCAACCACAGCGACGAAAAAGGCCAACGCCGGGGGAAAGACCACAAAGGGCTTGGGGCGCAGCCAGCGAAAGCCCTCGGCCAGCATGGCGCCCCACTCGGGCACCTCGACGATGGTAAAAATCTCGAACGAAAATAAATCTTTTTCCCAGATAAACTGGCTGCCGCCCCCGATGTAAACGCCCACAAAGCCCAACTCACCCAGGAGCATCAACACCGCCCCCATCTCTAGGAAAGAGATGATCAACAACTGGGGCAACACGTTGGGCAGCACGTGCCGCACGGCAATCTGCAAATCGTTCAAGCCCACCGAGCGTGCGCCCTCGATATAAGGTTGCTTGCGCAGCACCAGGAACTCGCTGCGAATGTACTGGGCGATTTCGGTCCATCCGATCACCGACATCGCCACGATAAAGACCGGCAATCCCCGCCGTATGTCCAGCGCATAGATCAAGATCATGCTGCTGATAAGCATCGGCACCGAGTTGATGACCCCAATCAAGCCCATAACAAACTGGTCAGAAATCTTGCCCTCGTTCCAGCCCGCAAGCCCCCCCATCACCAGGCCCAGGACGAGGCGCACCATCGTGATAAACGCGCAGGCGACCAGAGTATTGCGCGCTCCGTGCATCAACAAACTCAACAGGTCATTGCCCCAACGGTCCGTGCCCAAGGGAAACTCGGGCGAAGGGGCCAAAGGCGGGCTGATGAACTCTTGAGCTTTAAAGTCATAGTGGGGGACAATGTGCTGCCCCGATATATAGGGGTTCTTGGGCGCCCAAACCGGCCCAAATAACACCAGCAAAAACAGCACCACTACCGTGATCAACCCGATCATCAAGGGCAAGTTAAAGACGACGTCGCGCCATCCCAGGCGGCCGCGCGCACCCGCCGGATTGCTACTACCGCCGTTAGCATTTTCCCGCTCATCTGCTGTGGAACGACGTAGCCTTTCTAGTCTGGATTTGGGATTAAGGAGACCGTCAACGATGCGTTTTAAAGAATCCATCAAATCTCTTTCATACGAGGGTCTATGATGCGGTAAGCGATATCCAGAAACAAGTTCATCAAGAGAAAAGTCAAGCCCAAAACCGCAGCCAGGACCACCACCGTCGAGGTCTCACGCGCGTCGATCGCTTGCACCAGACGCAGGCCCAACCCCGGCCACGCAAAGAAAAACTCGGCTACCGGAAGGGTGCTCAACGAAAAACGCACCGAGACCCCCAGGGCGGTCAGCACCGGGACGGCAATGTTACGCAAGGCATGTATATTCACCGTGCGCCGAAAAGAGAGGCCTTTGGAAAAAGCGGTACGGATGTAATCCTCCTCCATCACCCGATTGAGCGCGATAAAAGCGGCACGGGTCAGATAAGCTAACGGGCGAGCGGCCAACACCAACACCGGCAACACCATATGGTCCACGTCCCAGCCAAACCCGCCCATGCTGACCAAACGTGTGCCAAAGGTATCCAGATAACGCAACGCCCCCTGCTGGAGGAGCAGACCGGCAAAAAAGGAAGGGGTCGAAACGCCGAGGATGGTAAGCGTCAACAAGGGTAACACCAACCGTTTGTGTTTTGTCAACGCCGCCAGACTGCCAATATATAAACCGGCGATCGCGGCGACAAATAACGCCACCAACAACAGGCCCATGCTGTTCAGATAAGCATCCTGAACAAAGTCCGCCACCGGCACGCGCGTCTCTTGGACCTTGACAAAGCCCAGATCACCCTTGATCACCTGGGAAAGAAAGGTGCGCGTCTCCTGCCAAGCCAGCTTGCCGTACCGCACCACGTCATAGTCCGGTTCAGGCACTTCTGAATTGCGGATCATACTCATGCCCATATAGACAAAAAAGACGATTAAAACTGTAATCAGGACAATAAACACAATACGGCGGGCGATGAAACGTAGCATATACTCCCTATCCCCAAAAAAAGGTCTCAAACGAAAAAGCCGTCTATACGACGGCATGGCACCCCTGCATGGTATAATTACTATAAAAGAAAAGGGCAGGTTCAAATTCAGACGGGCAGCTAGTATAGCCGCACCCACTCTAAATCTTGATGCGCCACGTGAATGTGGCTCCGCCCATCGAGGAAACGCTCAACACTGTTAGAGGGAAAGTTCAGCAAGTCAAAAGGCGCCGTGCGCTCCCAATCCTCCAGGGCCTCACGGACCATCGCGATCAAAGGTTCTAAACGAGTATTCCACTTGGCGATGGCAAAGTGCGTGTCACGATAGCGCCGTAACAAGGAACGGATTTTGTCCAGACTCACTTGACCGGCCTCCCCCCAAAAGCGGGGATGACCGCGCCGGTCCAGAGACACCACATCAGGTTTATAGCGATCCCCAACGCAAACCTCCACCAACAGATCGGGATAAGTGGGGAGGTAGAGCGCCCAGATAAAGGCCTTCATCAGCACGTGTTCAGCCCGCTCGTTGATCTTTTTGACAAAGACGACTTGTTTGTCGTGGGCGCGCAGGGTCCATTTTCGGCGTAGCATCAACTCATCAGTCACACTAGGATTATAACCTTCATGGCGCAAAGAGGCAATAAAAAAGCCGGCGGGCGGCGCGCCGATGGCCGATGGTTGACAGTTGCCCCAACAGTGTGGCATAATGCATTATACTCACTTTT
>CAZSJU010000184.1:5655-6870 GCA_964607235.1 uncultured Anaerolineae bacterium | reverse complement strand
CCGGTTAGCGTTTCTCTAGTGACAGGTACCACGCGGCCACCCAGCCCCGCTCGCCATCTTTGGTTTCTATATAGAGCCATTGGCCACCCCGACCGACTTTGTTACGCGCCTGGGTCAGGTCATCTTCGATCACGGTCAGCGGCTCGTTAAAGTGAACGCCACCGACGCGCGGCGAGTTGGCGGAAGGCTGGGCACGCAGGTTGAGGTCGGCGGTGGGATAAACGGTTAACGTCAGAAACGCGTCGGGCGGCGCCGGCGTCTCTTGGGCGCGCACGAACCACGCGGCGACATAGCCCACGTGCCCGCTGGGCGCACGCACGTTCAGCCATTGCTCGCTTTTCCCAATTTTGAGCCGGGCCTTGTCGGCGTCGCCCAATACGGTCAGCGCGTCGTCGGGGGAGACGATGGTCAAGCGGTTGCTATCGGTGTTGGGGCGCGCCCGCACGCTCAACAGATCGCTAGGATAGACGAGCAAAGAGCTGGCGGGCGGCGCTTGCCCGGTCAGGTGCACGAACCATGCCGCGACATAGCCACTTGGCCCGCTTTCAGTTCGCACGTGTAGCCACTTGCCCGCTTGGCCGATGTTGGCCCGCGCAGTTTGCTCATCCCCCAACACCATCAACGCTTCTTGCTCAGACAGGACCGCCAGCCAGGCCGAGTCGGTGGTGGGTCCGGCGCGCAAGCTCAATATATCCGTGGGATAGACGACAAGCCCGCTTTCGGGCTCTGGTTCGTCCGAGGGCAGCGCTGCAAAAAAAGGCCAGGGATCCACGATTCCGGGCGGATACCCCGGCGTCTGGGCGCCTTCAATTTTGAGCGTCAGGTGCAAGTGAGAGCCGAAAGAGTTGCCAGTGTTGTCGGCCAGACCGATGCGTTCGCCCGTCTTGACCCTTTGGCCTTGTGACACAAAGGTCTTGCTCAGATGGGCATAGATCGTTTTATACACGCGCCCGCCTACCACGTGCTTGATGCGGACCTGCAAGCCATAGGGGTGGTTGGGGGGGTGTTCCACGCGGTACACCTCACCGTCGGCGGCCGCATACACGTTGGCGTTCATTGGGGCATAGAGGTCCACCCCTTCGTGACCGGGAAAGCCGAAAGGTGCGTAGAAACTGGGGTTTTCGCCAAAAAGCTGATTGACGACGTGTTTGTCGACAGGCCAGTGGATTCGAAACTGCTCGGTCATTTGACTGTCCTTTCAGAACCGGGGTTTCG
>CAZSJU010000184.1:0-5555 GCA_964607235.1 uncultured Anaerolineae bacterium | reverse complement strand
TTGGGAGCGGTCCGACGCAGGTACCACTTGGTCGCTTCGGCGGCGATCGAGGGCACAAAGATCAGCGGCAACATCACGCCCCACTCGCGCAATCCTAGTGGCGCGGTATCGAAAATCGGTTGCAAGAACGGTACATAGATGACCAACGCCAACAGGGCCAGCGAAGCGGCGACGGCGTACTGCATATAGCGGTTGGAGAACACGCCGATATTCCACAAGGCAAAGTGCTCTGAGCGGGCGGTATAAGCTCGCGCCAGCTCTGAGACCGAGAGCGTGACAAAAGCCATGGACTCGGCCAGATCCAACCCGCCCCAGGTGATCCCGATGCGGAAGGCCAGCAACACCGCGGCCGTGATAAAGATGGTCTGAATGATCATCCCCAACCGCATTTCCCGGTTGATGATGGGCTCTTGGGGCGGGCGGGGCGGCCGGTCCATCACGTCGGGGTCGCCTTTTTCCAGGCCCAGGGCCAACGCCGGCGCGCCGTCGGTCAGCAGGTTGAGCCACAGCAACTGGATCGCTGTCAGCGGTATAGGCCAGTTTAGCAGGGTGGCGATAAAGATGATCATAATCTCCGCCAAATTGCAACTGAGTAAATAGTAGACAAACTTGCGGATGTTGGAATAGATGATGCGTCCCTGTTCGACGGCCGAAACGATGCTGACAAAGTTGTCGTCTGTCAGCACCATATCGGCGGTCTCTTTGCTGACGTCGGTGCCAGTGATGCCCATCGCCACGCCAATGTTGGCGCGCTTGAGCGCCGGTGCGTCGTTTACCCCATCACCTGTCATAGCCACCACCTGGCCGCGGGCTTTGAGCGCCTCGACGATGCGCACCTTGTGCTTGGGCGAGACGCGGGCAAACACGTCAATGTGGTCAATACGCTCCTGCAGCGCTGGGTCGTCCAGCGTGTCCAGTTCGGCGCCGGTCACTACCTGGCCGTCCTCGTGCAGCAGGCCGATTTCCTGGGCGATGGCGCGCGCGGTATCGGGATAGTCGCCCGTGACCATGCGCGTGCGGATGCCGGCGTGGCGGGCCACTTCGATGGCTGCCGCGACTTCGGGGCGGGCCGGGTCGATCATGCCGGCCAGGCCGATAAAGACCAAATCGTGCTCCAGCGTTTCAGGCGTTGACTCGTCGGGCAAGGTGTCCAATGCGCGATAGGCGACGCCCAACACACGCAGCGCCTGTGCAGCCATAGTTTTGTTCTTGTCTATGATGTCTTGTCGACGCGCGTCGTCGAGCGGCTGTAGCTGGTCACCGTCCAGGACGTGGGTGGATAGTTCCAAGATCACGTCCGGCGCGCCCTTGACAAAAGCGACATAGTCGGAGGGAAACAACGAGTTCTGACTGGCGGCGTCTTTGACCTGGTGCACTGTGGTCATGCGCTTGCGCGCCGAGTCAAAAGGCACTTCGGTCACGCGCGGGAGCTGTTGCTCTTCTTCTTTACGCCAAAAGCCGGCTTTGGCGGCCGCCACGACCAGCGCCCCTTCAGTGGGGTCGCCGACCATACGGTGCGACATTTCTTCATCTTGGTCCTGGCTGACTTCTAGCAGGGCGTCGTTGCATAGCGCCGCTGCGCGCAGCAAGAATCCGGCCTGTGGGAACTGGGCGATCTTGACGGCGTTCCCGTTGTGGTGGAAAAAGCCCCAGGGCCGGTATCCCTCACCGCTCAGTTCCAGCTTGGTTTGGTCGTACATCAACTGGGTGACCATCATTTCATTCTGGGTGAGCGTGCCGGTCTTGTCAGAACAGATGGCCGAAGCAGACCCCAGCGTCTCTACTGCCGGCAGGCGGCGGATCAACGCGTGGCGTTGAACCATCTCGCGCATCCCGATGGCCAGGTTGATGGTTACGATGGCGGGCAGTCCCTCAGGCACGGCCGCGATGGCCAGGCTGATCGCAATGAGGAGCATCTCGATAAATTCGATGCCGCGCAGCATGCCTACAAGGAAGACGAGGCCACAGATACTCAGAGAAGCCCAGCCTAACCATCTGCCCAGTTGGTCCAGTTTGATCTGCAGCGGCGTGGGTTCATCTTCGTAGGACTGGATCATCTCGGCGATGTGGCCGATCTGGGTTTGCATACCGGTTTCGACGGTGATCCCCCGGCCACGCCCATAAGTGACGGTGGTGCCCATGTAGGCCATGTTGTGCCGGTCGCCCAGGGGCACTTGTGGCTCCAATATCTTTTCGGCGCGCTTGTCGGTCGGCACCGACTCACCGGTCAATGAGGCCTCTTCAACCTTGAGATTGACCGACTCGACGAGGCGCAGGTCGGCCGGCACATAGTTGCCGGCTTCCAGCATCACAATGTCGCCCGGGACCAGTTCTCGGGCCGGGATGACTGTGCGGTGCCCTCCACGGATGACGTGCGCATCGGGCGCCGCCATCTTTTTGAGGGCGGCCAGCGCTTCCTCAGCTCTGCTCTCTTGTACCACGCCGATGACGGCGTTGAGGATGACGATGGCCACGATGGCCCCTGCCTCGACAAACTCGGTGATGGCGCCGCTCTTGCTGTATTCCTGCAAGCCGATGACGAATGATATGGCTGCCGCGACGATCAGGATGATGACGACAAAGCTCTTGAACTGTGCCAGCAACATCTGCCAGAACCCCGGGCGTGGCTGTTCGATCAACTCGTTGCGGCCATAGCGCTCCAGGTGTTTTTGGGCCTGTTCAAGCGACAAGCCATCTTGGACGTCAGTGTTGAGCGCCTGTGTGACTTGATCGATGGCCTGGCTGTGCCAGGTTTGGGTTTGTTTATCCATAAGCCTCCTCACAGTGGTGAGCTCGCCGAACCACACGCAAAATTATTGTGTTATTTTACTCTACCCGTTCGCTTTACGCCAGTCAGTTTGAGCCTGGGCGCGCTTTAACCAGACATTTTCCTCCCAGTATCCTGACGGTTTTGACGTGCTTGAGGATGTCTATTATAATCCAAAACAGATGACCATTGCAAATGCCAGGAAAGTATTGGAGGTGTCAAGATGCGTCACATCCGTACGTTTACCGTCGCTCCCTCGCTGCCAGAAAAGCTCGAATGCCTGCGGGGGTTGGCCTTTAATTTGCGCTGGACGTGGGATCACGAGTCCATCGCATTGTTTCGCCGGCTGGATCGGGACCTGTGGGATCGTTGTTATCATAACCCTCTTCTTATGCTGGGCAAGATTGAACAGGATAAATTACGCCAGGCTGCTGCGGATGATGGCTTTATCGCTCACCTGGAGCGTGTGTGCGAACGTCTGAAGGGCTATATGGAGGGCGAGACCTGGTATCAAAAAGCCTATGGCCGTTCCGGCACACCGCGCATCGCTTATTTTTCGGCCGAGTTTGGCATCACCGAGTCCATCCCTGTTTACTCGGGCGGTTTGGGTGTCCTCTCGGGCGATCATCTCAAATCGGCCAGCGAACTGGGGCTGCCCTTGATGGGCGTGGGGCTGCTGTACCAGGAGGGCTATTTTCGCCAGTATCTCAACGCGGATGGGTGGCAGCAAGAGTCCTATCCCATTAACGATTTTTATAATCTGCCGCTCACGTTGGAGCGTCAAGAGGATGGCACGCCCGTAACTGTGACGATTGATTTGCCTGGCCGGGCGGTGACGATCCAAATCTGGCGTTTGCAGGTCGGGCGTGTGCCCTTGTATTTGCTGGACACCAACATGTCTGCCAATGCGTGGGAGGATCAAGATATCACCGATGCGCTGTACGGAGGCGATGCCGAGATGCGTGTCAAGCAAGAGATTGTGCTGGGCGTTGGTGGCATCCGCGCGCTGGAAGCGTTGGGCTTGCGCCCCGAAGTGTGCCATATCAATGAGGGCCACTCGGCCTTTTTGGGGTTGGAACGCATCCGCTTGTTGATGGCGCAACATGGGCTCTCTTTTGGTGAGGCCCACGAAGCGTCAGCGGCCGGCAATGTCTTTACGACGCACACGCCGGTGCCGGCAGGCATTGATATCTTTGACCCGCACTTGATTGACACTTATTTTGCGCCTTATTATCCGACGCTCGAGTTGACGCGGGAGCAGTTTATGGCTTTGGGACTGCAAGATGCCCACAACCCGAACCAGGGGTTCAATATGGCCGTGTTGGCGCTGCGCTTGTCCAGCCGGGTCAATGGGGTCAGTAAGTTGCACGGCGCCGTGGCCCGCCGTATGTGGCAGAGCATGTGGCAAGATCTCCCCGTGGACGAGGTGCCCATCGAGTCCATTACAAACGGCATTCATTCCCGTTCCTGGATCTCGCAGGACATGGCTGGGCTCTATGACCGTTATCTGGGACCGCGTTGGATCGCCGAACCGGCTCATCAGAGCGTGTGGGAACGCGTGGACCTTATTCCGGATGAGGAGCTGTGGCGCACCCACGAGCGGCGGCGAGAACGGCTGGTGGCCTTTTGTCGTGGGCGATTGCAGAAGCAGTACCAGGCGCGGGGTGCGTTGCCGGCCGAGGTGGCGCGCGCCGCAGAGGTGCTGCATCCAGATGCCTTGACCATCGGTTTCGCGCGTCGCTTTGCGACCTACAAGCGGGCGACGCTGTTGTTCCACGACGTGGAGCGGCTGGCCCGGCTGTTGAACGACCGGGAGTGGCCGGTACAGATCATCTTTGCGGGCAAGGCACACCCGCGCGACGAGCAGGGCAAGTCGTTGATCAAGGACATCATTCACTTTTCCCGGCGAGAAGAATTTCGTAACCACGTCGTGTTCATCGAGGACTATGATATGAACGTGGCGCGCTATATGTTGGGCGGCGTGGATGTGTGGCTCAACACGCCGCGGCGGCCGCGCGAAGCCAGCGGCACCAGCGGCATGAAGGCCGCGTCCAACGGCGCGCTTAACTTGAGCATCCTGGATGGCTGGTGGGCCGAAGCCTATACCCCGGACGTGGGCTGGTCGATTGGCCGGGGAGAAGAGTACAAAGATCTGGCCTACCAGGACGCGGTCGAGTCGGCAGCGCTGTACAACTTGTTGGAGAAAGAGGTGGTGCCGCTGTTCTATACGCGGGGACGCGATGGCCTGCCCCGTGGCTGGATCGCCAAGATGAAGGCCTCGATGCGTACATTGTGTCCGGTCTTTAACACCAACCGTATGGTGCGCGAGTATGCCGAGCGCTTTTACCTGCCCGCCGCCGAACGCTTCTGGCACCTGGCAGGGGATCAGGGCGCCAAAGCGCGCGCCCTCGCGGCCTGGAAGCGGCACGTGTCACATAATTGGTCAAAAATTCAGGTGCAAGAAGTGACGGTTGACGCCAACGCGCTCAAGGTAGGCGACGTGTTGCAGGTGAGCGCGCGCATCGAATTGGGTGAACTGGTGCCGGGTGACGTGCAAGTAGAGGTTTACTATGGCATGGTGGATGACAAGGGCAAAATCCCCGAGGGCACGTCAACCACGATGCACCCGCAAGGCAGTGCGCAGCCTCCCCGTGGGATGGAGGATGGCCTGTATATCTTTGAGGGCGCGATCTCTTGCCGCAGCAGCGGCCGCTTTGGTTACGCGATACGCGTGTTGCCTTATCACAGGGACATGGTGCATCCCTACGAGATGGGCTTGATTTTGTGG
>CAZSJU010000183.1:3543-6885 GCA_964607235.1 uncultured Anaerolineae bacterium | reverse complement strand
CTCGCAATGACAGATTTGGAATTGCTGCTAGTACCAACGATGGATTGCTTTCTGCCCCAACCCAGCGCGCCAACCCTACCGATCCCCCTATGGACGTCGCACACGACTGTGTGTTGGGGCGTCCTGCGTGGTCGGGGCGGGGGTGTGTGACGACGGGCTAGACAAACCGGCGCCGAAACGGGCCACCGCCCCTGCAACCCGTCATTCCTGGGGGTCGACGACCCGCCCGACGAACAACAGTGTCCCCGTCTCAATGTCGCGGATCACAAAGATAAAAGGCCGGTTTATATCGAGCGCGACCTGCGACTCGGGCAGCGCCGTCTTGGCGATGATGACCGCCGTGGCCGCGGCGGCCTCGGTGCCCGCCTCGTCCACCGCGACGAACGCCTTGTGCAGCACGTCGCTGATAAACAGGTCGTTCTCCTCCACCATCCCGCCAAAATCCGCCTGGCCCGTAAAGGCGAGCGGCATGCCCAACGCTGCCAGCATCTCTTTTACGCTGAAATCTGTCGTAAACTCGAACTTTGGCATGGCCAGCGCCACATTTTGCTGGCCCAACCGGCTCAACACGTCCGCCAGGCGCTCCGCGTCCAGCGCCGCTTCAAACGCCTCAAATTCGCCGGCGTCGGGCAACAGGATCACCATCGATAGCTCCCGGCCCTCGTAGGGCAACTCGACCGCCTGAAAGCTCTGTCCCTGGAAATAGGCCAGGTCGCCGGTCTGCCGCATCATCAATACGCGGACCTCGCTGCCGTCCAACCGGTGGAACGGGCCCTCGGCCGTCAGCACCTCCGCGAACGGCGTGGCCCAGGCCGCGTTGAAATAGATGGCGTTGGTCAGCACCAGCCGCGTCAGCGCGTCGAGCGCGCCCGGCGGGATCAGGTCCGTGATGCGGCCCTCGGTCTGCGCGCTGACCCACTCGTTGATGGTGACGCGCGCCGCCTCGGGCGCCGCAAAGTCCAGCAAGCGCAGCCCGGCGCCGTAATGCTGCGCCAGCGCTTCCAGGAACGCCGGTAGGAAGGGATAGCCCTCCTGGCCCCACAGCGCATTGACCACGTTCAGCCGAAAACCCTCTTCCCCTGTCCCGCGACCGGCCAACACCCGGTCCAGCGTCTGGAACGCAAGGTGCAGACGCGCCGGCGGGAGCGTAAAGTGCAGCGCCTGGGCCATCTGCGCTTCGGTCTCGCCGCGCGCCCCGGCATAGGTCATGGCCAAGGCCAGCGAGAGGCTATAGGGCGAGTAGAACAGGTTGCCCTCCCGGCTGCGTAGCCGCTGATACAGGTCAAACGCAAAGGCGCCATTGCCCGCGACCAGCTCGGCCAGCTCGGCCAACTCGGCCTCGCTCACCGGCGCAGCGTCCTCTGACGCGTCTGTCTCGCCGGCCTGCACCGCCTGGGTCGTCACCTGGCCGTCAGCATCCACCTCGCCCTGCCACCGGAACCCGCTGGCCGAATGATGGAGCGTCACCTGATACACCAGCATCTCGGGCGCCACGATAGGGAACGTCACGTTAGCCACCCACTCCCCGGCCGTGTATGCCATGCTAGAGGACCCCACCAGCCCTTCCGGCGTGGTCTCGCGCTCCGACCAATCCAGGTCCAGCCCGGGCGCCTGGGCGCCATACGCCTCGGCCAGATAGGTCAGCACCGCATCGCACGCGCGGGCCGGGTCCGCAACGCCCACATCTTTCGGCGTCGCCGTTGGCACCGGTGTGGGTTCATCCAGCGCCGTCCCACAGCCACCCAACAACACCCCGCTCAAGATAGACACCACCAACAAAATAGAAAACCCTCGTTTCACTTTGAACCTCCTCATGTCGCGTACCTTTCGTTTTTTAAGAGCTGTAGAGAAAAGAATGGCTCCCCTGAAAAAAGATTGATCTGCCACAGGGAGGCTATGCACTGCCTCTGTGGCAAAATTCTCGGTTTCTTTAGCAAAGCCAAGAATGAAACTCTACACATTAGACGCCTCCCGCCCTCCAAATGTTCCGCCGTGACGGCGGTGGACCGGACTTGATATTTTGCTCCGTTCGTTATATATTGCGCGGTACAGGTCAGGGCAGCGCTTGAAACACCTCACATCAACCAAGGAGAGAACCATGACACACACGCGCTTTTGGTCCATCACGCTCATCTTGATCATCTTGATCGTCTCGCTGCTGGGGGCCGCCTGCGGGTCGGACCCAACCGCCACGCCGGCGCCGCCCACCAGCACCCCTCCACCCACCGCCACACCAGCGCCGAGCGAGGCGCCCGCTGCTGCACCCGGCGAATTCCCCACGGTGGACCCTGACGCCCTGGCCAGGCTCGACAGCTATCAATTCAACTTTGCCCTGCGGATTGAAACCGAGGCCGGGGACAGCGGAGAAATGCGGATAGAGCAAGCCGCCACCGAGGCCCCCGAAATGGCGCGGCGGTTGCTGCTCCAGGTGACGGGCCAAGACGTCGTCGGCCTGGGCGGCATGGGCGCGGAAGACTGGCAAGATGCGGTCATTGAAATGGTCCAGATCGAGGATACGGTGTGGGTCCGCTACGACCAGGAGGGGTGGGAACAAGCGCCCGCGGGCGGCCAAGATATATTGGACGTGATGGGCGAAAGCTTGAATCTCGCCGACCTGACCGGCGGCATCGAGGAGGACGCCGAGGGAGGATTCGCGTACATTGGCCAAGAGACGATAAACGGCCTCGCCACGCAACATTACCGCGCCACAAAAGATTCCCTCGACAACTTGTCCGGGCTGGGCGATCAAGAGATGACGGTTGAAGAAGCGACGGCCGACATCTGGTTCGCCGGCGCGCCCGACCTGCCCGTGTTTATCGTCCGCATGTCCGTCGAGCTGAACGGGGAACTGGCCGAGGGCGAGCGCGGCAGCATCGCGCTCGAGCTGAACGTCCAAGACGTCAACCAACCGATCGTCATCACCGCACCGGCCGGCATATCGTCTGGCAGCGCGACGTCTGACGCCGAAATTTTTGAGGGCGACGGCTTTACGCTGACCTATCCTGCGGACTGGCAAGTCATCGACCTCAATGACCAGGCCGCCTGCATGAACCCGGGAATCGAGTGTCCCCTGGCATTGGCGCACCCCTCCAGGGACGGCACCAATCTCAACTTGATGTACTTTGACCTCGGGGAAGAGATGGACGCGGCAACGATCTCGGAACAAGCCTGGGATGCGTTTGCGGCCGGCACGCCCGGCGCTGACTTGGAATCCACGCAAGAGATCAAGGTCGGCGGCCATCCGGCTGTCCAGCGCGTCTTTAGCGCGCCCTCTTCTAATGCCGATGATGGCCAGGCCCATTTCATCCAGGTCTATGTCGTCGATGGGACCACGGCTTATCA
>CAZSJU010000183.1:0-3443 GCA_964607235.1 uncultured Anaerolineae bacterium | reverse complement strand
CGCCCCTTTTACGCTATCATGGCCCACCTTGATAACACCAGGGAGACAGTATGACAATAGAACTTTATCCTGACCTGTTCAACGACGTGTTTGGCCCCATCATGCAGCCCGGTTCCAGTTCCCACACCGCGGGACCCTGCCGCCTGGGCGTCCTGGCCCACAGCCTGCTGGGCGAGCGCCCGGTCAAGGTCCAGGTGCTGTTGGACCGGGAAGGCTCCTTTGCCGGCACCTTTGGCCTCATGAGCGAGGATAGCGCCATGCTGGCCGGCGCGATGGGTATGCAGCCCGACGACGTGCGCCTGTTTGACGCCCAAAAGGTCGCCGCCGCGGCCGGCATCGCCTACAGCTTTGAATTTAGCACGCTCGACGAGAGCGCGCACGCCAACGCCGTCAAGTTTGTGCTCACCGGCCCGCGCGGTCAGGCCGTCACATTAGTGGGCGACTCGACCGGCGGCGGCATGGTCGAGACGCGAGTCGTGGACGGCTACCCGCTGCGGGTCAAGGGCGACACCTATGTGCTGCTGTTGTTTGACGCCCAAGAGCGCCTGACGAGGGCGCAACGCGACGCGCTCCAGGCCCACCTGCCGGCCCTGGTCGATGCCGGGGCCAGCACCGTCGCGGGCCGGGGCACGCTGCACTATTTCAAGACCGCCGACCCGCCCGACCTGGACGGCGTGCGGGCACAGTGCCCCGATGTGCGCGTGGCTTGCCTGCGGCCGGTGCTGCCGGTGCTCACCCGGCCCGAACGCAAACCCCAGCTCTTTGACACCATGACGCGCTGGCGCGAGATCGCCCAGGAGCGGGACGTGCCATTGTGGAAAGTGGCCGTCCAATACGAGCGGGACGCCTCGGGGTGGACGCGCGCGCAAGTGATCGACTATATGCGCATGGTGGCGGCCAAGATGCACCGCCAGACCCACGCGCCCTATGAGGAAAAAGCGGACGTGCCCACAAGCCCCTTTCGCGTCGACATGGCGGCCGAATGGGCAACGCACATGCGCTCGCCCCGCCGCCTGAGCGGCGACCTGACGGCCAACGCGATCAAGTGGGCCTATGGCGCGGGCGCGGGCATCCCCGGCGTCGAGACGGTGGCCGGGCCGATGGGCAGCGGCGGCGGCTATGTGTACGCCGCGCTGTGCGCGGTCAAGGACGCCCACGGATTGAGCGACGACGACCTGCTGCGCGGCCTGTTTATCGCCGCCGGGATCGGCGCCATCGCCTTTACGCGCACCGAGCCCACGGGCGAATGCATCGGTTGCAGCGGTGAGTGTGGCATCTGCGGCGCCATGGCCGCGGCCGGCATCGCCGAGATGGCCGGTGGGACCCCGGCCCAGGTAGAAAACGCCGCCTCGCTGTCGCTCCAGTCCGCCATCGGCCTGCCCTGCGACCCTATTCCGGGCGGATTCAGCCAGCCCTGCCGCAGCCGGATCATCGCCGCCGTCTGCACGGCCCCGGTCTTTGCGGACCTGGGACTGTGTGGCCGCGACGCCGTCCTGCCACTACACGAAGCCATTGACGTCGCCGACGCCGTCGGCCGGCAGCTCTCCCCCGACCTGCTGTGCACCTCGCGCGGCGGCGCCTGCGCCACACCGACGGCTCGCCAACGGGCCGCGGCGTTCCGCGCCTGGTTCGACAAAAGCCAGGCCGAAGGCACGCCACGCCCGCCTGGTAATCTGATTTAATGTGACTCGAGGTGCCCAGCACTTTTTTCAAGTGCCGGGCACCTGGCACCTGAAAAGGAGCGATACGTGACCCTTGACTTGCTCGAACCCACCGACTATAAAAAGGCACGCCCCTTCCTGCCGGCGCTGGACGAGCATCTGGCCGCCCGCGCGATCATTGAGGGACTGACGCCCGGCCAGGTCTATGTGGACGACCCCGCCGCGCCCCGCTCGGCCCTCATCCGACGCGGCCGCCGCTTTCACCTGGCCGGATCGGCCCAGAACGCGGCCTTTAACCGCGCGCTGCAAGAATTGTTCGACACAGAGATTTACCCCCAGGCCCTGGCCCAAGGAGAACGTGTGCTGGTGTTGTATTACGCCTCCCCAGACTGGGAAAGCGCGCTAGACGTGATCTTGACCGGCAAAAACCCCATGCGCGACATGCGCCATCTGTACCGCCTGCAAGCCCCCACACAAGACTGGCGCGCGGCCTTGCCGTCCGGCTTTACGATGCGGGCCGTCGACCGGGCGCTGTTGGACGAGACGGGATTAAAGTACCACGACGAGTTGATCCAAGAGGTACAATCCGAAGCGCCATCCGTCGATTACTTTTTGCGCCATCATTTCGGGCGCTGCCTGGCCGGCGAGGGAGCGGTCGTGAGCTGGTGCCTGTCCGAGTACAACTGTGACCAACGCTGCGAAGTGGGCATCGAGACCGTCGAGCCGTATCAGCGGCGCGGCCTGGCCACGCTCACCGCCTCGGCGTTCGTCGAACACGCCCTGGCGCAGGGGATCACCGAGATCGGCTGGCACTGCTGGGCCAGCAACGCCGCCTCGATCGCCACGGCCCTCAAGGTCGGCTTTGAACGGGCCAAAGCGTACCCGGTCTATTTTGCCTGGTTTGACCCGCTCTTGAACCTGGCCATCAATGGCAATATGCGCTTCCAGGCGGGGGAATACCGCGCGGCGCTCGAGTGGTACGCGCGCGCCCTGGCGCAGGGAGACCTTCCCAGTTGGGTCTACTGGAACGCGGCCTGCGCCTGCGCACGGGTCGGCCAGGCGGACGCCGCGCTGGACTATTTGAACCGGGCCATCGACCACGGGTTCGACGACCTGGACTATCTCCAGAGGTCCGAGCACATGATACCCCTACACGGCGCTCCCGGCTGGGAATCACTGCTGCAGCGCCTGGCATAAGACCTCCGAGGTTGTGCGAACCGGTGGTTCGCCCGAAACCTCGGAGGTCTCGCCCGCCAACAAAAAACGGCCCGGCTTTTACGCCGGGCCGTCCCTTCCTTGACCGTAATGGTATGGTCTACAATGGTCTACTATTTAGCCTTGATCTTGATCGACTTGGGCTTGACTTCCTCGACCTTGGGCAAGGTGAGCTTTAGCACGCCGTTCTCAAACTCGGCCGCGGCCTTGTCGGCTCGCACCAACGTGGGCAGGCTGACCGCGCGCTGGAACGCGCCATAGCGGCGCTCGCGCAGGTGATAGTTGCCCTCTTTTTCTTCCTTCTCTTCCACGGTCTGGCCCTTGATCGTCAACACGTCGCCGGTGACCGAAATATCAATGTCTTCGGGCTTGACGCCGGGAATCGAAGCGTGCACCGTCACCTCGTCGCCGCTCTCAAACACGTCCAACGCCAGCGGGGCTATGCCCTCGGCCGGTGCGGCCCAACCACTGGGGCGCACAATGCTCTCCTCAAACAGCCGGTCCATCGCGTCACGCAAACTCACCATATCCCGAAAAGGATCCCAACGTACCAAATTAGCCATTTCT
>CAZSJU010000182.1:0-6921 GCA_964607235.1 uncultured Anaerolineae bacterium | reverse complement strand
AGTATACTGCGTTTATGTGAAATTGTAAAGTCAGTGTCGTTGATTAAATTGCCAAACCCAAAGGACCGGCAGGGCCGCGACGATGGCTGCGAAAAAGCCCAAGGTCATCACCACTGAACCGGCGTCGGTGACACCCAACAGCGCCAGCAGTGCGCCGGTCAGGAAAATGAGCGCCGCCATTATACCTACACTGCGCGTTATGCGCCACCCCCGGCGCAATGATGCACGCTTGATGCCGTCGACGTGTCCGCTTTGACCGTTGATCCACACCGGGATGGGTTGGCCGTTGTCATCCTCATAAAAAGTCACGTAAAAGGGCAATAGCAGTTGGGTCCATTTTAACGCGCGGTAATCTGCTTCTAGCGTGAACGCTTTGAGGTGTTGGGCGCTGGCCGCCCGCTGACAGTCGGCGGTGGCCATGCGATATAGGGCTGTTTCAGCCAATGGCAGCGCTTCCTGCTTGGTCAAGCTGGGCGCACGCACCGCAGCTTTCGCGATCGCGTCGGGGGTAAAAGCCACCGCCCGGCTCACGTCGTATCCGCCTAGATAAGCGTCAAGTTGCGCTTGCTCCCGAGTTTCTAACGCAGGCAGGGCCAGATCGCGGTAGGTGCGGGTGATACGTCCGGCGCGGGGTTCCCATCGCACTTTTATCTCGGTCAGGCGCTGGGTCGACCAGCCCTGCTCATCGCGGAAACGTTCTTTTGAGCTTTCTACCTGGTACTCAAAGCCCATCTGCGCTTGCCATGTCCCCACCACTGTGCCCTCTACCATCCACATGGGCCAGTAAACCTGGCGGCATCGCGCCAGCAGCCGTTCGACACACAAGTCAGCAGGACGGAGCCGGATGCTCTTTAGCCAGTCAGACAGGGTGCCGGCAAGACGTCCGCTGGACAGATTGGCCGCAAAGGGTATCAGCTTTTGCGGCGGTTCAGGCTGTAGGTCATTCGTGTGGGGCTTGAGACTTTTGCTCAGACATGCTGGGCAACGGGGAAAAGCATCCCCAAGGGGCAATAAATGGATCACGCCACAAGCGCGGCAGTCGACGGCCTGCCGTTCGGTCCCCCACATTTTTTTAATCGCTGTTTCCGGGATGAGCGGTTTCATACAGAACCTCAGACGTCATCGGCCGCAAAGGCCTGGCGCAGCACCCGCACGGCAACGGCCAGGGCAACGATGGCCGCGCCCAATCCCATCATGAGCAGGAGGCCACTCGACGTTTGATCGAGCAGCGCGGCCAGCACCATCATCAAAACCGCGGGCAGGAACGACAGCACGAGTACGCCCCCAACCCGCCGCCACGCTACCGGCTTTTGCCCGACGACCTCACCGGTTTGTCCGTTAATCATGACTTGATAAGATCGGTCTTGGAAACGATAAGCGACCAGATAGACCGGCAACAGCACATAACGCCAGCGCTCTTTTTCCAAGTCGAGGTTGAGCTCCAAGTCGCGCACGCGTCTGGCATTGATGTCGCGGCGGGCGACTGCCTGGGCTTGTTGACGCATCCACGCGCGCGCCTGGTCCCAGGCCGGACGTAAGCTTACTTCATAAGCTTGGGCTTGCCAGCCGGCCAAGTAGGCTGCATCATAGACAGTCAGCGCCGTCAAGTCAAAGGGATAGAGCTGGCCCAGTAGCCGCGCGCTGAGCTTGTCTGCCCCCGGCGTCAACATGTCGTCTATGCGCAGATTTATCTCTCCCGACTTGGGCGTCCACTTGATCTCAGTTTTGCGTTTGCCGCTCAGCGTGGTGCGGGTGTGCTTGCGCCCGATTTCGGCCCGCCAGTCCCCACACAAGTGTGCACTAAAGACCCAATAAGGCAAATAGACGCCGTGCAGTTGGGCAGTGTGTGCTGCCTGGCACAGTTTAGCGGGATACATCCAACCTTGCTCCATCCACTGGTACAGCAGGTTTGTGCTGCGTGCCCGGTCAATTTGAAAGGGGATCAAGTGGGTGGGGCGCAACATGCCGCTGGGCGTTTCGTCTTGGGCGATCACGCGATGAGACGCACAAAAAGGACATGTGGTGGCAAGCTCGTTAGAGTCAAGGGAGAAATTGGCGCCGCAGGATTCACAATGGATTTCCTGGCGCGCCCTCCCCCAACCTTGAGAAGCGCGTTCCAACGTCTCAACCGTAAACTCGGCCTCTGGAGCGGTGCGCCCAACGACAGGGGCATCGGGTTGCTCTGTGTAACCACAGTGGGCGCAGATCAGTGCAGCAGCCTTGGCGCTATAAGCGGTAGAGGCGCCACAGCGGGGACATTTAAAAGTCCGTTGCTCCGGCGCTTGTGGTTCGGGGGCAGGAGCATATATCTCAATCCCTTCCAGTGTCGAGGGGGCAGGGACAAAGCCCGGTGGGGGGCGCCATGCTTTTAACGCGTCTGAATGATAATGCTCGTTACTCGTCATCAAGCCATGTCCTCGTCGAGTGATGATAGACAAGTATAACGCAAACAGCCCCAAGCGCAACATGGCCAGGCAGGAGGCTGCAGTTTTTTGTCTGCCTTGCGTTCGCTTGCTGACACACACCAAGACAGGGTTGTAAAAATGGCGTTTTGCTGCTATATTGGACGGCGATAATAGGTTAGACGGACTAGTTGTTGTTGGGGGGGCGTTGTCGTTTCTTTGGATGGATTGGCGTTACAGGAGTGATAGATGCCAGATGCTACCCCACTTATTCTCGTCACCAACGATGATGGTATTGGTTCACCAGGGCTGCGTGCGGCAGTGTCTGCGGTCTTTTCGTTGGGAAAGTTGGTCGTTGCCGCACCGCGCTGGCAACAGACGGCAGCCGGGCGCAGTTTGCCGGCCTCGTTTACAGGGCGCATTTATGAAGAGACGCTAGAGGTTGCCGGTAAAAGTGTGTTGGCTTTTGCTGTAGAGGGGTCACCGGCCCAAGTCGTACAGCACGCCATGCTGGAACTGGCGCCCCGTTTGCCCGACCTGGTGGTTTCTGGGATCAACTATGGTGAGAATCTGGGAACTGGCATCACTGTATCCGGCACGGTGGGGGCAGCGCTGGAAGGAGCGACTTTTGGCGTTGCCGGATTGGCGGTGTCTCTGGGTGTGGATAAAGAACATCACTTGACACACTCGACAGTGGTAAAGTTTGATGCCGCTGCTCATTTCACCCAGCATTTTGCCCGCCTGATGTTGTCACGCGCCCTACCTTTTGACGTTGATCTCCTCAAGCTTGATGTCCCGGCGGGCGCCACGCCGGAAACGCCCTGGCGGGTGACGCGTGTCTCGCGACAGCGCCATTTTGTGCCAGTGGCCCTGCCAAACAGGCTTTTGTCCATGCCGGGGCCGATTGATTACGAGCCAGAACTGCAACCGGACCGGTTAGAGACGGATTCGGATATCTATGCTTTCCAAGTGGACCAAGTCATCTCAGTTTCGCCCATCAGCCTTGATCTAACAGCTCGCGTGGACTTGGGTTCGTTTGAGGGGCGTTTGCGCGAGGCGTGAGGCGTGACTTTTGACAAAGTGTTTCTTTAGCAGTATATTAATTGGTATGTAACCGCTCAACCACCCATTGAATTGGAGCAGTCTATGCCAACTAAAGTCATGGTCGTCGAAGATGATCCCTCGATCGCTTCGCTCATCCAACTACAGTTGGAAAACCGGGACTACCAGGTCCAAGTCGCTAAAGACGGCACCGAAGGACTGCGCCAGGCTTATGCCTGGCAGCCTGACCTGGTCATCCTGGATATCATGATGCCCGACATGGATGGCTGGACCGTATGTGAACGTCTGCGCGAGCTTTCGGACGTGCCGATTATCTTTGTCACCGCTATGGGCAAAGAGGCCGACATCATACGCGGTCTGGAGATGGGAGCTGACGACTATTTGGTCAAGCCGTTCAGCCCCCGCGAGTTGCTGGCGCGTATTGAGGCGGTATTGCGTCGCGGTGAGCGCGGCGGTGGCAGTGCCATAGAGTCACGCACTTATGAGAACGGGCCCTTGTCCGTCAACCTGGAAACACGAGAGATCAAGCTGAACGATGAACCGGTCGACCTGACGCCCATCGAGTTCAAGCTGCTCTCCACGCTCATCCGCAACGAAGGAAAAGTGCTGCCCCACCGTTTCCTGTTAAGCCAGGTGTGGGGACCGGCCTATGAAGAAGAACGTCAATACCTCAAACTCTATGTCTGGTACCTACGGCAAAAAATCGAAGAGGATCCCTCTAACCCCAAATTGGTCCTCACCGAGCGGGGCGTCGGTTACCGTCTGATACAGAGTTAGCAAGGCTCACGTTTTTACGGTCATTGAACGTCACCGGGGAGCGCAGACACTGCGCTCCCCGGCTTGGTATTTGAGTTTCCTGATTGACGCATCTTTTTGACAATGGCCGTCGTTACGGTTCATCCCCTGCGCGCTTGTCAGCCCTGGTCTTGTACGCTACAATTGACCTCTATGGAATACGAGCACTTGGAAGGGACGGTTGAACGGCTGACCTACGTGGGCGAGGATGGCTACACTGTGCTGCGCCTCAAGGTCCCCGGTCGCTTTGATTTGGCAACGGTGGTTGGTCATTTGCCCGATGTCAATGCTGGGGAACGCCTCAAACTGGCGGGGCGTTGGATCTCCCACGCACAGTACGGCCGTCAGTTCAAGGTCGAACGTTGCGAAAGGTTTCTGCCGGCGACGGTCGAGGGGCTCAAGCGTTATTTGGGGTCCGGCCTCATCAAGGGCATCGGTCCGGTAACGGCGGAGCGTATCGTCAGGCGGTTCAAGCTGGATACCCTGCATATCCTGGACGAGGACCCGCAACGCCTGCGCCAGGTGTTGGGTGTGGGACCCAAGCGGGCTGATCTCATCGCCCGGGCCTGGGAAGCGCAAAAGGCTATCAAAGAGGTGATGCTTTTTCTGCAATCGCATGGCGTGAGCACCGGCCTGGCCGTGAAAATATACAAGACCTACGGTGACGCATCCTTGGACGTGGTGCAGCAGGATCCCTATCGCCTGGCCCGGGATATTTGGGGGGTAGGGTTCAAGACCGCTGACAAACTTGCCCAGGACCTGGGGTTGCCGCCTGACGCTCCCAGCCGCGTCCAGGCGGGCGTCGCCTACACCTTGAGCCAGATGGCCGACGATGGGCACGTCTATACGCCCGAGGCACAGTTGTTGGCCGAATCGAGCAAACTGTTAAAAGTTGAGCCCGAGTTGGTGCATCAGGCCGTCGAGCAGCTCAGCATCGAAGAGCAGGTTAAACAAGAGACGCTACTTTATCCCCTGTCTTTGAACAGCGCCACCGGAAAAGTGGGGCCAGAAACGCTCAAAGAGGAGCAGGCGGTCTATCTGACGCCCTTTTATTACGGTGAAGTGGGCGTCAGCAACCGGATCAAGGGGTTAATAGAGACGCCGACGACACGATTGTATCGCTTGGCTCAGGTGCGTGACTGGGACGACTTTATACAAAGCTTGACGCGGGGGGATGGCATCGTCCTGTCGTCCGAGCAACGCCAGGCGGTCTGTACGGCCCTCACCGGCAAGGTAACAGTGTTAACTGGCGGGCCGGGTACAGGCAAGACAGTCACCGTTCGTACAGTCATTGCCGCGCTAGAAAAGATGGGCTGCCGCTATGCCCTGGCTTCGCCCACCGGTCGCGCTGCCAAACGGCTAAGCGAGGCCACGGGGCGCCCGGCCCAGACAGTTCACCGGCTTTTGGGATACAAGCCAGGCAAAGGGTTCAAATTCGACGACGCGAACCCCTTACCGGTGGATATGTTGGTGGTGGATGAAGCCAGCATGCTAGATCTATTGTTGACCAACCATCTGCTCAAAGCGCTCGATCCGGCCACTCACCTGTTGCTGGTGGGGGATGTGGACCAACTGCCCTCAGTTGGCGCCGGTGACGTGTTGCGCGACGTCATCGCTTCAGAGCGCGTCGCCGTCGTGTGCTTGTCCAACATCTTTCGCCAGCCCAAAGGCAGCTATATCATCCATAACAGCCACCGCATCAACCACGGGCAGTTTCCCATCGTTAACGAGGGAGACGATTTTTATCTTTTTACGCAGGACGAGCCCGAGCAAGCCGCAGCGCTCATCGTAGACATTGTCAAACGACGTATCCCCCATAAATTTGGCCTGGACCCGCTGAACGACCTGCAGGTGCTGTCCCCAATGCACCGGGGGGCGGTGGGCGTCACCAACTTGAACCGCCTTTTGCAAGCGGCTCTCAATCCCCCCGCACCCAACAAGGCGGAACGCCGTTTGGGTGGGCGCGTCCTGCGCGTGGGTGACAAGCTGATGCAGATCCGTAACAATTATGACAAGGATGCCTTTAACGGCGACATTGGACAGTTGGTGAGTATTGACCTGGAGGCCCAAACTTTGACCGTCAAGATCGATGACCGCCCGCTCCGTTATGATTGGCTAGAGGCCGACGAGCTCATCCACGCTTATGCCGTCAGCGTACATAAAAGCCAGGGGAACGAGTTCACCGCTGTGGTCATCCCGGTAATGGCGCAGCATTACTTGATGCTCCAACGCAATTTACTCTACACGGCTGTCACGCGGGCCAAGCGACTGGTCGTGTTGGTGGGGCAACGGCGGGCGATTGCCATCGCTGTGCGTAACAATCGCGTGGCTGACCGTCACTCGGGGTTAAGCGTACGACTTTGGCACTGATGACTTGGCGTTTCAATCTGTAAATCAGTTGCGCGTTCTTGCCAATTGTTGTACACTATCCTCTATATATCTCGTAAAAGGTCGCTCGTGTGAGAGCGAGTATGGTCAGGATAAACGAACTGATGGCAAGCGACGGACGAAGCAAAGCATTAAAATCTACCCTGGCTACCTTGACCAAACGATTTGGTGAAGGCGCGATCATGCGTATGGGCGAAGCGACCCACCTGGAAGTGGAAACCATCCCCACCGGTTCCCTGGCGCTGGACCTGGCCCTGGGCATCGGCGGCGTGCC
>CAZSJU010000181.1:4277-6943 GCA_964607235.1 uncultured Anaerolineae bacterium | reverse complement strand
AAGCGCCGGACAATTGTCAGGAAAGCACCTGCGTTTAGATCACTCTGAAATTGATTCATAACATCTCTGAAGCTCGGTGTGCGTTTCCTCTTTCTTTAGGGACAAGGCCACCGAGTTTTATGTTGCCTCAGAGACTTGAAAGGTGGTGAGCGAGAGTGACAAGAGTGCAACTGAGACCGGACGAATCGCCAGAAAGCCTGCTCAAACGATTTGAAAGAAAAGTCAACGAGAGCGGTGTCTTGCGGGAGGTCCGTCGCAAACGATGGTACACGAGCCCCAGCGAGATTCGCAGACTGGAGCAGAAAAAAGCGGTCCGGCGCGCCAGACGCCGGCAACAGCAAGGGAAATCGCGCGAGCGGTTTTAAAGCTGACACAGGCCTCTATCTTTATGGGCAAAGGCAAATGCTGGTTTGTTTGCCCATGAAGGTCATGTTATAATGTGGGAGGGAAAGGTGTTTAACGTCGGGGACAAAGTCATACACCCGGCTTATGGTGCCGGAACCATTGTAGATATCGACGAAAAGCAGATGGAGCAAGAACGGTGCAATTATTACATCATCCAACTGCTGGGTCAAGCGGGCACCCTGATGGTGCCTGTCGCCCGCGCTGACCAGTTGGGGCTTCGTCTGCCGGTTGAACAACCTCAAGAGGTCTTGGAGGTATTGACCTCAGAACCCACAGATCTATCCAGCGATCACCGCAAGCGCCAAGAGTCAATCAACGTTGATATCCGTAGCGGCGACGTGCTAAAGATCAGTGAGGCTGTGCGGGACCTGGCGCACCGCGACAGGGAGAACAGTCTGACCGAAGCCGATCTCAAGTTGTATCGCAAAGCCCAAGATTTTCTGGCCGGTGAGCTGGCGCTCAGTCAAAACATCCAAGTGGAGCAAGCGCTCAAACAGGTGAGATCGGTATTAGAATCTATCGACGAAGAACAAGAATGACGCACGACTGCTCGTTTTTTAAATTTTTAAATTTCAGCTCAGCATCGTGCTTGGTGAAGCAAATATCAATAACATTTTAAGGAGATCCTATGGCAAAGAAAGAAGAAAAGATTGAAGTAGAAGGTACGGTTGTCGAAGCATTACCGGGCACTCAATTTCGAGTCGAGCTAGACAATGAACATGAGGTCTTGGCCTATCTATCGGGCAAGATGCGCAAATATTACATCCGCATCTTGTTGGGCGACCGGGTACGGGTAGAAATCTCTCCGTACGACTTGACGCGCGGCCGCATCACTTACCGCTATAAACGTCGGATGACGGCCTAGTCTGGCTGTGGTCATGCGTGTGCCTTGATGCCCATCAAGGCCACCCAGTCAGTGATTTGGCGCCGCCCAGTCACCTGTAGGCTGGCGCCTCGCAGCGCTGATATCACGTCCGAGACTTGCGGTTCGATGATACCAGCCGCCACCCAGCGCCCTCCCGGTTTCACGCGTTCAGCCAATCCCTCACGAGCCAGCGCGATGATGACCTTTGCCAAGATATTGACGACGACGAGATCATAAGCGCCGGTCGCTTGCGCAAGCGATCCCTGAGCAACTGTGACGATGCTCCCAACACCATTAAGTTGGACGTTTTCTTGCGCCGAAGCGACGGCCGTGGGGTCGGTGTCCAGGGCCAATACCTCTTTGGCCCCAAGCTTGGCGGCAGCCAAAGCAAGGATGCCGGACCCTGTGCCCAAGTCGAGCACCTGCATCCCGGCATGCACCTCTGTTTCCAAGGCCATCAAGCACAGTTGTGTGGTGGGATGAAGCCCGGTCCCAAAAGCCATACCAGGGTCCAATTCAATGAGGACATCATCAGGGGCAGTCTCAAACTGGCGCCACGTGGGCTTGATGACGATCCGCTGACCGACGCGCAAGGGGTGGTAATGTTCCTTCCAAGCGTCCGCCCAGTTTACCTCGGTGATGCGGGAAAATGTGGGGGCCGGTATGGGATAGATCTGTCCCATGTGCCATAACGCCCGTTCGATCTGCTCCTGAACCGAGGCGGTGTCAGGGGCATCCGACAAGTAGGCTTTGACCGTCACCCGTTCTGGGCTAATGTTTTCCCCCTTTCCTTTCGACAAGCTCCCCTGGCACTGCCCAGGGCAAGTGAAGGCAGGCCCTTTCAACTCGATGGCCACGCCGCTGGGCGCAAACCGGCTCAATACGTCCGCCACGGCCTCAGCCGCTTCGGCGTCCACATCTACGCTTACCTGTAACCACTCCATATCCTCGCTCGCTTTCCATATCTTTTTTAGGTCAGGTTCGCACCGCGGCCTAGTATACCGCTTTGCTGCTTATTGTCCAGTACGCGGCTTGAAATTCGCCCCTTCTGCCTCTGATTGAGCGCGGACGGCCTATCTTGCCAGCCATGCGCAGAGGTGTTACAATCGGCCACGTCTTGGAGACTCGAATTGAAGGAGGAAAAAATGGCACCCGCCTTTGCGCCTAGAGGGATGTACTTTGAAGAGTTTGAGATGGGTCACACTGTCGTCAGCGCCGGTCGTACCATCACCGAGGCCGACGTCGTCAATTTTGCCGGACTGTCGGGGGACTATAACCAGATCCATACCGACGCCGAGTATGCCCGTGAGGACATGTTTGGTCAACGCGTCGCTCACGGCCTGCTGGGGCTGGCCGTCGCCAGCGGCCTGGCCGCCCAACTGGGGTTTATCGAGGG
>CAZSJU010000181.1:0-4177 GCA_964607235.1 uncultured Anaerolineae bacterium | reverse complement strand
CCCAACCTGTACCAGATCCGTCTGCCGACGCCCTTTCCCGTGGGACCGGTCAACGTTTACCTGGCGCTCCCCACGGCGGCCCAGGATGCACCGCTCACGCTGATCGACGTTGGTCCCCGCACGCCGGCCGCGCGGGCGGCCCTGACAACAGGGCTGCAGCAACTGGGCTATACGTCCTCTGACATCGGGCGCATCCTTATCACTCATGCCCATTCTGACCATTACGGGCTGGCAGGGGAACTGGCCCAGGTTTCAAAGGCCACGGTGTACGCTCATCCCTTTAACCGGCCCTTGCTCTCTGGCGCCGATGACGTGTGGCAGAGACGAATAGCCTTTTATGAGGGCCTGCTGGATGAGGCGGGTGTCCCCAAGGGTTTACGAGGGCGCACAAGCCAGATGTTGCAGGGGATGCGCCGCCTGGTCGCGCCGATATCGCAAGTCTTGGCACTGGACGAGGGAGATGTGCTGACGCTGGCGGGGCGAGAGTGGCAGGTGTTGTTTATGCCCGGTCACGCCAGCGGGTTGCTGTGCTTCTATCAACCCGAATCACGGGTGCTCTTGTCCAACGATCATTTGTTGCGCGACATCAGTTCCAACCCGTTCATCGATCCCCCGCCGCCAGGCCAACCCCAGGAGTGGCGCTCGCTGGTTGACTATGTCGCGTCGTTAAAACGTACCGTTGCTCTCGACGTCGACGTCGCGTGGCCTGGCCACGGCGAGCCCATTTATGAGCATCGCGCATTGATCCGGCGCCGGTTGGACGCGCACCGGCAGCGCGCGCAAAAGGTTTTGGACGCCTTGACGGATCATCCACAGACCGTCTATACGTTGAGCCTGACCCTTTTCCCCGAGCTTGACCTAATGGGTCGCTTTATGGCCCTCTCGGAGGTGCTGGCGCATTTGGGATGGTTGGAAGCGCAATGCCGGGTGATCGCACAGCCGCAGGATGGCCCGACGCTATGGCACGTCGCGTCGTGTCCCCAAGGCAGCGCACAGAGTCACTATCATACTTTTGCTTGAAACGCGTCTGGGGTGCCATTGACGGCTTGCGCGCGCTATAGATGCATGCCCATGCGTCGTCTCTGGCGCCATTCAGACGCTCATAGTATAATGGGCGCAGCGTTGGCTCTGCAAAAAGAACAAGGAGTATAGCATGGCCCGGATCAAAGAATCCGTCGAGATCGCGGCTGCACCGACGACCGTCTTTCGCTTTTGTCATGACATGGCCCAGCGGCCGGAATGGGATGAGCGCGTCATCGCCGCCAAATTGATCACGCCGGCGCCGCTCCGGCGCGGCAGCTTGATCCGCATCGACGCCGGCCGCTCCGGCGCGTTTCACTTTACCTGGGAAGCCGAGTATATGCGCTACCAGTTCCCCAGCGGCTCGACGGTCAAGGCGTACGACGTCGCGTCCAGCAGCCCCTTTAAGGCTGGCACCGAACAGTGGGCTTTTGACAAGATCGGCGACGGCACCCGCCTGACGCTGACCTGGGAATACAAACCACGCAGCTTGCTTGCGCGCCTGATGGATTTTATCATGCGACGCACCGCGACCCGCCACGCCATCCAGCGCAGCTTGCAGAAACTCAAGTCGCTGATTGAAGCCGAGTGACCCCTTGTACGCTAATCGAGCCCAATCGAGGCAAGCGGTTTACAAACGCCACGTCCAGGCGTCGCCGGCATATTTTTCTTGGTCGCACCACGCGCACTCTTGAGCGCTCAACTCGCCGGGCTGCAGCATCAGATTGAGCGCCTGGCTGAACCCGAGTACCATCGCCTCGGCCGCTTCTTCCCACTCTACCACACGCCCCAACACACGTTCCAGCGTAGCGGCGCGCGCCCGCACGCGCGCCGGGTCGGGCGCATCCTTCAAATAGCGACAGATGCGGGCGATATCGCCCACCAATGGGATGACACCGTGTTGCAAGATGGCGCGTTCGATGCGCATCTGAGCGCTGCCGACCAGCTTGCGGCCATCCAGAGTGGTCAACTCGTAACTGGAAGGCACCTCAAAACAAACCGGGTTAGCATCTCGATCGCCCTGATACGCCTCTTGCGACATGGCCGGTACATCCAGATGTTCCAACGCGGCCAGGATGGCGCGGCTGAGACGACGGTAAGAGCTAAGAATGTCCCCGGCCAGGCGCGGCTCGTCGGGCGGGGTGACCACGCTGTACGTCAGCTCGTCGGTGTGCAGGATGGCCCGCCCGCCGGTCGGACGACGCACGACGTGCACGCCGTCACGCAGGCAGGCGGCACGATTCACTTCTTCACCGGCCTGGGCACGACCCAACGACAGACAAGGCGGTGTCCAGGCATAGAGACGCAGTGTTGGCGGGACGCGCCCGGCCGCGACAGCGCGCGCGATCGCTTCGTCGACGGCCATATTGGTCGCGCCGTCGGCCGTGCCCGAGTTCAGCAAACGCCAGGTGGTGGGTGGATAGAGTGGATCCTTTGCCTTGTTGTCCATAGGTCCTCGATTCGTCTGGTTGTCGACAATGACCGTCACCTGATCGGCCTCGGCCAGCGCTTTTTTGGTCTGGATCACCGGTCCCGGACAAGCCAGCCCGCGCGCGTCTATCATTTTCACTCATTCACTTTTTGTGTTTGTCGTCATGATTGGCGCACTTTTACCTTGTTCAACCTTGCCGATGACCCAGCATGGGTGATCGGCTTGGGCAAAGCGGGCCTGGAGCTGCGCCAACCGCTCAGCCGGCACAACTGACCAGCGTCGTCAAGCGGATCTCTTGACGCGTCAAGGGTTCAGTCTCCTAAACCGTGTTCGCTCTTACTTGGCCGCCACGTTGGCCGCCACCAACAAGGGGTCCCACACCGGCGCAAAGGGCGGCGCGTAGCTCAGGTCCAGCCGCTGCAAGTCTTCTATCGCCAGGCCGTGATGTAGCGCCGTGGCCAGCACGTCGATCCGCTTGGCCACACCCTGACGGCCCACGATTTGCCCACCCAGCAGCCGCCCGCTCTCCTCTTCCGCCACCAATTTGACGTGGATGGGAGCCGCGCCGGGAAAATAATGCGTCAGATCCCATGCCTTGATCATGGTCTCATTCACCGTGCGCCCGACCGACCGCGCCTGGGCCGCCGTCAGCCCGGTGCGCGCTGCCGCCAGGTCAAAGACTCGCGTCACCATAGTGCCCACCACGCCGCCAAAGCTGGCCTGCGCCCCGGCCGCGTGGGCGCCCGCCACGCGCCCTTGCTTGTTGGCCGTGCTGCCCAGGGGGATATAGTCCGGTTGCCCGGTGACCAGGTGAAGGACCTCGGCACAGTCGCCGGCCGCGTACACGTCGGGCACGTTGGTGCGCATGTGCGCGTCGGTGGCGATGGCGCCCGTGCGCCCCAGGGCTACCCCCGCCGCCTGGGCCAGCGCCGTCTCGGGCCGGGCGCCCATGCCCAGCAGGGCCACGTCGCAGGGATAACGCCCGTCCGTGGTCACCACAGCCGCGACCCGTCCGTCACCCTCAAAGGCCACGGGTTGGCCCTGCAACACTTGCACCCCTTGACGGGCCAACTCGTCCTCGACCAGCGCGCGCACGTCGTCGTCGAGCGTGGTCCGCATCACCTGACCGGAGCGGATGATCATCTTGACGTCCAGCCCTAACCGGTGAAAGGTCTCGGCCATCTCGACGCCGATATAGCCGCCCCCGACGACAATGGCCTGGCGCGGTTGCCGTTCATCCAAAAAACGATGCAGCGCCATCCCCTGGGACAATGCGCGTAACGCAAACACGCCTTCCAGGTCGACGCCGGGCAAAGACGGTTGTACAGCCCGCGCGCCGGTAGCGATGACCAGCTTGTCCCAATCCTGGGTAAAGGTGCGCCCGTCCTCGCCCGGACCGGTGCGGTCACGCACGGTGACCGTGTGGGCGGCGACGTCGATGGCCGTGACCTCGTGCCGCACGTGCACCTCGACGCCCTGCTCGGCCATTTGTGCCGGAGTGCGCATGATCAACTCTTGGTAATCGGGGACATCGCCCGCGATGTAATACGGCATGCCACAGGCGCCGTACGAGATAAAAGGGCCACGCTCATACACCACGACCTCCAACTCGCGGTCTATGCGCTTGGCTTTGGCGGCGGCGCTCATGCCTGCCGCCACACCGCCGATGACGACCAATCTTTTGCTCATTGCCTGGCTCCTTTTTGCAGTGATACACAAATGTGC
>CAZSJU010000180.1:3158-6958 GCA_964607235.1 uncultured Anaerolineae bacterium | reverse complement strand
TGTCAGGCGATTCACCTGGCCTCGTTAGAGATCTTGCGACGGACGGGGACGCGGGTGCACTGTGAGGCAGCGTTGGCATTGTTGCGCGAGACCGACGCTGTGATCACCGATGGGAACCTGGTCCGTTTCCCGCCGGGGCTGGTCGAATGGGCGCTGGCCCAGGCGCCGCCCCGGGTGATGTTGTGTCGCCGGGGCAGCGACCAGGGACTCGTGCCGCTGCAAGGGCGTGTGGTGAATTTTGGCCCAGGCTCCGATTGCCCGAACTATTTGGACCCCCGCACGGGTGAGCATCGCCCCTTCAAGGTGGCGGACGTGATCGACGCGATTCACGTGGTGGATGCTTTGCCCGAGATGGACTTTTGTATGTCTATGGGCATTCCCTCGGACCTGGGGACGGGTAGCCCGTACCAGCACCAGTTCGCGCTGATGCTAGAGCACACGGCCAAGCCGCTCGTGTTTGTGTGCGACGACCTGGCAGACTGTCAGGCCATCGTGGCCATGGCGACGGCCGCCGCGGGTGGGCGGGAAGCGTTGCGCCTGAACCCGACGTTGCTGCTGTATTCCGAGCCCTCGACGCCGTTGCAACATTCACAGACCGCGACAGAAAAATTGCTGTACATGGCCGAGCAAGGCTTGCCCATCGTGCACTCGCCGGCCCCTATGATGGGCGGCACCGCGCCGGTGACGCTGGCCGGGGGCGTGGCGTTGGGCAACGCGGAAGTGCTGTCTAGCCTGGTGATGCACCAGCTCAAACGGCCCGGCGCCCCCTTTGTCTATGGCGTCCAGGCGCATCACCTGGATATGAAGACGACCATCAGCGCGTACGGCGCGCCCGAGTACGAGCTGGCGCGCGTGATGACGGCCGAGCTGGGCCGTTTCTATGGCATGCCCACCTGGGGCAACGCCGGCATGTCTGACAGTTGCGCGCTGGACGAGCAAGCCGCCGCCGACGCCACCTTTGCCGTGCTGGTGGCCTTTCTGACCGGCACGAACCTGGTGCATGACGTGGGCTATCTAGAAGCCGGGTTGACGACCTCGCCTGAAATGATCGTGTTGACGGCCGAGTTGATCTCGATGGTACGGCGCTTTGTAGGTGGGGTGCGGCTGGACGCCGAGTCCCTGGCTTTGGAGGTCATCCATCAGGTGGGGCCGGGGGGCGACTTTATGAGCACCGATCATACCTTGAAGCACTTTCGCGAGATGTGGCAGCCGGCCTTGTTGAGCCGGCAGCGCATGGGCGAGTGGGTGGACCAGGGACGCCGGCGCCTCGGGGACCGGTTGCGAGAAAAGACGGTAGCGTTGCTAAAAGCGCATGTGCCGGAGCCATTGCCGGACAATGTGCGGGAAGAGATTGTTTATATCTTGGCGCAGTAAAAAAGACCTCCGAGGTTTCTCTAAACCTCGGAGGTCTGGACGCTTACGTTTGCTTTATAGAGTGCGATGAGAGCCGAGGGGCGCTCATCCTTTAAAATATCAGTTGTAAATTGACAAGGAGGTTTCAAAATGGCAGATGTCCTACAAAAAATGGCTAAAAAGTTGTACGAGGGTGAGGAAGAAGAGGTTGCCGAATTGGTTCAGACGGCCCTGGATCAGGGTATCAAACCCGAAGAGGTGTTGTCCGGGGGGCTCATCGCCGGGATGGACGAGGTCGGCAAGGATTTCAAGGCTGGTGACTTGTTTGTGCCCGAGGTCCTGATCGCCGCGCGGGCAATGGGCGCGGGGATGGCAGTGCTGCGTCCCTTGTTGGCTGAGGGTGAGGCACCCAGTGCGGGCAAATGCGTCGTCGGCACTGTCAAGGGCGACCTGCACGACATTGGCAAAAACCTGGTCAAGATGATGTTAGAAGGGGCTGGTTTCGAGACCATTGACTTGGGGACGGACGTTGAACCGGCCGCTTTTGTGGCGGCGGTGCAAGAACACCGGCCTAACCTGATAGGGATGAGCGCGCTGTTGACCACGACCATGGTCAGCATGAAAGCCACCATTGAGGCCTTGGCAGAGGCGGGCCTACGAGACACAGTCAAGATCATGGTCGGCGGCGCGCCGGTAACGGCGGCCTTTGCGAAGGATATCGGCGCGGATGCCTATGCACCTGACGCGGCTAGCGCTGTAGACCTGGCCCGCGAGCTGGCCTAGGCGGCGCGTACCCTTACGATTGACCACTGACCAACTGACCACTGACTTTAAAAATTCGAGGTGTACATTATGGATGCCAACTATTCTGCTCACCAGACACTCCAGTTTCACGTGCTGTCCGATGGTCAGATTGAAAAAATTTACCAGGCTGCGCTAGAGTGCTTGAACCGCACCGGCGTGCACGTGCACAACGCAGAGGCGCGCGACCTGCTGGCCGCCGCCGGCGCGCGCGTGGATGGCGTGCGGGTATGCATCCCCCCCCACATCATCCAAGACGCCGTCGCCGCCAACCCGCGTTCGTTTACACTGTGGGGGCGAGATGGCGAGCACAAGATGCAGGTGGCGCCTGGCCGTGTTTACTTTGGTCCCGGTCCCACCTGCACCAACTTTGTGGACCCGGAAACCGGCGAGCTGCGCAAAAGCCGGCGTGGCGACCCCGGTCGCGTGGCCTTGGTGTGTGACGCGCTCGAAAACATGGACTATGTGATGGGTCTGGGCTTGATCGACGACGTCAATCCCCAACTGGCTTCGGTTTACGAGTTTGCCGAGATGGTGGCCAATACGACCAAACCGATATTGCCGTGGGGCTATTCGATCGACAATATCGCAGACATCTATCGGATCGCGGTGGCGGTAGCCGGTAACGAAAAAGCGCTGCGCGAGCGGCCCTTCCTGGCCTGGTTCACCACTGCCCAACCCCCCTTGGTTCACACCGACGCCGAACTGGCCAGCGCCTTTTGGGCAGCCGAGCACGACTTGCCCGTCATCTATACTGGTGGGGGATGCACCGGCATGACTGCGCCGGTGACGGGCGCCGGCACACTGGTGGTTTGCACGGCGGTGACCTTGAGCGGCCTGGCGATCATTCAACTGAAAAAGCGCGGCGCCCCAGTCTGCATCGGCAGCGTGCCCCAGGCCATGGACCTGCGCACCGGGCGCCCCGCCTACGGTGGCCCTGAGATGAGCCTATACAGCGCGGCGATGGCCGATATCGCCCGTTACCTGGGCTTGCCCTTTTTGGGGACCGCCGGCGCCTCTGAGGCCAAAGTGTTGGACCTGCAGGCCGCCATCGAGAGCACCGTGCAGGTCATCTTTTCGGCCCTGAGCGGGGCGACGCTGGTCCATGATATAGGGTTCCTGGATTGCGCCAACATTGGCTCTCTGGAAGGGCTGGTGATGAATGACGAGATCATTGACATGGTGCGCTATATGATAAAGGGCATCGAGGTGAACGATGATACCTTGATGCTCGACCTGATCGACGAGATCGGCCCGGACGGCGAATACATGTCAGCGCGCGAGACGGCCAAGCGCTGCCGCAAGGAAATCTGGCAGCCCAAGCTGATGGATCGCCAGCCCATGGTGAATTGGCAGGCGGCCGGTTCCCTGACGATGCACGACCAGATCAAGGCGCGATTAAAGCGCATCTTGGCGACCCACACGCCGGCGCCCTTGCCACAAGGGGCCGCTGCAAAGATCGAACAGATCCTCGAGGCGGCCGAGGCGCGGGTTCGATAGGTAATGGACGGAGCAGCGTTGGTCGCGGACTTTGTCGCACATATCACGTGGGATGTGTTGCCAGAGCCGGTGCGCCACAAGGCATGGATGTGTCTGGTGGACAACCTGGGGGCTACCCTGGCCGGGACGTTGACCCGCGTCAGCCA
>CAZSJU010000180.1:0-3058 GCA_964607235.1 uncultured Anaerolineae bacterium | reverse complement strand
GCCCAGCGACCGGCAGGACCTGACGGCGCGGCCACGATCTTGTTGCACGGGCAGCGCGTGCCGCCTGCTGCCGCCGCCTTTGCCAACGGGTGCGCGGCCAACGGCATCGACATCGACGACAGCGCGTGTTATGCTTATGGACATGCGGGCGCTCAGATCTTTCCCACGGCTCTGGCGGTGGCAGAGGCCCTGGCATTGAATGGGGCGCAGATGTTGACCGCGATGGTGGTGGGGTACGAAGTGGCACACCGGGTGGGCCGTTGTTGGCACGACCATCAGGCGGTGTATCAGGCTTGTGGCTCTTGGGGCGCGGTGGCTTGTGCGGCCGTTGCGTCTCACCTCATGGCGCTTTCACCTGCGCAAGTCCAGCACGCCTTGGGCATCGCCGAGTACCATGCCCCAAACCTGCCCATGATGCGCGACGTCGATCATCCGGCCATGGTCAAGCACGGCATCGGGTGGGGGGCGATGAGCGGCGTCATCGCGGCTGAATTGGCTGCCGGGGGCTTTACGGGCATCCCCAGCATCCTGGGATTCGAGGAATATCGTCCCTGGGTTGAGGACATTGGGCAAGAATATCTTATGGTAGGGGGCGTGGCCTGGAAGAGCCAGGGTTATGCGTGTTGCGGTTGGGCCCACGCCGCGACCGAGGGCGCGCGCCGATTGGTTCAGGAACACGATATCGACCTGGATGACATTGTGCAGATCCAGGTAGAGGCGTTTCACGAGACGGCACGCCTGGGCACCCGGCTGCCGGCCACGACCGAAGAGGCCCAGTTTAACGTAGCCTGGCCGCTGGCCGCCATGCTGGTGGATGGGCAAGTGGGGCCGGCACAGATGTTGGGCCGGCGACTGGACGACCCGTACGTGCGGGCGCTGGCGCAAAAGGTGCACGTGGTCGAGTCCGAAGAATTGAACGCGCTGTGTCGCTTGTTTGAGCAGGGCGATCCCCGCGGCCGTTTCGCCAGCATCGTCACCATCAAGCTCCAGGATGGACGCGCGTATAACTCGGGCATGGTCGATGGGGGGCTGCGTTTTCCCCAGTCGGGCTGGGACGAGGGCGTGATGGAGAAAAAGTTCCGCTGGCTAGCGGAATATGTGTTGGAACCGGCGCGTGTGGACGCGGTGGTCGATCTTTTGCAGGATTGGGATCAGGTCTCTGACGTGCGCGCGTTGACTATTATGCTGAGCAGTTAGACCGGGATCAGATCCTCGATTCCGCGACGTATGACATATCTAAGCTAGGGCGCGGCAAGTGGATATTTATGCTTTGAGGACTAGAGCGATGAATGGAAACGACAAGGTCGCTGAATTTGTGTCTGAAATGACGTGGGAGGGGCTGCCGCAGGGGGTGCGGCAGCGCGCCACGCTCTGTTTGTTGGATATTCTAGGCGCGACGCTGGGGGGCACATTGACGCCCATCAGCCGCATCACGGCCGGGTATGTCGCCCACGCGTGGCCTGGGGACGAGGCCACGGTCCTGTTGCAGGGCCGGCGGGCGGGCGCGCCTGGCGCCGCTTTTTCTAACGCTTGCGCGGCCAATGGGTTGGACATTGACGATGACGCCGTCTATACGCGCGGACATCCGGGCGCCATGTTGTTCCCCGCTGCGCTGGCGGTGGCCGAAAAGATGGATGCCAGCGGCAAGGCGTTGCTGGAAGCGCTGGTCGTGGGTTACGAGGTGGCCGTGCGCGCCGGCCGCTGCTGGCATGACGATCACGAGCGGTATCAAAGCGACGGTTCGTGGGGTTCGATCGCTTGCGCGGCTGCCGCTGCCAGGTTGATGGACCTGGACCGGGAGACGATCAAGCATGCTTTGGGCATCGCCGACTATTACGCTCCCAACGCGCCGATGATGCGCGCCATCGATCATCCGGCGATGGTCAAGCACGCCGACGGGTGGGGCGCGATGACCGGCGTGACGTCGGCCGGGCTGGCGGCGTGTGGCTTTACCGGGATTCCCAGCTTGTTGGGATTTGACGCGTACCGCGACTGGGTGGGCGACATTGGCGAGCGGTATTGGATGGAGGACTGGGTCTTTTACAAGGGCTGGGCTTCCTGCGCCTGGGGACATCCTGCTTGTGTCGCGGCCTTACAGTTGGTTCAGGCGCACGACATCACCGTCGAGGATATCGCCCACATCCGGGTGCGCACCTTTGAGGAGGCTATGCGCCTACACCAGGGTGTGCCAGAAACGACAGAGCAGGCGCAGTTCAGTGTGATGTGGCCGTTGGCCTGTCTGTTGTTGGACGGCGAGCTCGGCCCCCAGCAGGTGTTGGAGCGCCGGTTTGGAGACCCGCAGGTGCGCGCTTTGCTGGACAAGATCGAGTTGGTTTTGGACCCCGAGGTCGAGGCGTTGTACAATGCGATGCAAGAGATGGACTTGCGCATGCATAGCGCCGTCGAGATCACCCTGGCGGATGGTCAGACCTTTGACTCGGGCATCGTTGAGCGCGGCGCGGACGAGTGGGATGCCGCGTCGTTGGAAAAAAAGTTCCGCTGGCTGGTGGGCCACGTGCTGGACGCGGCGACCGTCGACCGCCTGGTGGCGCTGGTATGGGACTTTGAACACCTGTCCAGCGTGCGCGAACTCACGCGCCTGTTGCAATGAAAAGATTTAACGCAAGACGCCAAGGTGCAAGGACGCAGAGTTTTAGGAGTACGTTGACGTGATGCAAGACATTCTCGCTTATCCACGATTTCAATTGTTGAATCAAACGCAGTGTGAGGCGATTCACCTGGCCTCGTTAGAGATTTTGCGCCGTCCCGGGGTGCGAGTGTGCCACGCCGAGGCATTGGACCTGTTGCGGCAAACCGACGCCGTCATCACCGACGAGGACCGGGTGCGCTTTCCGCCTGGATTGGTCCAGTGGGCGTTGGCTCAGGCGCCGTCGCGGATCGCGTTGTGCCGGCGGGGCAGCGACGCCGTCGCCGCCCGTATGGAAGGGCGCGAGGTGACCTTTGGCACGGGGTCGGACTGTCGCAATTATCTGGACCCGCGCACGGGGACACACCGGCTCTTTACCGCTGCCGACGTGATTGATTGTATTCGTATAGT
>CAZSJU010000179.1:4921-6973 GCA_964607235.1 uncultured Anaerolineae bacterium | reverse complement strand
CGCGCGCGGCGCCGGTAGCCTGGGCGCGCTGGCCGGGGACAAGCTGGACAACCTGGCTCAGGCGGCGGCCGCGGCGCGGCGCGACCCGCGCTATAAAAAAGACTATCACCCCTACGGCCTGCCCAAGGTCGCGTCGGGGCTGGAATTGTTTGACTGTATCACCGCGCCCTGCGTGGAACAGTGCGCGGTGCGACAGGACGTACCCGAATACGCCTGGCTGATCGCCCAGGGCCAATACGCGCGCGCGCTGCGGGTGATCCTGGCGCGCAACCCGCTGCCCGGCGTGACCGGCTATGTGTGTACCCATCTGTGCCAGACCCGTTGCACGCGCAACAACTATGACGAACCGGTGGCCATCCGCGCGCTCAAGCGCTTCGCCTTTGAAAACGGCCAGGTCACGCTCCCCCGGCGTGGCGCGACGTCCGGGGACGCCCAGGTCGCCATCGTGGGCAGCGGCCCTTCGGGGCTGGCAGCGGCCTATTTCCTGGCGCTCAACGGCGTCCAGACTACCATCTATGAGGCCCAGGACCGCCCCGGCGGCATGCTGGCCATCGCGCCCCCCTTCCGCCTGCCGCCCGCCGTGGTCCAGGCGGACATCCAGCGCATCACGGACCTGGGCGTGCAGATCGAATGCGGCCATCCCGTTGTCGGGCCACCCGAGACGCTGCTGGAAGCAGGCTTTGACGCGGTGTACGTCGCCTGCGGCTTTCCCCAGGACGCTCAGCTCAAGATCGAAGGTATTGACGGGCAGGGGGTCTATAGCGCGCTGGAGCTGTTGAGGCGGGTGGCGCACGACGAGACGCCGGACCTGGGCGAAAAGGTGCTGGTCATCGGCGGCGGCAACACGGCTATGGACGCCACGCGGACCGCCCGCCGGCTGCTTGGCCGCCCGGTGACCGTGGTCTACCGGCGCAGCCAGGCCGAGATGCCGGCCACCCAGGAAGAGCTGGAAGGCCTGCTGGCCGAGGGCAACGTGCTAGAGGAGCTAGCTTCCCCGGAGCGCGTCATCCTGGCGGATGGCCGCGTCGTCGCGTTGGAATGCGTGCGCAACAGGCTGGGCGAACCGGGCCCCGACGGGCGACGCCGGCCCCAGCCCATCCCGGGCAGCACCTTCCAAATCCCGGCCGACAGCGTCATCGTGGCCATCGGGCAACGGCCTGACGTGACGTTCCTGGACGGCAGCGGCGTCACGCTGCGCAAGAACGGCGCCATCGCGGTCGAGCCCGAGAGCGGGCAAATAGTCGGCGCGGACTGCACCTATGCCGGTGGGGACGCCGTGCGCGGCCCGGCCATCATCATCGAGGCCTGCGCCGACGGTCGGCGCGCGGCCGAGGCGATTTGCGCGCAACTGGGCCGAGACTTTACGCCCCTGCCGGCGCGCCCGGTCGAACTCTCGGACGCCGAGGTGCAACAGGTCAAGCACGCCCGCGCCCGCAAGGTCGCGCAGCGCGAACCGGACATGCTGCCACCGGCGGAACGGGACGGCTTTGACCTGATCGAGCAGACACTGAGCGAGACCGACGCGCAGGCCGAAGCGGCGCGCTGCCTACAGTGCAGCACGCTGTGCGACAAGTGCGTCGAGGTCTGCCCCAACCGCGCTAATTATGCCTATTTCGTCACGCCGCGGCGCCGGACGCTGCCCCAGCTCGTGTGCGTGGACGGCGTCCTGATACGGGGCGGGGAAGAGGTTTTCGAGGTCACGCAGCGCCGCCAGATCCTGCACGTGGACGACCTTTGCAACGCCTGCGGCAACTGTAGCACGTTCTGCGTGCATCAGGGCCAGCCCTACCTGGACAAACCGCGTCTCTTTCTCCAACAGGGCGATTTCGAGCGCGAGGACGAGAACGCCTTTTACCTGGACGGGCAAACGCTGTGGCGCCGCGCGGGCGGCCAAACGTCGCGGCTCGCCCGGGCGGGCGACGGGTGGACCTTTGAGAGCACGCAGGTACACCTGCGCCTGAGCGCGGATTTCGACGTGCAAGAGATGACGCTCAAGCAGGCGTTTACGGGCGCCCTGTCCCTGCGGCCGGCGGCCGAGATGGCGCTGATCCT
>CAZSJU010000179.1:2578-4821 GCA_964607235.1 uncultured Anaerolineae bacterium | reverse complement strand
TCCTCCTATACTCCAGACGAGCTGCGCGCGTTGCTGGATCGCTCGGCGTTGCAAGGCTGTAAAATCGTGGAGGATTGGATGGACCTCATGATCGTCAAGGAGAGCTGACGTGCCACAGTTGGTCAAGGGAGGCAAGTGGGTCTTTGGCTGGGTGGTGGTCGGGGCGGACAGGACGCTGCCACTGCCCCCCGAAGCGGCGGCGGAATACGGGTTTGAGGCCGGGGACGCCGTCGTCTTGACGCCGGGCAGTCAGCGTTCCGGTGGCTTTGGCGTCAGCACCCCCGTCCGTCTGGCGACCGCCAAGGTGCCGCTGCGCACACTGGGGCAAAGTGAAATCGACGCCGACGGGCAGGTCATCTTGCCGCCGGGAATTCAGGCCCAACCGGGCGAGCGGCTGCTGGCCGTACGCGGCAGCGGCACTGCCCTGGGCTTTATCAAACACGGGCCGATTTACCAGGAAGCGCTGGCCCACCCGGAATTGTTGGTCTTTGAATAGCTCCCCCGGTGCGTCGCACCGCCTCCACCCAGTGCGACGCACCCCAAGGCCCCATTCCTATTCCCCAACCCCGCGCTTGACGCGTCCCCAAATTCCCATATACTAGGGGCGCATCCCCGCGCCAGGAAAGGGCAAAGCGTCGATCATGTCGATCATCTCGATCATCCAGGATGAATCAGCGATCGGCACACTATATACGATGAATAACGCGCGGGCATCGCGGAGGGCAATGATGAAGCGTGGTTTAACTTTGACTGCCGTCTTGTTAGTCCAGTTGACGTGGACAGGCTCGGCACTGGCGGCGGATAGCTATGCAATCAACTGGCGGACGATCGACCAGGTCTATCTATCCATGTCGCTCAAAATACACTAGCGCGCCCCGGTTATATGACTCACGCTCACCCCGTCTTTTGCGACTGCACCGGCGCGCCGCCCTGGCCGGTGATGCAGCGGATCAACGTCGCCGGCCCGCACCGCTATTATTTGTGCCGGCAGTGCGGTCACGTCCGTGAAGAGGTCTGCCGGACCGACGGCACCATTATCAGCACCCGCTTCCGGGAGGCGTACAGCCAGGAACTACCCGAGGCGGCGAGAGAACAAGCGCGTGACATCCTGGAACAACCAAGCTACCGGCAATTATCCCTATTTCCCGCGACGTGAAGGAGCCCGGCCCCATGAACGCCGAAATCATCACCATTGGCACCGAACTGCTGCTCGGTGAAATCATAGACACCAACGCGGCCCACATTGCCCGCCAACTGCGCACCATCGGTCTCAATCTGTACTACAAGACCACCGTCGGCGATAACGAGGCCCGCTGCGCCGCCGTCATCCGCCAGGCTCTAGCGCGCGCCGAGGTGGTCATCACCACCGGCGGCCTGGGGCCAACGGTGGACGACGTGACCCGTGAAGCGGTGGCCCAGGCCACCGACCGGCCGCTGGAACTGCGCCCGGCGCTGCTAGACCAAATCGCGTCCCGCTTTGAGCGCTGGGGGTCCACGATGAGCGAGAACAACCGCCGCCAGGCTTACGTGCCGCGCGACGCCATCGCCCTCGAAAACCCGGTGGGCACCGCCCCCAGTTTCATCGTCGAGACGGCGCAAGGCGTGGTCATCAGCCTGCCGGGGGTGCCCCATGAAATGAAATACTTGCTGGAACAGGCGGTGCTGCCCTACCTGCGGCGACAGTTTGACCTGCACGCGGTCATCCAGACCCGCGTGTTGCGCACCGCCGGCATGGGCGAAAGCCGCATCGACGCGGCGCTGGGCGACCTGTTGACCGGCAGCAACCCCACCATCGGCCTGGCAGCCCATCCGGGTCAAACCGACGTGCGCATCACCGCCAAGGCCGAGAGCAAAGCGGAAGCGGATCGCCTGATCGCGCCGCTTGAAGTTCAAGTGCGGGAACGGCTGGGGGACGCCGTGTACGGCACCGGCAAAGAGACCGTTGAAGCGGTATTGCTGCAGCATCTCTCCGCTTCCGGCTGGGCTATGGCGGTGGCCGAGTCGGGCACCGGTGGATTACTGACACAACGCCTGTCCAGCGCGCCTGGGGCCGAGCGCTTGTTCCGCGGCGGCTTTGTCTCCAACGACCCGCCTGCCCTGGCGCAGGCGATGGGCGTCAACGCAGATTGCATCTCGGAAGAAGAGCTGGAAGATCTGGCCCGCCGGTTGGCCACCCGCCTGGTCGCCCAGACAGAGACCGAACCCTCAGAGCGCCGCCTGGGACTGGTCGTGCTGACCTTTCC
>CAZSJU010000179.1:0-2478 GCA_964607235.1 uncultured Anaerolineae bacterium | reverse complement strand
GCCCGGCGACCATGACCGTCTTGACCTCGTGGCCGCTGGCGGCATAGACCAGGTTGGGCACAATGTTGCGCACCGGCGTCTCTAACACCGGCGTCAGATTGGGCGCCGTCAGGTCCACCAGGATCAGGTCCGCCTGTTTACCCGGCGCCAACGAGCCGATCTCGTCCCCCAGACCCACCGCTTGCGCCCCTTCGATGGTCGCCATGCGCAACACCGCCCAGGCCGGCATCACGGTGGGGTCGCGGAACTTGATCTTGTTGAACAGCGCCGTCAGTTTCATCTCGTTAAAGATGTTCATGCAATTGTTGCCGCTGGCCTGGTCCGAGCCCAGGGCCACCCGCCCACCGGCGGCCCGGAACGCATGCGCCGGCGGCACGATGCCGTCGATGATGCCGATACTGCCGGAACACAGCACCATGCGGACGCCCCGCCGCGCCATCAGCGCGGTCTCTTTGCTCGTGGCCTCGGTGAGGTGCACTGCCAGCAGTTGCTCGTCCAGATAGCCCTGCGCGTCCAGGAAAGCGGGCGTGCGTTGGGCATAGCGCTTGAGCATCTGGTCGATCTCGCGGTCCCCCTGGGCGACGTGCATGTGAATCATCAGCCCGCGGCGCGCTGCCGCCCGCTTGGCCTCCAGCAACAACTCGCGCGGCAGCATGTCCGGCGCCTGCGGCCCCAACATGACGGTGATCCGACCCTCGGCCGCGCCGTGCCAATCGTCGGCAAAGGCCAACGCCGCCGCCAGCCGCGCCCGGCCGCTGGGGACGTCAAAGGGATACAGCTCACCGACCTTACCCGACAACCCGTCCGGCGGCAGCGCGTTGACCGTAGGCGTCAGCCGCGCACGCACGCCCAATTCCACAAAGACCTGCGGCCAGCCGGGAAAAGGGGTCGTGTAATCACCAAACGTGGTGGTGCCGGCCTTTAACCCCTCCAAGACGTTGAGCCGGCTACCGGCCAGTTCCGCTTTGGGCGTCATGTGCCGCTCGTAAGGATCCAGCGCGCGCTGCATCCAGTGCTTGACGTCCTGCGCCACGCCGCGCAACACCCCCTCCGGCGTATGCATATGGGCATCGATCAGCCCCGGCAGCACGGCGCAGCCGTGGGCGTCGAGCGTCTCCCCGGCCTGAAAGCGACTGACCAGCTCGGCCGTGGCACCGACGGCGACGATGCGGCCCTCCCGCACGGCCACCGCGCCGTCACGAATATAGCCTACGCCCTCACCCTGCATCGTCAAGAGATGCGCGTGCGCTACTAATACATCGACAGATTGTGTCATGAGCTGCCTCACTTTTCAACGTAAAAGGGATTCATCACCTTTGATCGTCAGGGGTAAATAGAGCAACCAACGATTGACTTGAATGGTGATGTTATGAATTGCATCGGCCGTGCCTCCGATATTGCTAGCATTGACAGTGACGGTCTTGACGCCAAAAGTACTCCAGGTCAAATCGACCATATCGCTCACAGCGCCTGTGTGCGCCACAGGTGCCAAGTCAGTAGCTTGCCAGACGTAGGTAATAGGCAAGCTAACCGTAGCCGTGAGCGAGGGGACCGTAGCGACAAAGGTATGCGGGGTGTTGACCAAACCCGTCAATGGCCCGCTGATAACTATATCAATCGCCGGCTGCAGATCAAATTTGAGATCGACATCCGGCCCTTTATTGCCCTGGTTATCCATCATGTACACACGCACGTACAACGGTTGCTCAAACATGTCATCTTTTAGCCCTTCGGGGAGCAGCACCGTGTTATACGTCATGTAGTCCTTAGGTTTCGAAAAATTGGGATCGTTATCGACCAACACCACATAATACGCGGCGTATTTGACCGGCTGCCAGGCCAACGTCAGTTGGGTACCCTCCACCGCGGCCAACGTGATCTGCAACGTGTCGTACAGCTTGCTAAAGACGCCCTGCGCGGCCTGCGCCCCGGAGCGGCCCTGAGCATCCACGGCCCATACCCGCCAGGTGTAGGTGCCGTCCTTGATGGCCTTGCGCGGCGTATAATAGGGCACCATGGTCTCTTGGTCCTCTACCAGGTTGCCACCCTCGTACAGTTCCCACTGATAAGTGGCCGCCGACTGGGCCGGCGCCCAGCGGAAACTGGGCGTGCGGTTGGTATAGGTGCTGCCCTCGCTGGTCACCCGTGGCGAGAACTCGAGCTCGGCCGGCAGGTAACCGCGCTTGATAAAGCGGTTCGACACCGCATAGGCAAATCCGTTACGCTTGATGCGCCACACATAACTGTCATTATCGCTGTAGAAATCCTGGGGCGCCCAGTGCGTAAAGCTGTTCCAAAACGTGTATATAGCACGGGGACTCGCTCCATATTCATCTTCGTACAGGGTCGAGACGGTGTCATCCTGGAAGGTCTGGAAATAAAAGGGAGACTTGCCATAGCTTTCCGGGATGACATTGTTGTGCCGCCAGGTCAGCACCGGCGTGTTGCGCTCGACCGTGGCCAGCGATTCGTCGCGCG
>CAZSJU010000178.1:3558-6986 GCA_964607235.1 uncultured Anaerolineae bacterium | reverse complement strand
GCGGTATTCAAGGGTAACCCTGGACCAGGTGAGGGCTCATCCGGTCAGGCGACGTTATAGCGGCATCATGACACCGCTTGGTCAAGGGATCGGGCGGTGTTGTGTTTTCAAAAGGTGATGCATAATGTCCAGCGCTTTGTCCTATAGCGCCGGTGCGAAAGGAAACTGCGATGGATAAAGAGGACGAACCCATTGCACACAAGCCGATAGATTCCCAAACTGAGACGACGCTAGAGGCGTTGCAGCGATCGCTGGCGGAAGCGACTCACAGTCAGCGCTTGCTATTAGCCCTCAACCAGGCAGCCCAAGCCCTGCAGCGTGCGCGCACTACCGAGGCAGTGTATCGTGCCATCGGAGAGCAGACAGCCAGGTTGGGCCTTGATACTACGGTCTTTACCCTGAGCGACGATCAGACACATATGATCGTCGCCCATCTCACCCTCAAATCGGCCCTGGTGCGGGCGGCCGAGAAATTGACCGGCCTGTCGGCAAAAGGCTACTGTTTCCCTATAAAGCCAGACGGCTTTTTCCAACGGGTCATTGCCAGTAAAGAAGCAATGTTTGACGATATAGACGCTGTCCGCGTTGCCGAGACCTTGCCCCGGCCCGTGCGGTCGCTGGCCGGACGGCTGATAGACTTGTTAGGCTGGCAGCAGTCCATCTATGCTCCCCTGACCGTCGGCAACAAAGTATGGGGCTTGCTGGCCGTCACCGGCACCGACCTGACCGAGTCCGACCTGCCGGCTGTCACGGCCTTTGCCAACCAGGCCGCCATCGCCATCGAGAACGCGCGCTTGTACAAAGAGACACAGCAACTGGCCACCTTTAACGAGAACATCGTCCAGAGCATAGCCGAAGGCATCGTGGTGGAGGACGCCAACGGGATATTTACCTTTGTCAATCCGGCAGCGGCAGAGATGTTGGGCTACCCCCGCGACGAGCTGGTAGGGTTGCATTGGAAAGCCATCATTTCACCCGACCAACGGCCCCTGGTGCAAGCCGCCAACGAACGACGCCTGCGCGGCGCGTCTGACCGCTACGAACTGGAACTGGTGCGCAAGGACGGCCGGCGGATCACGGTACTCATCGCCGGCAGCCCGCGTATTGACGAGGCCGGAAGTTTCGCCGGCACGATGGCCGTCTTTACCGATATTAGCGATTTCAAGCGGACCGAGGCGGCGCTGCAAGAGAGCGAGAAGAAATACCGCTTGCTCGTAGAGCATCAGACCGACCTGCTTGTCAAGGTAGATACGGAGGGATTGAACTACCAGGCACTGGAAGCGGCAAATGGCCAGGAAGCGCTGGCGCTGATGGAGGAACGAGGGGAACATGTCGCCGTGGTGTTGAGCGACGTGGTGATGCCGGGGATGGGCGGGATCGCGTTGTTTCGCGCGCTGCGGGAAAAAGGCTGGCAGATGCCCATGATCCTGCTTACCGGCCACCCGATGGGTAAGGAACTGGACGAACTGCAAGTAGAGGGGTTGAGCGCCTGGATGACCAAGCCGCCCACTTTGGAGCACCTGGGACAGTTGATCGCCCAGATCATCGGGCAAGAGCGAGGAGCGTAGGGTATGAAGGTTATGGAAGGCAAGCGACTTGAGGTTTTGAATAACGCCGACTCGTGGCAGGGCGAACTGGTTCGCTTTGTCGCCCTTGCCATCCTGGGGACTGCAGCGAGCTATCTGAGCGTCAATATCCCGTATACCGAGGCTTTGATCGAGGGGCGCTGGATTTTTGGCTATATGGGTTTTGCGCTCTTGAACCGCTGGTGGGCGGCGTTAATGCTGGCTTGCTTTTTATCCGTCGTCCGCCCGTACGGGTTGTCGCTGGGCACGGTCCTTGTCGGGAACATGCTATATGCGTTCCCCTTTTTGCTGGTCATCCGGGTGCTTTACCGCCGTGTGATGGATCGCTGGCGCACTGTTGCAGGGTACGGCCTGGCCTGGCTGCTGATCATTTTGATTGGCTATCAGACCTTTACCACGCCGGCCATTTGGGGATTCCTGGCTTTTCTGCACGACGATCCCATCTGGCCCGCCGTTCTAGAGGGCTGGCGCGAGCAGCCCTATCTCGTTGAATCGTTGTTGGTCGGCATTATCTCTGCGCTGGCGATGATGGTGGTCCGCAGCAACAGGATACTGCGAGCAAGCCGACAAGAGTTGGCCACAACGCTCTATTCTATCGGCGATGGGGTCATTGCGACCGACGCCGACGGCCGGATTCGACGCATGAACCCGGTGGCCGAGCAACTGACCGGGTGGAGCGAGGCGGAGGCCGCCGGTCGACCGCTGGGGGTGGTCTTTGACATCATTGATGAGGAGACCCGTCGTCCGGTGGAGAGCCCTGTGGCGCGCGTCTTTCAAGAAGGGGTGATTGTCGGGCTGGCCAATCACACGTTGCTCATTTCAAAAGGTGGCCGAGCAATCCCCATCGCTGATAGTGGCGCGCCAATGTTTGACCCGCAGGGAAATATCACCGGCGTGGTTTTGGTCTTTCGCGACCAGAGCGAGGAGCGCCTGAACCAGCGCTTGACCCAAGCGCGCCTTGCGCTCATCACATACGCGGCCACCCACACTTTGGATGAACTTTTGACCCGCGCTCTGGACCAGGCAGGGGCGTTCGTGGATAGCCCCATCGGGTTTTATAGCTTTGTAGGGCCGGACGAAAAGACCCTTTCCCTGCAGCAGTGGTCCACTCGCACGCTGCAGGAATTCTGCCAGGCTGAGGGGCGGGGAATGCATTATGGCATCGATAAAGCCGGTGTCTGGGTGGACTGTGTGTACGAGAAAAAACCGGTGGTTCACAATGATTATGCCTCGCTGCCGCACAAAAAGGGCATGCCGGAAGGACACGCTAAACTGATCCGTGAGCTGGTGGTGCCGGTGATGCGGCAAGACAAGGTGGTTGCCGTCCTGGCAGTGGGCAACAAGCCAACGGAATACACACAAAAAGACATAGAGATCGTCTCCTACCTGGCCGATGTGACGTGGGAGATCATCCGACAAAAGCGGGCCGAGGCCCAACGGGCGGCTGCACTTGAGACGCTGCGGGAGAGCAAAAAACAATATCAACACCTTTTCAATAGTATTGCCGATGCTGTGTTTGTGCATGACTTGACGGGCCGCATTCTCGATGTAAATCATAGCGCCTGCGCAAAATATGGATACAGCGAGGAAGAAATGCGACAAATGAACGCTTCAGATGTCGACGTCCCTGAACATGCGACATATATTGAAGCGCGGATGCAAAAGCTTTTGGAAAGGGGAGAGATTGTATTTGAGACGGTTCATTTGGATCGCGAAAAGAATCGCATCCCGATGGAGGTGACGGCCAAGCTTGCCGATTACAAGGGCCAGCAGGTTGTGATTTCCATCTGTCACGACATCACCGAGCGGGTGCGGGCCGAGTCCCAAAGAGAGGCGGCGCTC
>CAZSJU010000178.1:0-3458 GCA_964607235.1 uncultured Anaerolineae bacterium | reverse complement strand
CAAAGAGAGGCGGCGCTCGAGGCGCTGCGTGAGAGTGAGGAGAAATATCGTCTGCTGGCTGAAACGACGCGCGACATCATCTTGCTTCATGACATGGACGGCCGTATCCTTTACTTGAACCAGGCCGGGCTTGACTTTGCCGGTCTCGAGCGATCGAACGCCACTGGACGATCAATTGCCGCTTTTGTGCCAGCCGAGCATCAAGCCGAGCTCACTGCCCGACAGACACGACGCGCCGGCGGTGACAAACTGACCCGTCTCTACAAGACCGAGTTTCTGAACCGGGCCGGGGAACGTGTCCCTGTTGAGGTCAATTCGACGCCGCTCCTGCACGAGGGTCGTGTGAGAGGGATCCTTGTTGTGGCCCGCGACATCACCGAGCGGATGCAGGCCGAGTCCCAAAGGGAGGCGGCGCTCAAAGAACGAGAGCGCCTGACGGCCCAGGTACATGAGCAAGCGCGGCAAATGGAGCAGGTCCTCGACACCGTGCCGGCGGGTGTGCTGTTGCTGGATGCTGCGGGACGAATCCTGCAGGCTAACCCCGTGGCCGAAAAAGACCTGGTCAAGTTGGCCGGGGTAAAAGTGGGTCAGGCGCTCACCCACCTGGGCGAGCGCCCGCTGCCCGAATTGCTCACCTCGCCGCCCACCAAAGGCTTGTGGCATCAAGTCGAGGCCGATGGCCGCATCTTTGAGGTCATTGCCCGCCCGATGGAATCTGCTTTGCCCCAGGGCGACGTCCTGATGGCTCGACAAGCTCGCCCCGCGGGCTTGCCAAAGGAGAATGACGTCGAACTGGAGCACTGGGTGTTGGTGGTCAACGATGTGACCCAGGAACGAGAGGTGCGCAAGCGGCTTGAGGGGCAAGAGCGGCTGGCAGCGGTGGGGCAACTGGCGGCCGGCATCGCCCACGACTTTAACAACATTATGGCGACCATCATCCTTTACACCCGCATGATCGAGCGCGCGGAGACCTTGTCCGAGCGTGACCGGGAACGGCTGAGCGTCGTCAGCCAACAGGCCTGGCACGCCAGCCGGCTGATCGAGCAGATCCTCGACTTTAGCCGGCGGGCGGTATTGGAACGGCGCCCGCTCGACCTGTTGCCATTGCTGAAAGATCAGGTCAAATTGCTCAAGCGGACGTTGCCCGAGCACATTGAAATAGACCTGTACTGTGGGCAGGACGAGTATATCGTGAACGCCGACCCGACACGCATACAGCAGATGCTGACCAACCTGGCCGTCAATGCGCGGGATGCGATGCCGGGCGGGGGGACGTTACATGTTGGCCTGGAGCGGGTCATTGTCGAGGCGGGGGAATGGATCCGGCTAACGGTGTCGGATACGGGTACGGGTATCACGCCGGAAGTGCTGCCGCACATTTTTGAGCCGTTCTTTACCACCAAGGAACCGGGCCAGGGCAGCGGGCTGGGGCTGGCGCAGATACACGGCATCGTCGGTCAGCACGGGGGGCGCATCGACGTGACGACGGAGGTGGGGAAAGGGACGACGTTTACGATCTATCTGCCCGCGTTGGCGGTGCGCCCGGCCGAGCCTTCCCCGCCGGGTGTCTCTACTATCCCTCAGGGACGAGGTGAGATAGTGCTGGTGGTGGAGGATGGCAAGTCGATACGGGCCGCGTTGGTGGAAAGCCTGGAGGGATTGCACTACCAGGCATTGGAAGCGGCAAATGGCCAGGAAGCGCTGGCGCTGATGGGGGAACGAGGGGAACATGTTGTCCTTGTGTTGAGCGACGTGGTGATGCCGGGGATGGGCGGGATCGCGTTATTTCGCGCGCTGCGGGAAAAAGGCTGGCAGATGCCCGTGATCCTGCTTACCGGCCACCCGATGGGTAAGGAACTGGACGAACTGCAAGCAGAGGGGTTGAGCGCCTGGTTGACCAAGCCACCCAGCCTTGAACGCCTGGCCCAGGTGATAGACGAGGCACTGCGCAACTAGTTGCTGCCGCATGCTGCTCGATGCGACGCATTTGTGCCCAGGAACGTTTGCACAAGACACGCATGATAGATACAATATAGCAAGCGCTAGACCTGATAGTATAAACTCACTTGACATATCTTATCGAGAGGGGCACCCCATGCGCTTTGAATTTGCCACCGCGACCCGCATCATCTTTGGGGCAGGGACGCTCCAAGAGGTAGGACCCATCGCGGCCGGGATGGGCCGCCGGGCGTTGGTGGTGACAGGCCGCTCGACCGAGCGGGCGGCGCCATTGTTTGAGATCCTGGAGGTCCAGGGGGTCGAGGCCAGCACCTTTTCCGTGGACGGCGAACCGAGCACGCACGTCGTCCAGGCCGGCACCGCGCGGGCGCGCGAGGCGGCGTGCGGGCTGGTGATCGGTTTTGGCGGCGGCAGCGCCCTGGACGCCGGCAAGGCCATTGCGGCGCTGCTGACCAACGGCGGCACGCCGCTGGACTATCTGGAGGTCATTGGTCGCGGACAACCGCTGACCCAATCCCCCGCGCCCTATATCGCGATTCCAACCACGGCCGGCACCGGCACTGAAGTGACCCGCAACGCGGTGCTGGCCTCACCCGAGCACCGCGTCAAGGTCAGCCTGCGCAGCCCGCTGATGCTGCCGCGCCTGGCGTTGGTGGACCCCGAATTGACCTACAGCCTGCCGCCCGACGTGACTGCCCAGACCGGGCTGGACGCGCTGACCCAGGTGCTAGAGCCTTACGTCTCTAAATTGTCCAACCCGCTGACGGACGCTATTTGCCGCGAGGGGCTATGCCGCGCATCCGGCGCGCTGCGGCGCGCCTATGAACGCGGGGACGACGCCCAGGCGCGCCAGGACATGGCACTGGTCAGCCTGTTTGGCGGGCTGGCGCTGGCCAACGCCAAGCTGGGCGCAGTGCACGGTTTTGCCGGGCCGTTGGGCGGAATGTTCCCCGCGCCGCACGGCGCGGTCTGTGGGCGGCTGTTGCCCTATGTGATGCCGGTCAACGTGCGCGCATTGCAGGGACGCGCCCCCGACAGTCCGGCGCTGCGACGCTATGGCGAGGTGGCCCAGCTCCTGACCGGCGACCGCGACGCCACGGCCAACGACGGCGTGGCGTGGGTGATTGACCTGTGCCGGGCGCTGGACGTGCCGCCGCTGAGCGCCTATGGCATGACAAAGCACGACATCCCTGCCGTGATCGACAAGGCTGCCCGTTCTAGCAGCATGCGCGGCAACCCGATCGCGCTGACGTCGGACGAGATGGAGGAAATCCTGACCGCAGCGCTATGAGGGCCTTTGCAAGGTTTCCCTGATCCAACTTGTCAACCCGCAACGCAAACCGATAGTCAGCGCGCGATGACGTCGATTGGGAGCTTGATAGGTTCGGCGCCGGAAATCAGCACGATATGTGTATTAGAACGCAGGAAACCCGGAATGGTTTTTATCTTGTTGTAAATGATTTCTCGAAGGTGATCGACGTCGCGTGCATAAAGGCGCA
>CAZSJU010000177.1:0-6996 GCA_964607235.1 uncultured Anaerolineae bacterium | reverse complement strand
CTGCCCCACAAGAGCACAAAATACCTCCTACCCACCTCACGCCTAAAAGTGTAACCCCATTGTAACAAGACGGTAACTTGTGGACCGAAAAAGCGGGTTAGAATCAAGCCCTATGACACAAACAGGGGACGCGCTTGACGCGCCGCCGTATTGAAACGACACGCAGTATGTAAAATTCGACAAACCCACTCCCTCGTGCTATACTTAAGTGTGGCAACTCGCGAAATTCAAGTGTGAAACCGACATCTAGCCGAGGCGCGAGTCCTCAGTCCGTGGAGGAAAAACATTGACCGATTTACATTCCCCACACAAAATAGATCCATGCCGCTTTACCTCCAGCATCCTGGATGCGCTCAGCGCCCTGGTGGTGGTCCTCGACGCTCAAGGACGCATTGTCCGTTTTAACCAAGCCTGTGAAGCGCTTTCCGGCTATACATTCGACCAAGTAAAGGGTCAACACTTTTGGGACCTGTTGCTCGTCCCGGAAGAGATAGCGCCTGTCCAGGCAATCTTTGAGCAACTGCGCGCAGGTCAGTTCCCCAACAAGCACACCAATTATTGGCTCACCAAAGACGGACGCCGCCGTCAGATCGCCTGGTCCAACACTGCCATCCTGAACCAGGAAGGAGCGGTTGAATACGTCGTCGGCACCGGCGTCGATGTCACCAAGCAAGTTGAGACAGAAAAAGCCCTACGCGAAAGCGAAGCACGCTATCGCTTGTTGTTCAACAGCGGCACCGATGCCGTGTTCGTGCATCAATTGACGCCCGAGAGCATGCCGGGACAATTCATCGAGGTGAACGACATCGCATGTCAACGGCTAGGCTATACCCGAAAAGAGCTGTTACAACTGACCCCGCTGGACATTGACGCGCCCGGCAAACGGGAACGGGGCCCGGCCATTATGGAAAAGCTGTGCACCGACAACTATGTGTTATTTGAAGCGGTCCACGTCGCCCGTGACGGCACGCACATCCCGGTCGAAATCAACGCGCACCTGTTTGAACTCAACGGACGCCCTACAGTGTTGTCCATCGCGCGCGACATTAGCGAGCGCAAGCAGACCCAACAAGCGCTGCGCGAGAGCGAACAAACCGCGCGCGCGCTGCTAAACGCTTCCACGGACTTGACGCTGCTGCTCGATGCCGCAGGCACGATACTGGCCATCAACCAGGCGGCAGCCCACCGGTTTGAGGACAGCCCAGAAAGGCTCATCGGCACCCGCGTGTACGAGCACATTGCACCAGGCCTGGCTCAAAGTGGCCGGGTGCAAATAGAGCAGGTAATAAGCTCGGGCACGCCAGCCCGATTTCAAAGCCGATGGCGAGACACCGTCTTTGACATCAGCGCCTCCCCAGTCTTTGACACCCAGGGCCAGGTTAAACGACTGGCCATCTTTGCCCAAGACATCACCGACGAGGTCAAGGCCGAAAAGGAGATCAAACAACGCAACCAGGAATTGATCGTCCTGAACGAGATCAGCCGCGCCATCACCTCCACGCTGGACTTGCAAGAGACGTTAACACTCATCACCGATAACACAAACCAGTTACTGGGCGTCGAGGCGACAGCGGTGATCCTACATGACAAAGGCCAGGGTGACTTGTGGTTTGCGGCCGCTTCGGGCGCGGGTTCGGGTTTTGTGCGTGAGATGCGGCTGGCGCTAGACCAGGGCATAGCAGGCTGGGTCACCCGGCATGGCGAGGCCGCTATCGTGCCTGACACGACAAAAGACGCGCGCTTTTTTGATGGTTTCGACCAATCTTCAGGCTTTGTCACGCGCTCGATGCTATGCGTCCCCCTGCATAGCAAAGGACAGACCATCGGCGCCATTGAAGCTATGAACAAAGAGAGCGGCACGTTTGACCAGGAAGACATACGCCTGCTGAGCGCACTGGCGGCATCGGCGGCCATTGCCATCGAAAACGCGCAGCTCTTTGAGCAGGTGCGCTCTGGGCGCGAACAACTGCAGGCCCTCTCTCGTCGCCTGGTGGAGGTACAAGAGGCCGAGCGCCGTCACATCTCGCGCGAATTGCACGACGAGACCGGGCAAGCGCTCTCCTCCATGTTGCTAGGCCTGAGCTTGCTGGAACGGGAGGCCGACGACCCCGAGGCGATTGTCGCCCGCGCCATCGAACTGGAAGAGATGGTGGACCTTATGCTGGAGAACCTGCACCGTATGGCGATGAACCTGCGTCCCGCCAGCCTGGACCACCTGGGATTGGTGGCAGCGTTAGACCAGTACTGCGAGACCTTTGGCCAACAATATGGACTCGACGTGCAATTTGAGACCGTCGGCCTGGAAATGGGCAAACGGCTCTTGCCTGAAGTCGAGACGGCGCTCTATCGGATCGTCCAGGAAGCGCTGACCAACGTCATCCGTCATGCCCAGGCCCGGCACGTGGATGTGTTGCTAGAACGGCGCGGCGACCATGTGGTGACCATCGTCGAGGACGACGGCGTGGGATTTGATATGCAAAAGGTGGCACAGCGCGGCCGCCTGGGCGTATTTGGCATGCACGAACGGGCCGAGATGTTGGGGGGTGACATGATGGTTGAAAGCGCCCCCGGGGCAGGAACGAGCGTGTTTGTGGAGGTCCCCTATGCCGATCAAGATCCTCATCGCTGACGACCACGGCGTGTTGCGCGCCGGCTTGCGCGCCTTGTTGAACGCCGAAGAGGGTTTAGAGGTGGTCGGCGAAGCTGCCGACGGGCCGGAAACTCTGCGCCTGGCCCTCGAATTCGAGCCAGACATGGTGCTGCTGGACATCAGCATGCCCGGACCTGGCGGCATCGAGATCACACGCCAGTTGAAAAAGCGCCTGCCTCAAACCCGCGTGCTGATCCTCAGCGCGCACGAGGAACAAAGTTTGCTACGCCAAGCCATCCAGGCCGGGGCGGCCGGCTATATCACCAAACGCGCCATCGAGTCTGAACTCACCAACGCCATCCAGGCAGCCTGGCGCGGGGACATATACGTCCACCCTACAATGACCCGCGCCTTGCTAAAAGATGCCCCCTCCCCTCCCTCCCCCGAGGAGGAATATTGTCCGCTGACTCCGCGCGAGACAGAAGTGCTGGCCCTGCTCGCCCAGGGTCACACCAACCGCCAGACCGCCAAAATCTTGAACATCAGCGTGCGCACCGTCGAAACGCATCGCGCCAACATCTTGGACAAACTCCAATTACGCGGCAGGGTTGCTCTAGTGCGCTATGCCAAGCAACACAATATGCTAGAATGACCATCATGACGCCATCCCTACGTAGAAACTACGTAGCGCCTCTGTATTTTCTTGCCACCCTTTACCTTAAAAAATCCCAAGTTTATACCCTTTACATCCCCCACCTCTATCGCTTATAGTTAAAGTGCAAAGCCAGCGCCAGCGCCATTGTGGGGCGCCCAGTTGACGTGATTCTGGAGAGCAAAATGAAACCAATTTCGGTCATGCTCGTGGATGATAATCCCACCTTTTTGCGGGCAACCGCCCAATTTATAAAAGCGCACGACGATCTGTCGATCATCGGCGCATTCGAAAAGGGCCAAGACGCCCTGGAACAGTTGCAAGCGTTGAGCCCCCAAGTTATTCTAGTCGACCTGGCCATGATCGGCATGCCGGGATTGGAGGTGATTCCCCGCTTGAGGGAACTGATGCCCCACGCCGGCATCATCGCCCTGACCCTGCTCAACACTAACAATTTTCGCAAAGCGGCGCTAGAAGCCGGCGCCGACGCCTTTGTGCCCAAAGCCACCATGCGCACCGACCTGCTGCCCACCATCCGCCAGATCGTGCGCGCCGAAGATGAACAAATCCAGCACATCAGTTCCGACACCAGCGCCGCGGCTGCGCGCCGCATCTTGATCACCGAAGACAACGCCGACTTGGGACGCCTATACAGCAAGGCTCTCCGTCAAGCAAACTATGAAGTGCACCTCGCGCTCACGATCCAAGAAGCGCGCGACCTGTTACAAAGTATGCGCTTTGACGTGCTATTATGTGACATCCACATGGGCAAAGATCGCGGCACCGACCTGCTAAAAGATTACTCGGAAAAGCTGGCCACCAGCGGTACACAAATCATCATGGTGTCGGGCCAGGCTCAATATCGCGGCATGTGCGAGCAGATGGGCGCCGACTTTTTTTTAGAAAAGCCCGTTTCCATCACCACGTTGGTGGCGTTGATCAACCGCTTGGCCGCGCGGTGACACCCGCCGCACAACAAGTATCACGACGCATCTTGACCATCGTAACACAATCGTAACTAAACAATAACGCAAACTTGCCGATACTAGCATAAACTAGGACATATAGTTCTCATTAGATTGCCAAGATTTGGAGGAGTAGTGATGACCGATACCCCCCTCACCCCTGATATGAGTGATCGTAAACAAGAAGGTTCCTTGCACGAGAGCGAGGAACGCTATCGTACCCTGATTGACAATATGCAAGACGGCGTTTTTGTGATTCAGGACGGCAAGATGCAATTCGTGAACGAGGCCTTTGCCGACATTGTAGGCTACTCGGTCGACGAGGTCATCGGCATGGACTTTACTGCATTGATCGCCCCCGAAGACCTCACCGACGTCGCCGATAACTATCGTCGTCGTCAAGCCGGCGAACCGGTGCCCTCTTTTTACGAGTGGCGCATGTTGCACAAGAATGGTGACCGGATGACGGTCTCTATGACGGTAGGCACGGTCAACCTGGGGGGACAAACGGCCAGTATGGGCACGGTCAAGGACATCACCGCGCACAAACGCGCCGAAGCGGCGATCCAAGAGAGCCAGCAAAAGTTCAAGATGGTAGCCGACTTTACCTACGACTGGGAGACCTGGTTGGGGCCGGACGAGGAATACATCTATGTCTCGCCAGCCTGCGAGCGTATCACTGGCTACACAGCCCAAGAGTTTGTGGAACACCCAGAGCTGTTCGCCGAGATCGTACACCCCGACGACCTGGCCCACGTACAAGCCCACCTGCACGCGCACCAATCCACCATCGAGACAGAACCCATCGAATACCGCATCACCACCAAAGATGGGAAGGAGCGCTGGATCGGCCACGCCTGCCAGCCGGTGTACGATGACGAGGGCAACTGGATGGGCCGCCGCGGCAGCAACCGCGACATCACCGAACGAGTGCAAGTCGAAAAGACGCTAAAGGAGAACGAAGAACGGCTCGACCTGGCACTAGAAGCAGCCGAGGCCGGCGTGTGGGAGTTCCTGCCACTGGCTGGTGAGGCCTACTTTAGTGACCGCTGGTTCACCATGCTGGGCTACGAACCGGGCGAGCTATCCAACTCTTACGAGACCTGGGTCAGCTTGCTGCACCCTGATGACCTGGAAGCAACCGAGGCCATCGTGAACGCGCACATACAAGCAGGCAGCGACTTTGCCACCGACTTTCGTATGAAGACCAGGGACGGCAAATACCGCTGGATTCGCGACATCGGCCACACCGTCGAGACCAACGCTGATGGCATCTCCACCCGGATGCTCGGCACCCACACCGACATCACCGAGCAAAAGCTGGCTGAACAGGAGCGCCAGCGCTACACGTTGCGGCTGAGCACCGCCTCTGACATTGCCGTGCAGGTCAACAACATCCTCGACCCCGATGAACTATTGAACGTCGTCATCCCGCTGCTCAAACAGCGCTTTGGCCTGTACTATGCCCACGTCTATACCCTGGAAGAAGGAGCAACAGACCTGGTGCTGCGCGCCGGTTATGGTGAGCCCGGACGGGTCATGCTCGAACGCGGCCACAGCATCCCACTGGACAGCGCAAAGAGTCTCGTGGCCCGCGCCGCCCGGGGCAAAGAGATCGTGGTAGTGGGCGACATCCGCGATGACCCAGACTTTTTGCCCAACGAGCTGTTGCCCGACACCCGCGCCGAGGTCTCGGTGCCTATGATCGTAGGCGACCGTGTGCTGGGCGTGTTTGACATCCAGCACGACGAGGTAGACTATTTCACCGACGCCGACCTGGACGTGTTCCGCACCCTGGCCGGACAGATCGCCACCGCGTTTCAGAACGCGCGACTGTTTGCCCAAGTTGAACTTTCGGAGACTCGTTTCCGCAACGTTATTGAAAGCACCAGCGACTGGATTTGGGAGGTTGACGAACAGGGTCGCTACGTGTACGTATCCGAAAACGTCGAGCCGGCTTTGGGCTATACAACAGATGAAATGTTAGGCAAGACGGCTTTTGACTTTATGCTTCCCCAAGAAGCCGAGCGTATCGCTCCGATCTTTGGCGAAATCATAGCCCACAAGCGCCCAATTGAGGGACTTGAGAATTGGAACTATCATAAGGACGGGCATAAAGTTTGTTTCGTAACCAACGGTGTTCCCATGTTGGATGAGGCTGGGAACCTGCTAGGTTACCGAGGTGTCGATAAAAACGTCACCCAGAGTAAAAAGGCAGAAGCGACGCTGCAAGAGAACGAACGGCAACTCGCTGACGCTTTGCGCATCGCCAAGATGGGGCACTGGGAGTTTGACGTAGAAACCCAGACCTTCACGTTTAACGACCAGTACTACAAAACCTTCCACAACGCCACCGCCAAAGAGATCGGCGGCTACCAGATGTCGGCAGCAGAATTTGCGCAGCGCTTTGTCCCGCCAGAGGATGCGCCCGCCGTCGGGCAAAATATCCAGATGGCAATCCAAGCCACCGACCCCGACTTTCAAACCCAGTTCGAATCGCGCAACCTGACCATTGATGGTAAGGAGATGTGGGTTTCGGTGTGGCTGACCACCGAAAAGGACACGGACGGGCGCACCGTCAAGCTACACGGTGTGAACCAGGACGTCACCGAGCGCAAACTAGCCGAAATGGAAATGGAGCGCTTTGCCGGACGGCTCAACACCGCTGCGGACATCGCCGAGCAGGTAGGCGCGATCCTTGACCCAGACGAGTTGCTCAAGTCGGTCATCCCACTGATCAAGGAGCAATTCGGCCTCTATTACGTGCACGTTTACACGCTGGACAAAGA
>CAZSJU010000176.1:1670-7072 GCA_964607235.1 uncultured Anaerolineae bacterium | reverse complement strand
GCGGTGCGCCAACGCGTCAAGCGCGTCGTCCGCGAGATGGGATACTATCCCAATGCCGCCGCCCGCAGCCTGGCCGGACAACGCAGCCAAACGTTGGCCGTCGTCATCCCTGAAACCATCAACACTGTCTTTCTCGACCCCTTTTTCCCCAACGTGCTGCGCGGCATCGCCGAGGTGACTAGTGCGCACCACTATCACATGCTGCTCTCGATGGTCGAGCGCCCCAGCGAAAAAGACTTTTACCGGCGCGCGCTGCGCAGCCAGATGCTCGACGGCGTGGTCATTGTCTCGGCTCTGATGGATGATCCGCTCATTCCCTATTTGTTGCGAGATCACATCCCCTTTGTGTTGATTGGCCGTCACGACGACCCCCGCGTCAGCTATGTGGACGTGGACAACCTGGGCGGCGCCTATATGGCCACCACCCACCTCCTGCAAGGGGGACGGCGTCGGGTGGCCACCATCACCGGTCCGCTGGACATGGTGCCGGGCCTGGACCGCCGTGCAGGCTATCGGACCGCATTGCTCAAAGCCGGTTATCCTGTGGATGACGCGTTGATCGTCAAAGGAGACTTTACCGAGGCCGGCGGTCGGGCAGCGATGGCGCAACTCTTGCCCCTGGCGCCTGACGCAGTCTTTGTCGCCAGCGACCTGATGGCGCTGGGCGCCCTCAGCGCGCTGTGGGAAGCCGGGTGCTGCGTCCCCGACGACGTCGCCGTAATCGGTTTCGACGATGCCCCCGTCGCCGCCTACACCGACCCGCCGCTGACCACCGTGCGTCAACCGGTGACCGACCTGGGCCGCACCGCCGCCCGCCTGCTGCTGCGCCTGCTCCAAGAGGGACAAGCGGGACCGCTACGCCAGACGCTGCCGACCGAGCTGATTGTCCGCGCGTCGTGCGGACACTATTTTTCCATAACCACTGTGTAAAGAAAAAGTGAGGAGAAAATGCAATACGGTTACTTTGACGACGCAAGCCGCGAATACGTCATCACGCGACCCGACACCCCACTGCCCTGGATCAACTATCTGGGCAGCCAGGCCTATTTTGGCCTGATCTCCAACACGGCCGGAGGGTACACGTTTTATCGCGATGCGCGCCTGCGCCGTCTGACCCGCTATCGCTACAACAACGTGCCCCTTGACCTGGGCGGGCGTTATATCTACCTGCGTGATGACGACAGTGAGACCTTCTGGTCCCCTTCCTGGCAACCCACCCGCCACGACCTGGACGACTATCAATGTCGCCACGGGTTGGGCTATACCGTCATCGCCTCGACCCACCAAAAAATCCACGCCCGCACCCGCTATTTTATTCCCCTGGACGAGAATCTAGAGATCTGGGATCTGACCGTGACCAACCGGCGTCAGACCCCCGCACATCTCTCGCTCTTTTCCAGCGTCGAATTTTGCCTGTGGGACGCCTGGGACGACGCGACCAACTTTCAGCGCAACTTTAGCATCGGCCAGGTTGAGGTTGAAAAAGACGTCATCTATCACAAAACCGAATACCGTGAGCGCCGCAACCACTTTGCTTTCTTTGCCTGCTCGGCGGAACTGGCCGGATTCGACACCCAACGCGACGCCTTTTTAGGCGCCTATGGGGGTTGGGAACGTCCGGCAGCGGTCGTGCAGGGCCACGCCCTTAACTCTGTGGCCCACGGCTGGGCGCCCATCGGGTCGCACCATGTCAAAATCACCCTGGCGCCCGGAGAAACCCGTCGCGTGATCTTTGTGCTGGGTTATCACGAGAATCCCCACGCCGAAAAGTTCGACCCGCCTGATTCGCAACGCATCAACAAGCGCACGGTCCAGCCGCTGATCGCCCGGTACCTGGACGTCGAGCAGGTCGAGGCCGCCTTTCAAGCGCTGCGCGCCTACTGGGACAGCCTGCTGGAGGTCTTTCAAGTCCAGACGCCGGACGTGCACACCGACCGCATGGTCAACGTCTGGAACACCTACCAATGTATGGTGACGTTCAACTTGTCCCGCTCGGCCTCGTTCTTTGAATCGGGCATTGGACGTGGCATGGGCTTTCGCGACTCTAACCAGGACCTGCTGGGGTTCGTGCACATGATCCCCGAACGCGCCCGCCAGCGCATCTTGGACCTGGCCGCCACCCAGTTGAAAAGCGGCGGCGCTTATCACCAATACCAGCCTATGACTAAACGGGGTAACGACGCCGTCGGCAGTGACTTTAACGACGATCCCCTATGGTTAATTCTCAGCGTGGCCGCTTATCTAAAAGAGAGCGGCGACTGGACGCTTTTAGACGAGCCCGTCGTCTATGAGAACCAACCCGGCACCGAGACGCCCCTTTACGAGCACCTGCGGCGCAGCTTGCGTTACACACTGGACCGGCTGGGACCCCACGGGCTGCCGCTCATCGGACGCGCCGACTGGAACGACTGTTTGAACCTGAACACCTTTTCCGAGGTGCCGGGCGAGCCTTTCCAGACCACCACTAATAGGGAAGGTCGAGTGGCCGAGTCGATCTTTATCGCCGGACAGTTTGTGCTGGCCGCCCAAGAGCTGGCCGCCATCGCCCAAGAGCGCGGCCAGGTGGAAACCGCGACGCAATACCGCGCCGAGGCCATCAAGATGGCAGAGACAATTTTAAAGCACGGCTGGGATGGCGACTGGTTCCTGCGCGCCTATGATGATTTCGGTCACAAGGTAGGTTCCCAGGAATGCGAGGAGGGCCAGATCTTTATCGAGCCGCAAGGCTTTTGCATCCTGGCCGGCATCGGTCTACAAGATGGCCGGGCCGAACGCGCCCTGGCGGCCGTCCAGAAACATCTGGCGACGCCCCACGGCATCATCCTGCAACAACCGGCTTTTTCGCGCTACTACTTGCACCTGGGCGAGATCTCTTCATACCCGCCGGGCTATAAAGAGAACGCCGGCATCTTTTGTCACACCAATCCCTGGATCATGATCGCCGAAGCCATACTCGGGCACGGCGACCAGGCCCATGATTACTATACCCGCATCAACCCTTCGGCGCGCGAGGTCATCAGCGAGGTGCACCGCTGCGAGCCCTATGTCTATGCTCAAATGATCGCCGGGCGCGACGCCCCGACCCACGGCGAGGCCAAGAACTCGTGGCTGACGGGCACCGCCGCCTGGAACTATGTGGCGATCACCCAATGGATCCTGGGCATCCGGCCCACCTTTGACGGCCTACAAGTCGCCCCGGTCATTCCACAAGATTGGCCTGGCTTTCAGGCCACCCGCGTCTTTCGTGACGTCACCTATCACATCGCTGTGGGGCGCGTCGGCCCCGGCAACGCCGTTGCACTGACCGTGGACGGCCAACCCATAGCGGGGGACGTCGTGCCCCTCCCATCGGCCGGCCAGACCGAGGTAACAGTCGAGGTCGCACTGGGTAAACCAAATTAAAGGAGGTCAAATCATTAACGAGATAAAATTTCCCCAAGGTTTTGTCTGGGGCGCCGCTACTTCATCCTATCAGATCGAAGGCGCCTGGGAGGCGGACGGCAAAGGTGAGAGCATCTGGGATCGCTTTTGTCACACGCCCGATCACGTCGTCAACGGCGACACCGGTGACGTCGCCTGCGACCACTATCACCGCTGGCGCGAGGATGTGGGCTTGATGCAGGAACTGGGCCTGCAAGCCTACCGCTTTTCCATCGCCTGGCCGCGCATTCTGCCCGAAGGCCGAGATCGCGTCAACCCCGCCGGCCTGGACTTTTACAGCCGGCTCGTGGACGGGTTGCTGGAGGCAGGCATCGAGCCTTTTATCACGCTTTACCACTGGGACCTGCCCCAGGCGCTACAAGACGCCGGTGGCTGGCCCGCCCGCGCCACCGCCGAGGCCTTTGCCGAGTACGCGGACCACGTCTCGCGCCGGTTGGGCGACCGCGTCAAATACTGGATGACGCTGAACGAGCCCTTTGTCAGCGCCGTCTTGGGCTACTTGCGCGGAGATCACGCGCCCGGTCACACTGACCTGGACGAGTCCCTGGCGACGGCCCACCATTTGCTGTTGGCCCACGGCTGGGCGGTGCCCCTCATCCGTACTAACAGCCCCCAGGCCCAGGTGGGCATCGTGCTCAACCTGGGTGTCCAGGCGCCCGCTTCCAGCAGCCGGGCCGACCGCAGCGCGGCCCGGATCGCAGATGGTCAGCTCAATCGCTGGTATCTCGACCCGCTGGTAGGGCGCCATTACCCGGCCGATATGGTGCGGCATTACGGGCGCCCAATGGACTTTGTACAGGCCGATGACATGGCAACCATCGCCGTCCCGCTAGATTTTTTGGGCGTCAACTATTATTCCCGCAACATCGTACGCAGCGACCAGGTCCCCGAATCTGAGAACGCCCCACGCGAGGTCTTTCCCAACGACGAACACACCGAGATGGGATGGGAAGTGCACCCACCAGGCCTGTACGACGTGTTGGGGCGGCTGCACTTTGACTATCAATTCCCAGCCCTGTATATCACCGAGAACGGCGCAGCCTACCCCGACCAGGTCGGCCCTGACGGAAAAGTGCACGACCCACAACGGCTATCTTATCTCCGGCGTCACCTGACCGAGGCTGCACGGGCCATCGCGATCGGCGTGCCGCTGCGAGGCTATTTTGCCTGGTCGTTGCTGGATAACTTTGAGTGGGCCCATGGGTACACAAAACGCTTTGGGCTGATTTACGTGGACTATGCAACGCAACGCCGCGCGCCCAAGACCAGCGCGCGCTGGTACAGCCAGGTGATCGCCGCCAACGCCCTGGTCGACTGAAAGGAGGTGCCCGGCACATCTATGTGCCGGGCACCTTTTTGGAGGACAAAAATGCGAGGCGATTTTTATGGACTACCCACGCGCATCCTACACAGCCCGCACCTGCGCCTGGAATTTCTGGCCGAGGCCGGACCGCGCATCGTGCGCCTGTACCTGCAAGGGTCGGATGAAAACCAACTGGCCGAGGTGCCCGACCTGAGCTGGGAGACCCCCTATGGCGACTTTTTTCTACGCGGCGGCCACCGTTTGTGGCACGCGCCCGAGTCCTTTCCCCGCACCAACGTGCCCGACAATGAAGGGCTGACAGTCCAAGAGACGGACCAGGGCGTACGGCTGTGCCAAACTACAGAGCCGGATACAGGCATCCGCAAAAGCATCGAGATCCACCTGCACCCTGACAAGCCCATCGTGACGCTGTACCATCGACTGCACAACGATGGCCTGTGGCCGCTCGATTTGGCGCCCTGGGCGATCACCCAGACCCCTCTAGGGGGTGTGGCGGTGCTGCCCCAACAGGTCGGCCCACTGGACAAACATGGACTGCAACCCAATCGTCATCTGGTGCTATGGCCCTATACCCGCTGGCACGACCAACGGCTGCAGCCCCACGATGACTATGTGCTTTTCCAGGGTCAAGCCGACC